>JBBRMW010000086.1:0-20212 GCA_038230635.1 Aggregatilineales bacterium | reverse complement strand
CAAATACGCGCTCACTGAACACTGGCGCAAATACATTCAACAGCGCCATAATCTCGACGGGCAGGATAGGCATTCGATTTCCTTTGTCATGATTGGAACATCATCAGCTTATCCTGCCCTGTTTTTCTCGGCTACTATATCGATAAAGTCCAGCATCAGTCACTTTGCGCTTTCCTTATCCACCATCCCAGAGACGTTTGCGCAAGCTGAGTTTTTTCAGCCATTTCGCCTCTGTGCTGAAGGCATGTACCCAAAACGGACTGTATTTTGTCTGGAGCTGCGCCGTGCGCAGCGACTCGAAAAAGTCGCCCGCACCCTCGAATGGCTGCATTCGCAATGTGGCGCGCCCGAACTCGTAGGCGATATGCGCATCCGAGCCGACTGTGCCACGTTTGCCGTGCGCATTTGCCATATCCAACGCTTTGTCATTATCTTCGTGGTACAGGCAGCGGGCATTGAAAATTTCGAGCGCGTCCACCTGATCGATTATCTGCAATAAGTCGCTTTCGAGCCAAGCCCCTTTGCGCAGCCGATCATACGGATGCGCGACGCTGATCACCGCACCCTGATCGCGGGCGCGGCGGATCGTTTCGGCGGGCGAGAGTCCACGCGGGATCGACTCTTTGAGGAAGTAGCACAGCAGTTCACCGCCCGTCGTCATGATCTCCTCGCCGACGATCACGAGATCGGGCGCACGTTTCGCCAATATCAGCGCCCCTTCCGCCGTATTGTGATCGGTGATGGCGATGCGGTCGATGCTGCGCCGCCGACACGACTCGATCACCCGGTCGAGGCTGGTCAGACAGTCGCGCGAATAGATCGTGTGGCTGTGCAGTTCAACGTTCCAGGTTTCGGACAAAGGGTTGTACATCCTTTTAGATTTTTTCGTTTAGTGTCTGCAAGCCTGTTGCGCCGTTTGGAAACTGGTGCATGGGCGTTTCGATCTGCGGCGTGCCTGCCCCATCGACGCCGCGCACCGTCACGCGCAGATCGCCGCGTAGGATCGTATCGAGTCGCCATTGTACCCAGGTATCCTCGGATAAGGGAGGCGCATTCAGTTGGGCGGCTTGCCATTCGCCATCATTGATCTGCACCTCGACTCGGTTGATCCCGCGCGTTCCGGCGAACGCGATTCCGACGATCGTCGCGCCATTCGCGGTCGGCATGATCGTGTCGATGCGGCTCAAGGTTTGGTCGATTGCGGTTTCCGTCCAGCCCTCTTGCGTCCACACGCTCTTGAAGGGCGCGGCGACCGCCTCGATGCGCGCTAACCACTTCATGTTCTTGAAGCCGTAGCGTCCTGGAACTTCGACCTTGAGCGGCGCGCCATGCGCATCGGGCAGAAAAACGCCGTTCATCGCGTAGACCAACAAGCCGTGATCACGCGCGTCGGCAAGTGGCAGACTTTCAGCGTAGCCGTCGCGCCCGTAAAATACAAGCTGCGTGGCCTCTGGGCGGATGCGTGCGTCACTCAGCACGTCACCCAGCCGCGCCCCGGACATCAGAGCCGTACTGATCAGGTTGCCGCCGATCGGGTTGCTGATACAGCCGCGCGTGATGAACTGATCGATGCGCGGAAACGCCTGGATCGCAGCAAACGAGAGCGCCAACGGCTGATCGACCAAGCCATCGATCACGAGCGTCCAATCGGGCGCGGTGGGCGGAACGACGATCGGCGATTTGCGCATCACGTAAAAATCGGCCAGATCGGTCACTTCCGGCGTGATGCCTGGCGGCGAGAAATTGGCGGTGCGGGCGGGGGGCGGCTTGAAATCGAACAGGATGCGTCCGGCGCGATTGGCGGTCAATGCAGCCAGATAGACCGGGAAACCCTCGATCATGCCCAGTGCGATTCCACCGCCCACGAAGATCGCGGCGCGGCGCAGTAGATCGCGGCGGCTGATCGGATTTGCGGCTATCGAACGACTGAGTGGCAGATCGCGGCGGCTGAGCAGTGCTGTCAGTGGACCGGCTATCAGAAACGGCGCGAGCGCGATGGGAGTCATGTGGATTGGAAACAAAAACCAGACGATCATGGGCTGTGCAAGCGCCGCAATGAGCGTCGCCGCACGGATCGAGTGTCCCCGAAGCACGGCGAAAATCACGCCGATGATCAGCCCGATCATCGCGGTAAGCATGATTCCGCCCAGGAGCGCGAATGGGAAGGCAAACGCGCCAAGCGTGTTTTGCAGCGCGATCGCGTTATCGGGCGGCGTATATTCGATGACGGTGTTCGAGACGAGCGTGGGCGCGTAATCGATTTTGAAGATCAGGGCAAATGGCAAAAGCGCGGCCAGAATAATCACGACGGCGGCAGCGCCCGCCAATGCCCCACCCAGGATGCTGTTGAGTAGCCTCGGCATCATGACAGCGATGGATAGATCGTGATATGCAGCAGCGCCGCTAACAGGATCAGCATTGGCACGATGATCAGCGCGGGTAAAAAGTTGGCGACGCGCAACTGTTTGATATTGAGCAGCAGCAGCGCCAGTCCCATCAGCAGCAGGCCGCCGGTCGCGGTCACTTCTCGAATATACGGGTTGTCATTATCGAGTGGGACGCCGCCCGCCGCCAATACGCTGATCAGTGCGACGCCCAGCAGCGAAAAGCCGCCCTGAATGACGAGAGTCGGCAGCGTCGAAAAGGCCACGCCGATGCCCAATGACGCGGCGAAAGCGATCGATCCGAAAAAGTCGAGCGTCGATTTGATCGCCAGCAGCTTGATGTCCGCACCGTTCATGCCATTTTGCACTGAGCCGAGAATCGCCAGTGGACCGATGCAAAACACGAGGCTGGCCGTCACGAAGCCGTTGATGAAGCGCACCCGCGCATCGGGCAAAGCATTCGCCGCGCCTTGCGCATTTGATTCAGCCGTTGCGGTATTGCGCTGAACCATGCTTTGCAGCCAGCCGCCGAAGCGCTTGAGCGCCGCATCCAGATCGAGCAGCTCGCCGATGATCGTTCCGATGAGCAAGCCCAGCAGCGGGATCAAAATGTTGCCCGTGCGGAATGTGTTCTGCATCCCGATAAACAGCGTGACCAAGCCCAGCCCACCCATGATCGATTCTTGCATTTTGGCGGAGAGTCGATCGCCGATGAGCACACCGATCAGGCTACCAGCGATGATGGAGACAATATTTAGAAATGTACCCGACATGAGAATCCCTTGTCCCAAAACGCCGATCATACGGGAGCGCGTGGCGAACGTCAAGGCACAGAACCTCACGCCGATCGCCCCCCTGCGCACGCAGCAAAGGCGGTCAGATGTAGAGAGTGCGCGGTTATTTATCCGCGCTTGCGCCGACGGCGGGCGAGTCGGCAATCAGCGCATAGTGACGCAGGCGATCCTCATAACGCTGCAAGGTTGGATAGCCATAATCGTTGAAATGGCCTTTGACATGCTCTGCATCGAGTTGCGCGGAGGCGTGCGGCTTCTGCGCCTCCATTGCAAATTTGCGCAGTTTGCGCCGCTGCTCCCAGCCTTCGAGCGCATCGCCCAGTCGTCCTCCAAGCAGCCACTCGCCCAGCCGTTGGACGAGGCGTGCCGCCCCCTGCGGATGCGCCTCACTGTCAGGCTCAGCTTCAAAGCGTGTGTTAGGCAGCAAATCATCCGTCCAGATGTTGGCGGCACGCAGCGCGCAATAGACGTTTGTTCCGGTCAGCGGGATCATCTGCGTCACTTCGTGGGCGATATACAGGTCGCGCTGCTTTTGTTCGAGCGCGGTTTCGGCCAACACGTAATTCGGACACAACTGGATGCCCCGCAGACGCGCGACTCGTACAATCACAACGACCAGGGCGCGCGCCAACCAGACGCGGCGGGGCGTCGTCACTAGCAGATAATCAATATCGTCATCGGGCTTGGCATTGCGCATTGCCAGCGCGCCGGTCAGCGCCACCATCCGCACGAACGGCACGTATGCCAGCAGACGCCCATACCGTTCCGCGATCGGCCACAACTGCTGGGAAGCGGTTTCGTGGCGAAGACGCTCCGGCACACTGTGCGCGGCGGCTTCGATCGGCGCGTAGTAAACGCCCGCAGACGCAATGCGCACGGCGAGCCAGTCGGATTCGGCCAATCGCTTTTGCACATCGTCGAGCGTGGCGGCACAGCCGATCAAATATCGCTGAATTTCGCGCGCGGTCATCGGGAATTGAAATAAATCGGCGTAAATCAAGGTTCGCAAAATCGCTTCGTCGAGCGAAAAGCTGGGCGCGTCGATGGAAAGAACCACGAGCAAATCTCCACATGCTATTGGGTGAGCAGCGGGGGAATGCGTAGCTCAGCGACCGCTCAGATACAGATCGTGCAATGCACCCATTCTACCAGCAGGCTCAGTTTGGCGCTTGTGTGACTCCCATTAGGGGTGCATTCAGGGCTGGGGGCGAGTCGTACCGAACGGCTTTTCCCTGGCGATGCCCTTTCGAGACGGACGAGACAGGCCTCGTCCCTACAGGAACGGCGTCTGGGGTAGGGACGAGGCCTGCCTCGTCCGCTAGGCGATGGCCTTCAGCCACAGCGCATCCCTCGCCCTAATTCTGAATGCACCCTCCCATTTGCAGCCTTCAGCGAGGCATCGAATAGCGGGTTGTGTTATCGAGCACGCGCCAACGAGAACGCCTGAACGTGACACGCCTAAATGTGAGATTCGCTATTTTCCATAGAGCGCCCGGTATACGGCGTCGTTCTCATAGGTGATTTGCACATAACTCTGCGCCTGTGCCGAGGTGATCGTCTCGTACAGCAGATCGAGATCGTCACCTGCTGTAGCCAGCCAACCCGATGCCGCGCCCGGCCCCGCGTTATAACCTGCCAGTGTCGCGGCGAGATTGCCGCCCAGATAGCGGCGCACGAAATCTATGTAGAACGCGCCCATTCGTAGGCTGATGAAAGGACGGAATAAATCGTCAGCCGTGAAATTTGGCGGCCAGCCCAAATGCCCCACAATATCCGTCGCCGTCGTCGGTACGATCTGGGTCAGGCCGCGCGCATCGGAACTGCTGTTTGCCCGTGCGTCGAAATCCGACTCCAACCGGATGAGCGAGGCGAAATACAACGGATCGACTTTGTAGTTCTGCGCCGCTGGGATAAGTAAATCGGTATAGTAAATCGGGTAAGCCAACCGCGCCAGATACGCCGGGACATTGACGGCAGGCTGTTTCGAGAGCACGATCACCCGTGCTGCCGCCAGGATCGACGACCGATACGCGCCGATCCCCTGATAATAGAGCGCCAATTGGAACATGACACCCGGATCGTCGCGGTAGGTGTCATGGAGTGCATCGAACTCGGCGCGGCCGTCAAGCCACCAGCCGAGTTTCCACAGTTCTGTGCCGCGCATCAACCCCGGATCGTTTGCCAGTGTGGGCGGTAGGATCGCGCTGATCGGCTTCCCGAACGTTTTGACCAGCCAGCTTTCAGCGGTAATTCGCTCTGCCTCGGTGCTCGTTGCGGCACGATAGCTCGTCGCCAGATACGGCTGCGCACCTGTCAATAGATCGTGAGCGCGCAAGCTGAAGAACGAACCGGGTTCTTTGTTGGCAGCCGCCATCCACGCCGCCACCGCACCCTTCGCATCGCCCGTTTTGCGCAGCATCTTGCCTTGCCAGAGGAGGCCGTGCGCATCGCCCACGCGCCCGAAGAATGCTGCCGCGCCCGCCGGATTGCTAGCCGCCAGCATGAACCCCGCGCTGAACGAGCCTTCCGCCGCTTGATCCGTCCCTGGATACGCCTTTCCAAGTTGGTCATAGAGCTGAATCGCCTGATTCGGATCGCCGAAAGTCTGCGCGATGTAACCCGCCCGCGCCAATGCCTCCGGCGCATCTGCCGATTTTGGATAATTCGCGGCGACCGCCTGATAAGCCGCGATCGCCGCCGGATAATTTTTCGCGTTGAACTGCGCGCGCCCTTGTTCAAGGGCGGCCTTACTCGCCAGTGGATCGCCAGGATAAGCATCCCGCACCTTTTGAAAGGTGTTGAGCGCCGATGCGTAATCGCCCGTTCCACTCAGCGCCCGACCGAGCAGGAAATAAAGTTCCGCCGGGATTTTGGTCGGTAGTGTCCCGCTCAAAATGTCGGGCAGATAAGCGATCACGGGCGCGAAGTTGCTGTTCGCCACGTTGAGCCGAGTCCGTACCAGGACATCGACAGGCTGACCCGCGCTGACCAAATTCACCATCGCGTCGAAGGCCGGAGTCGTGTTCGGATAAGTGCTCAGCACGCCATAGAGACGATTGTAGGCCGCTGTTGTCTGCCCCGCTTTGATCAGCGCGTTCGCCGCCTCGACTTCCACTTGTGCGCGGTAGCCGGGTTTCGTCGCGCTCGCCAGGATGAGGTCATACTGCTTCACGGCATTGAGCGGATCGCCGACGGCCAGAAGCGCCGTCGCCAATTGATCGCGTAAGGCGAAACTTCCGCCGAGGTAGCGCGGCGCATCGGCGGCCTTTTGTAACGTCGCTGCTGTGCCGTCGATCAGTGCCATTCGCTCGTAGATATAGCTGTCGATCAAACCCGGTCGCAGCGCCAACGCCGCCGCATAATCGGTCAGGGCATCCGGCTTCTTATCGAGCGCACGCCGTGCCTCCGCCCGTTGCAGTGTCGCTTCGAAAATGGGCGGGCACTCGGTCAGGGCGCGGGTGAGCGCGGCTTCGGCGGCGGCGGCGTTGACCAAGCGTAAATTGGACACGCCCAAACCATACAGGGCAGCGCATTTGAGCGTTGGATTGGTCGCCGCCACCGCCATGTACTGCTTGATGGCCGAGTCATAGTCACCGTTCAGGAGGGCGCGCGCAGCATCGGGCATCGGATCGGTGGGGATGGCGCTCGGAGCGGGCGCGGCCACGTTCGCGGTGGTGGCCGTCGGAATCACCGTGTCGGCGTTTGCACTCAGGCTGCACGCCGAGGCGCATAAAGCGCTCGCCAGGATGATTTTGAGGGACACGATGGATGACTTTTGCGGGCGGGATCGGGCGGGATGGACTGGGTCTATATTTCGCGCGCGTCTACGTAAAATGGCGAACTCCACTGTGGGTTAAACTCCGGGTGTAAGCTCTTGAACATCGTCCAATAGCGTTTTTGTTGATTCGCTTCACTAAAAATGAATCCAGGCAAAGTTTCTTCGGCGTCAACGACGAGGCTCAGGCTGTACAAATTGTTGACGAGCGCCTGATCGCGCACGGTGTCGAAAGCCGCCTGGAATAGATCGATCTGCTCCGTTCCCATCAAATGGAACAGGCGAAGGCTGCGCGCCTGCTGCTGAATCACTTCTTCGGGCAGCGTCAAATCATCTAAGGCGATCTGGCGATAAACGTGGCTTTGCTCGAAGGTGCTGATGTTGGCATACCCAAATTCGGTGTCGTGAAACCAGCGCACATAATCGAAGTTGCCGACGCTGGCCGCCACATCTTCGGTGTAAAAGTCGCGGTCGGTGATCGGCGTAAAGCGCACCATATCGTCGCCGCTGTCGCACTCGATCGGGATGGGTGACGGCCACGCGGCGGCAGGTGGATATTCCAGATACAACAACTGTCGGATGCGCTGATAGCCGCGCTGATCGAACAGCGTCAGCGATGGTAGATTGACCGTAACGATTTGCCCATAGACGCCCACGATGCCGCGATCGATCGCGTAACTTTCGATGTAATCGGTCAATACCGTGCCCCAACCAAAGCGCCGGTAAACTGGATCGATGCGCAGATCGAACAGGTAGCCGAGGGGCAACCAGCCTCCGCTCACCATGACTTGTTTAACGGCAATCGCTACGCAACCCGCCACGATGCCGTCGTCGTCGAGCACGAAAATCTGATGATCAGCAAACAGCCGAGCACGATCGGCAAATCGCCTGCGCCAATGGACGAAGGGATTGCTCGCCCCGCGTGGCGATCGATACTCGATCGCCATCAGCGCGGGATCATCGGCGGGTTGGTATGGCCGAATGATCATGCCAAGTGTTAGACACCCTATAACTGATGTTTAGATTATAGCGGATTAGGACGACCTTGAAAGGGGTGAAAAGTCCGGTTGAGGGCGGTATTTTGCAAGCCTAAATGCACGAGGGGCGACCAGACGGGGTTGTTCCATCGGGTCGCCCCTCTGAATGGAACAACATTGTTATATGCCCCGCTCAAAGGACGAACTTGCCCTCCTCGTAACACAATTCGCCATCGGCATAGACCTTACCTTCGCGCAGATCGCAGATCATGTCCCAATGCAAGCCCGATTCGTTCTCGCCACCTGTTTCGGGGTAGGATGCACCGAGCGCCATGTGCATCGTGCCGCCGATCTTTTCATCGAACAGGATCGTCCCGGTGAACTGCTTGATCCCGTAGTTCAGGCCGAACGCCACCTCGCCCAAAAAGCGCGATCCAGCATCCATATCGAGCATCGCATGTAGAAAATCCGCGCCCTTTGTCGCACTGGCCGCCACCACTTTGCCATGCTCGAACGTCAATTCGATTCCCTCGACCTGATTGCCGTTGTAGATCGCTGGATAAGTGTAGCGCACAGTGCCATTGGCGGAGTCTTCGATCGGACCGGTGAAAACCTCGCCGTCAGGGAAGTTACTAGATCCGTCAGCATTGATCCAACGCCGTCCGCCGACACGATAAGTGATGTCGGTACCCGGCGCGACGATGTGAATTTCGTTGTGTTGCGCCAGATAATCGGCGATACGTTGTTGTTCGGCGCGAACTTTGCGCCAGCCTTCCGCCGGATCGTCCAAATCGAGCAGCCCCGCACCATAAACGAAGTCTTCGTAATCGCTCAGCGACATACCCGCATCCTGGGCATAACCGTAGGTCGGATAAAGCGTCAGAGACCAATCGAGTTTGCCAAGCGCCGCCTTCTCCATCAGTTGTGTTTGCAGCGGGGCGCGTGTCTTGCTCCGCAACGCCAGCCGTTTGGGTTCGATGCCGCCAAGCGATTTCGTGTTCTGGGACGATAGAATCGAAACAAATTTGTTGTAATGCTCAATGACGGCACGATCCAATATGGATATATAACTAAGCTGCTCTTCAGTCCCTTCGACAAATAGAATTTCACGCAGCCCTTCAAGCGCGACTTGGACATCGACAAATGCGCCCGCCCGGAGCGCCTCGCGGTAAATTTCGCGGATCAGTGGCGCGGCAATCTCGCCACCCACGAGCAGGAGCTTGTCGCCCGGTTGGATGTTGAGCGAATAGTGAACCATGACTTTTGCTAACTTTTGGTGGCGCGGGTCGGGCATAGGGGACTCCTTGATCTTGTCAGGAACTGTAAGTTTCCCGTGATCTTACACAAATCGGCGGCATTCGGCGAAATTGGGCTTGGCGCGCGCTGATGGTACAATCCCCCGCAGGATTATTGCATCGCCTTTCGGGATCACGCATCCCGGTTTGAGAAAGGAACGCCTTGTGTCCATTCGATCTTCTCGATCCGCTCGACTTTCCGCGCATCCATCTGAGAACACATCTGCACGTGGTCAGTCACCGATCGTCATTTTTGTCGTTTTGCTGCTGGTGCTGGCGGGGTTGTTGCTGATCACGACCAACATCGATCCGAAGTCTACGATTCGTCCAGTCTTGAGTGCCACCCCGTCACCCACGCCCGATGTGTTGGCCGCGACGAATGGCTATACGGCTTATCAAAGTCCAGATGGCGTGCTGAAAATCGAGTACCCAGCAGGTTGGTCGCCAGTCGCGGCCAATGCCACCAATCCGCTGACATATGTGTTCACGCCGACAGGCTCAAATAGTGTGTTGGTTGGTATTCGCGTATTAGCGCCCACTGCGCTCGGTATCCAGGGCATCACCGACACGAGCACGCCCAAGCAAATTTTGACGCAGGCACAGCCGCAGTTATCCGCAAAAGGTGAAGCGCCGCTCCAACTCCGCGATGTGACCGCAGGCGCGCTTAGCGGGACAGGCTATCATCGACTCAGTGCCGCTACTGCCAATACGGCGGCGCAAGAAACCGAGTTGTGGCTGTTGTCGCTCGATTCAACGCATGTGATACTCATCCAGGCAATCGCGTCACCCAGCGACTGGACTGGACGCCTTGAGCCGCTTTTCCAACACATGATGGCTACATTGAGCATGGATGTAAAGGCGGCACTGGCGGCGGCTCCGAAACCGACGCCGACCGGAGCGGCAACCGTCGCGCCCACCGCCGCCACAAAATAAGCGGACGAACGAAAAACGGACGCGGCCTGCCGCGTCCGATCTCTGCCATAAAATTAATTGCGATTGCCATTTCACGACGCGCAGAGTCGTTTATGAACTCGGCGCGGCCTTGAACAGCGTCAATTTCTGAATGGCCGTGATGCTGCCCGACGGCCCACTGTAAACGATGCGCGTGGCGTTCTTAGCCGTCGCCAGAAACGTGGCGTCGGTCGGGATATGGAGTGTTTGCGCGCCAGCCTGCGCCACCGTAACCTTCGTTGAACCTAACAACTGACCATTGGCATCCGTTAATTGCAACGTGTAATCGCCCGCGCGATCGGCCTGCAAGTCAACGCTCGCACCGCCGATTGCGGAACTGGTGGTAAACACGACGGGCAGCGTATTGCATACATTGGCGTTCCCTGGCAGACTCGTCATGAGTTGATCATTGCCCGCTGCTTCTGGTAGCAACCGCACAATTGCCTTTGCACAATCATCATCGCCTGTCGCATCCGGCTTGATCGTGATACCCCACTGCGAAAACTCTTCGCTTTTTAGTTCACGCACTGTCGAGAGCAGTGTATTGTCGGGCAAGCGCGAAAAATCGACGACGAACGAATCACCCGTGTTGCCCGAAATCGTGACGTGTCCGGTAGTGGTGCTGCTCAGGTTGTTGTTGAAGTTCAACTCTTGCAGCTTGTTGTTGTAGTTGACCCAGCCAACCGTATCATATTTGCCCCACAGCCCAAAAATAAATTCGCCGCGCACTGTCAACTGCGCGCCGGCGGGGATGCTCGTGACCGTCTCCACCAGATCGGGCTTGGGGATAGCTTGGCTGCGCGGATCGGTGAGGAACCACGCCCATTGAAAGCTGTCGGATTTATCAGTGCCCGTATTTTTGATGGTGATCGCCACATTCACCAATTCACCGGGCGAGGGTTGGGGCGGCACGGTGCGTAAGCTGATAATCGTGAGATCGACGTTTTTTGGCGTTAGCCCCTGAATGACAGTTCCGGCAATTACGACGAGGGCAATGAGCACCAATAGCGCCGCCGGACTCAGCAGCAGACGCGGCCCACTGAGCATCTCGCCGACCCCGCCTACCGAGCGCGGTACGGCAGGCAGCCCAATCACTTCGATGGTGGGCGCGCCGTTGTTTGGGACGCGCAGCAGCTTCCAGGGAATATCGGCGAGCAGCCCGGCGCGCTCCACGTCAATCCGCAGGTGCGAAGGCGGATTTTTCGTATACGCATCGCCAATCGCACCTGTGAACACAGCAGCAAACAATTTATCCCCGAAATCAGCCGCCGCTTTGGCCCGATCAGCCTTCGACAAATCGACGCGACCATCGATCGCCTCGCCGACCGCCGATAGTTCGGCCAATGTGAAAGGTGCGGCGATCTCCGCCGTCAGCACACCGTTGGCCGTCAGCCGATAGCGATCAGCGGCCAACGCCTCGATAGCCAGATCAAGCTGCGTGCTTCGTGGACTTGGAGAAGACACTCGACACCATTCCCTTCAGTCAAACCTGCGCCTGCTCGCTATAACCACATGAGGGGTGAGATCACGCCGCACTCGCGCCAACGTGTGCGCGCAGGTACGCTTCCATAAACTCATCCAGGCGACCATCGAGCACGGCGGCGGCATTGCCTGTCTCGTGATCGGTGCGGTGATCCTTGACCATCTGATACGGTTGCAGCACATAGGAGCGAATCTGGTTGCCCCAGCCCATCTCGACGTGCTCACCCTTCATTTTGGCGATCTCTTCTTCTTGTTTGCGCTGTTCCAGATCGAACAAACGCGCACGCAACACATTCATGGCGCTTTCGAGGTTCTGCATCCGGCTGCGTTCGTTCTGGCAGGTCACGACGATCCCGGTGGGCAAATGCGTAACCCGGATCGCGGTTTCATTCTTCTGGACGTTCTGGCCGCCCGCACCGCTCGATCGGAAGGAATCGACCGTAATATCTTTGTCGGCGATTTCGATCTCGACGTTGTTGTGAACATCAGGCATCACCTCGACCAGCGAGAACGACGTATGGCGACGTTTGGCCGCATCGAACGGGCTGATGCGCACGAGGCGATGGACGCCGCGCTCCGATTGCAGATAGCCGAAGGCATACCCGCCCTTGATGGTGAACGTCACACTTTTGATCCCGGCTTCTTCGCCATCGGTCTGATCGAGGAGTTCGGTTTTCATGCTGTGGGTTTCCGCCCAGCGCAAGAACATCCTCAGCAGCATCCACACCCAATCCTGTGATTCGGTGCCACCTGCGCCCGCATGGATGGAGATGATCGCGTCGCTGTTGTCGAATTTACCGCTCATCAGCGCCTTGAACGAGAGATCGTCGACGATCAGCTTGATCGCCTCGGATTCGGTATTCAGTTCGGCGGCCAACGATTCGTCGCCCAGTTCGGCGAGTTCGAGTGTATCGTTGATGCGCGTCTGGATGCTGCGCCACCGCTCAACTTCTTCTTTGAGCGCGCTCATGCGCTGCATGGCAGTCTGCGCGGCGCGCGGATCATCCCAGAACGTCAGACTCGCGGATTGCGTTTCGATTTCGCTAATTTCGGTTTCTTTAGCGGCTACGTCAAAGACGCACCGTGAGATTTTCGATGGTTTCCCGCATCGTGTTGAGTTGGGCGAGCATGTCTTCCATTTTCCAAACTCCGCTGTATCGAATGTGCGTAGACTCTACTGCAAAATGCGCGGCTTGTACACTCTGATTTGCGTTGCACGTAGGACGCCGATTGCATCTCATTGCAAAACCATATAAAGTTTGCGCGTTCGCGTCACCCGCGCCGTAGCCGAAAAGCGGAATCTCATGATGACAAACACACCTATCACATACCTGCGCTTGATGCAGATCGCCGACAGTGCCTTGCCGATCGGGGCGGCGGCGCATTCGTTCGGGCTGGAAATGCTGATCGCCGACGAAACGCTCACTGTCCCCCGGTTGGCGGAGTTTCTGAGCGTTTACGTGGCGGAGACGGGCGCGATCGAGGCAGCCTATTGTCGGGCGACGCACGCTATCGCAGCAAAAATTCACTGCCCGCTGGATTTGGATTGGCTGACGATCAATGCGCGGCTGGATGCGCTCAAAACCGCACGCGAAAGTCGGGCAGCCAGCGCCACGCTTGGAAGGCGACTGCTTGCGTTGGCCGTCGAGCTAACCGGGCATCCGCTGCTGAGCTGGTCAGCCGACGCGGCCAAAGGAGCGAGCGCGAACATCCATCACTGCGCCGCATTTGGACTGATCGGCGGCGCGCTCGGCCTCGAAGCTGATCTGACCGCGCTCGCCTATTTGCAGCAATCGATCGGAGGTTTAATCGCGGCGTGCCAAAAATTGCTGGCGCTCGGCCAGACCCAAGCCGCACACCTGTTGTGGGATATCAAGCCCATTTTGAAGGAAGCGGTCGATCGCAGTCATTTATCTGAGTCGGACTGCACGAATATGTCTCTATTTGGGTCATTGCCTGCCCTCGAAGTCGCCTCGATGCGCCATCCTTTACAATCGACGCGATTGTTCATCAGTTGATCGACCAGCCACCCACCCAAGCGCGTCACGCGGCATTACGGCTAGAATTCGAGGCGTTTCAAGGGCGCACTCACTTGCGAGTCCGCGAACAGACGCCGCCGCTCAAGGTGATCCGAGCCTTCGATCTGGCGGATGGCTCGGCGCTCGTTCATCTGCACAACGTGTCGGGCGGCATCTTGGGCGGCGATAATCTGAGCTTGGAAATCAATGTCGAAGCCGATGCGGGGGCGCAGATCACCACCACGAGTGCGACCCGCATCTATCGCCAGCGCCCCGAAACGGCTCCGCCTAGACAATATACCCAGGTGCGCGTGGAACGCGGCGGCTTGCTCGAATTGCTGCCTGATCCGCTCATTCCATTCGCCGGATCTTGGTTTTCGCAAGCCACGCATATCGATTTGGCCGACGATGCGGGGCTGTTCTGGTGGGAGATCGTGACGCCCGGACGGACGGCGCGCGGCGAAGTGTTCGCCTACGAAATGCTCGATCTGGAAACGGCGATCACCGCGAATGGCCGTCCGATCGCGCTGGAACACGCTCGCTATAAACCTGCACTGCGTTCGCTCACGTCGTCCGCCCGCTTTGCCGATTATCGGTACAGCGCGACCTTTTATATTTGCCGCGTGGGAATCGATCCAGCGCGTTGGCTGGCACTCGAAGCGGAACTCAACGAGTTGGCGGCGACCTTATGTATTCCTGGCGAAACGGTCTGGGGCGCGAGCACACTGATCGCACATGGCGTGGTCGTGCGCGCATTGAGTGTTGGCGGTCGGACGCTGCCCGCCGGATTGCTGGCATTTTGGCGAAAGGCTAAACACGCCTTGTATGACCGTGAGCCGATCTTGCCACGCAAAGTGTACTAAATCTCGCGGCTCAGTTTTGGATCATTTACACAATGCGGCGGTCAATTGACTTTCGTAAAGTGTCTGCACACCTATCCACGCAAGGAGCACGCTTTTGCATCTGACCCCACGCGAACAAGAAAAACTGTTGATCTACACAGCCGCCGAAGTGGCCCGCAAACGCCGCGCACGCGGACTCAAACTGAACTATCCCGAAGCGATAGCGATCCTCTCCGCCGAGATTATGGAGGCCGCCCGCGATGGTCGGAGCGTCGCCGAGGTCATGGTCTGGGGCACGACGCTGTTGACGCGCGCCGACGTGATGGATGGGGTCGCCGAGATGATCCACGAGGTGCAGGTCGAGGCCACCTTTCCCGATGGCACGAAGCTGGTTACGCTGCACGACCCGATCCCGCATCATAACGCGCTCGTGCATAACGCACTGGTGCCCGGTGAATATCTGATCGATGCTGATGCACAGCCGATCGAGATCAATACGGAGCGGGCAATGGCGCGCGTGATCGTCCAGCACACGGGCGATCGTCCGGTGCAGGTGGGCAGCCATTATCATTTTTACGAGGTCAATATCGCGCTGGATTTTGATCGAAACGCCGCCTACGGGATGCGGCTCGATATTCCCGCCGGAACCGCCGTGCGTTTCGAGCCGGGTGAAGAAAAGGAAGTGGCGCTCGTTGCCTTCGGTGGCGCGCGCGCCGTCTATGGACATCGCGGCTTGGTGAACGGCATATTGAAAGAAAGTGCGCAATGAGCCAATCCATTCCACGCCGCACCTACGCTGATCTATATGGGCCAACGACGGGTGATCGCGTGCGTCTAGCCGACACGGAGCTAATCATCGAGATCGAGCGCGATTTCACAGCGTATGGCGACGAGATCACGTTCGGCGGCGGCAAAGTGATCCGCGATGGTATGGGGCAGAGCAGCACCGCCATCCGCGCCGGTGAAAACGGCGCGCTCGATCTGGTGATCACCAATGCGATCATCATTGACCACTGGGGCATCGTCAAAGGCGACATCGGAATCAAAGATGGGCGGATCGTCAAGGTGGGCAAGGCGGGTAACCCGGATACGATGGAAAGCGTCGATCCGGCTTTGATCGTCGGAGCAAGCACCGAAGTAATCGCGGGCGAACACCTGATCGTGACAGCAGGCGGGATCGACAGCCACATCCATTTCATCGCCCCACAGCAAGTTTACGAGGCGCTCTCGAACGGGATAACGACAATGATCGGCGGTGGTACAGGCCCCGCGACGGGTACGAACGCCACAACGTGTACGCCCGGCGCATGGAATATGGCGCAAATGCTGCGCGCCGCCGATGCGTGGCCCGTTAACTTTGGATTTTTGGGGAAGGGCAATGCAGGGACGGGCGCGCCGCTCATCGAACAGGTGTTGGCGGGTGCGTGCGGACTCAAACTGCACGAAGATTGGGGCACAACCCCCGCCGCGATCGACGCCTGCCTCAAAATTGCCGATGAATACGACGTGCAAGTAGCCATCCACACCGATACGATCAACGAGGCGGGCTTCGTCGAAGACACGATCGCGGCCATCGCGGGGCGGACGATCCACACCTATCATACGGAAGGCGCGGGTGGCGGCCATGCCCCAGACATCATCCGCATCGCGGGTTTTCCGAATGTTTTGCCGTCCTCGACCAATCCGACGCGCCCGTATACGGTCAACACGATCGCCGAACATCTGGATATGCTGATGGTCTGCCATCATCTGAATCCGGGCGTGGAGGAAGATGTGGCTTTTGCCGAAAGTCGCATTCGACCAGAGACGATCGCCGCCGAGGATATTCTGCACGACATGGGCGTTTTCAGCATGATCAGCAGCGACTCGCAGGCGATGGGGCGCGTCGGCGAGGTGGTCACGCGCTGCTGGCAAACCGCCCACAAGATGAAGGTGCAGCGCGGCGCATTGGCGCAAGATACGGCGCGCCACGACAACTTCCGGGTTAAGCGCTATGTGGCGAAATACACGATCAATCCGGCGATCACACATGGTATTGCGGGGCACGTCGGATCGATCGAGCCGGGTAAACTGGCCGATCTGGTGCTGTGGCGTCCGGCGATGTTCGGCGTCAAACCGGAGATCATCATCAAGGGCGGCTTCATCGCGTGGAGCGTGATGGGCGACGCCAACGCTTCGATTCCGACGCCGCAGCCTGTGCTCTATCGTCCGATGTTCGGATCGTTCGGGAGCGCGACGGCAGCGACGAGTCTGGCGTTCACCTCGAAAGCGGCGCTTGAGGCGGATATTCTGGGACAAGTCGGCGTCAAGAAGCAGGGAGTGGCCGTCGAAAACTGCCGCGCGATCGGCAAGGCGAACCTGATTCACAACGATGCGACGCCCACGATCGAGGTCGATCCAGAAACGTATGAGGTGCGCGCCGATGGTGAACTGCTGACCTGCGAGCCTGCCGAGAGTCTGCCGATGGCGCAGCGATATTTCTTGTTTTGAATGCAACCCCCGGCCCCTTTCCCACAAGGGTAGGGGTGCAATCCGCAACCGATTCCCCTTCCACCCTGGTGGAGTTAGGGTGAGGGACTGCACAGATGCATAGCAAAAATGCGAAAGTGATCCCAATATCGTCAGTTGTCAGTAAATCCCGCATCCAGAACTATCCCGGATGCCGCCTTTTGTCGTTCAATTGACGATGTGCTACTATCAGCGCACACATGGAGAAGTGATCCCTGAAAACGATAAGAGTAATTATGGCACACATACGACCAGGAATAAGCCGCTATGCCAATTCCAGATGAAATTATCCAGAAAATTAACGTAGCGCTGGCCATAAAGGGTCGCCCGCACAACGTTTACGTTCAGGGCCAGTTGCCCGCCACAGATTGTTGGGAATGGCTGCTCCCTGCCGATGAAGTATACTCGCGTTTCCAGGAAAAGCTTAGGCAAACCCAAGAGTCTCCGGAACAGCGAGATGCGAGTAGGAAATCCTTCAACATCCTCAGTGACCAGCTTTTTGAAAATGTGAAACGAGACGGTGAAGAATCAGCGCAGGCCAAATTTGCGGCAGACCTATTCAATTTGCTCGCCAAAGAGATACAAGACCCTCAGCTTATGACCCAATGGGTCTTCGGAGAGAAAGATCAAAAAACGGCGGAAGCCTTGAGTAAAGTCAGGAGCCTTATAGGCCATTCCCTGTTGCTAGCTTATGTATCCCATCAGCAGGTGGACGACGAACTCATTGTCGTTGCACCGACTACCAATCAGTTTGATATTCTGCGCATTGAAGGCACTGATGGCGCTAACTACGATCTCGATACAGAGGACGTTATCGAGAAACTCACGGAGTTAGACGAAAAATACGGCATTGACGTGACAGGAGCCACATCTGATAGTGTCCAATTTCGCCTCCAACGCATCCCAACTGACCATGAGATGCAAGCGCTCGGCGAATGGCTCCTACAATTCTGCCCGGACTTAGAAACTGCACCGCGAGAACTCACGGATGGCGAGGTCTTTCTCTGGTGGGATTAGCTGGTCAACGGTATGGCAAATTATCCAGCGTCGGTCCTTCGCATGAACCCCCACTGGGTAGGCGTCTTGCCTCAACCTTCCTTGCGCTGGTGGGCTAAGCAGTTATCTTTGGACGACCATTTAGTCGCTTTGCTATCTCAAACGTTACGGAAATTAATCCCCGGAACGGAAACGTTCCCCTCCCACAAGGGTAGAGGGGTGCAATCCGCAACCGATTCCCCTTCCACCCTGGTGGGGTTAGGGGATGAGAGGTTTTCTGCTTATCGGGTAATTTAACGAGGACACGAAACCATGAATGCAAATGGGCGCGCAGTGCGCATCGGGATCGCGGGGCCGGTTGGGTGTGGTAAGACGGCGCTAGTCGATCGATTCAGCCAGCACCTCTATCCGACAATCAACTTGGCGGTCGTCACCAACGACATTTACACACGCGAAGACGCGGAGTTTCTGATTCGCCAGGGCACGCTGCCGCTCGAGCGGGTGCGTGGCGTCGAGACGGGTGGCTGTCCACATGCCGCCATCCGCGACGATGTATCAATGAACATGGAGGCGGTGCTCGACTTGGAAGATAGCATCGCCGGACTGGAACTGGTCTTCATCGAGAGCGGTGGGGATAACCTCGCCGCCACTTTCAGCCCGGAACTGGCGGACTTTATGATCTACGTCATCGACGTGTCCGGCGGCGACAAGATTCCGCGCAAAGGTGGGCCAGGTATCACGCGCTCCGATTTGCTGGTGATCAACAAGATCGATCTCGCGCCGTATGTGGGTGCATCGCTCGATGTGATGGATCGGGATGCGCGCAAGATGCGCGGCGCGCGGCCTTTTATCTTCACCAACCTCAAGGATGAGACGGGACTCGCCGAGGTGATTGGCTGGGTCGAGTCGAAACTGCGGCAGTTTGTGGCAGCATAAGCGCAAACAATCTAAGAAAAATGAGAACGGGTGATCACATCGGTGACGCCCGCTTCTTTCCTCGCGCGTAACGGCAAAAAACGCCTCAATCATCAATCGCACGCAAATTCACATTCCGGGCGGGCGTGCGATATACTTCCAATTTAATTTTTTGGTACAACGAATCTCAACATCTCTTATGAATCAGAATACGCGAACCATTGTCATCGCTTTCCTGGGTTTTATTGGCCTGGGGCTGTCGGCAGGGCTGCTCGGCTTGGCGTGGCCTTCTATGCAGCACGAATTTGGACTGCCGTTGGATGGCGTTAACGCGCTCTATCTGATGCAGACGATCTCATACACGCTCGCCAGCTTTTACATCGGACGCTTGATGGCTCGTTTTGGCTCTGGCATGAGCTTGTTAGCGGGAGCGGTGCTGCTAGGGCTTTCTATGCTGGGACTTGCCGCATCTTCGGCGTGGTTGGCAATTGTCGGTTTGTCCCTCATCGCTGGTTTGGGCAGCGGCGTGATGGATGCTGGCCTCAACTTGTATGTGGCTACCTATCATTCGGCGCGCACGATGAATTGGCTGCACGCCAGTTTTGGCATTGGCGTCACGCTCGGCCCGCTCATTATGACCTTTGTCCTTGAGCAAAAACTGGGCTGGCGCGTGGGTTATGCAATCGTTGGCGGACTTCTGATCGCGGTCATGGGCGCGCTCGCCTACTCACTTCTGCCGATGGCCAGTCAGGCAAGTTCGATCGGCAATCCGGACGTCCTCCTGATGACGTCCCTTGCCGGGCTGACGTGGGCATTGCTCAAGCTGCGACGGGGGTGGGCATGTCGTCCCGCGATCCATGTGGCCTTCTGGGCGCTGCTCGCACTGCTGACGAAGCCGATCGGCGGACCTGCCGCGCTCCTCATCATCGTGCCGCTGCTCGCGTTCGTCCCCGAGACGCTCTCCCTCCCCCGTCGCCTGGGAGCCGTGGGAGCACTGGGCGCCACCATCGCCGTCTGCTACGTCGCGATGGCCGTCGGCGCGACGTGGAAGCTCTTCGGCCTGAACGGCCCCCTGACGTCGCTGCGCTACGGCATCTCCTACCTCTGGCAGTTCTACTTCCCGCCGCTCTCCTTTATGGACCGCGAGCACTTCGCCTACCACGGGATCCCGACGCTGCCCTCGTGGCGGGTCTGGATCGAGACCGGCACGGGGTACTTCGGCTGGCTGTCGGCGCCGATGCCGTCCTGGGCCTACAACCTTGCGTTCTGGGCGCT
>JBBRMW010000085.1:0-20438 GCA_038230635.1 Aggregatilineales bacterium | reverse complement strand
TTTTGCCTATAATGACCCCACGCTATATCTTCCAGGGCTAGAAAGAATCCTATGTCAAATCAAACTTCGCGCCCCCGTCGTGGTTTCAGGCCCGCGACTGTGGGCTGTCTGATCGGCGCGATCGTGCTCGCATCCTTGTCGGTGGGTGCGGTGGTGCTCATCATCCAAAAGACGAGTGATATATTCAGTTCGGCGTCGGCAGTATCCACCTTTGCGCCGATATTTGGCGGGTCGAATCCGAATGTAGACGCTACGACCGCCGCGCGCCAGTACGCCGATTACGGGCTGCTGACCGCTCCGCTGCCCAACAACGCCGATCCTGCGCACTTCGATACGTTCGCGGCCTATCCGCAGATCGTGGCGTTCGTGGGTGGTGATGTCGCCGTGCATTCGATGGAGATCAGGTATATTCGCGCCGATGGCACAATGGATTTGGACGCGACCTACTCGCCCGCGCCCACTGCCAAATATGAGTTCATCCAGACGATGGCGACGCCGCCCACCAACAATGCACCCGTCGGCGCGGGCGGGGGTAGTTCGGACTGGTACCAGACCGTCAAGGTGACGATCGAACATCCGGGCGCGACCACGCATATCAAATCGAGTGCGAATTCGTTTTTCTTCACCAACAAGGGCATGGAGAGCGAAACCAGCCACCCCGAAAACAATGAATTCGCCAATCGCCACCCGACGCCGACTTGCGCATTCACCAAGCTGTGGAGCGATGCGATCACCAAAGGTGCGCCGCGCGATGGCGTGGCGACGATCAGCTATGATGGCGGTGGCTACTCGTTCTCGATGGGCGACATCGATTTTTACATGCAATTCGACATGAAATGCGCGATCATTAGCGTCGAAGGCGCGCGCGCCACCTCGACTCCGAAGCCGAGGTAGTTCTACAACTGAACTTACGATTTGACCCATCAAAGGCCACCGATTGACCTCACCCCCTCAGTCCCCTCTCCGTAATCACGGAGAGGGGGAAGCCAGCCCATACCAACTGCGGCTATCGCTGCATCATTTCGGTTGTAGAACTAGAAGGTCGCGCATAGTCAGTGACCACTACGCGCTGCGACGGTCTTCCTCGCGGGTTTTTGCGGGACTTTTACGGGAGTTTTATGCGATCCGCCCCACTGTGACCGAAAGATTCGCCCTTCCCCATGTGTCTACGAGGCGCAGTCATCGGTTCGATGATCAACTGGTGGAGTAAAACTCATGTCCCGCTATCAAGAACTGCTCGATTATCGGCGCACCGTCGCGGGCATGTATGCGCGCGTGCGCGACTCCCAAGCCGATCCCGCTGAAACGTGTCGCCGTTTTCGCTTGGAACGCGACGAACTATTCCGAACCCATCCCCAATCGGCATTGTCGGCGCGCCAAAAAGCACAGTTCACGGGTTTGGCGTATTACGATTACGATCCCGCTTGGCGATTTATTTTACCTGTCGATTACACGGTCGAGCCGCTGATCATCCAGCTCGATCTGCACGACGACGGCCCGATTCGCCTGCGGCAGTATGGTCAGGTCTGCTTCAGTGTCGGCGCAGAGACACATGGACTGAGCCTCTTTTGGGTGATGGGTTATGGCGGCGGCGTATTTTTGCACTTCCGCGATGCGACGCACGGTCACGAAACAAACGGCGGTGGACGCTATCTGCTCGATACAATCAAACACGCCGATCTGGGCAGCGCTGGCGACCATCTGGTGATCGATTTCAATTACGCCTTCAACCCATCCTGCGCCTACAACGTCAATTGGTACTGTCCCCTGCTCTCCGACCAGAATCGGCTGTCGATCCCGATTCCGGCGGGCGAGCGTATATTCGCCGACTACGAGTAACGGGTGAGCTTCCTCACAGCGACGCGGGCATCAGCACGGCCTGACCGTTGATCGTGACGTACCATAGCGGTCGCCAGCCGATCCCGAACATCTGCAAGCCGATGTCTTTTTTATAGGGCGTCAGCTTGACTTCTTCGAGCGTCGCTGCCAGCTTTGCCCATTTGTCGTTGATGCCTTGCAGCGCACTGCTCAACGCGGTATGACGTGCCTGAATGGATTGTTCCATTTCGCCCGCCGCCGCGTCGCTGGATTGGGCGCGTCCTTCCGCCGAACTGCGATAGCGACGCACCCGGCTCACGTTCGACAGCGTATTGCCGGGATTGCCGCGCAGCATTCGCAGCAGCGACTCGCCGGTCGTGGCCGATTCCTGGCGGCGCAGTTCTTCCGCCGATTGGCTGTGAAGCTGAACATCACGCTGATGTTTTTTGAGTCGCTCGTCCAGCTTTTCGATCTCGCGGTTGAACTTTTCGGTCGTTTTATCGATCTCGATGTCGCGCGCTTCACGGGCGGCCAAACCCAGCCGGATCATGAAATCGCCCTGCGACTCGCGCGGATTCGCGTACAGATCGAGCGTCGGATTGTGCATCACGGTGAGCACCGCCGACCGAAACACATAATCGACCACATCGTTTTTGAGTTCGTTCAGGCGTTTGGCGTCGGTCAAACCGGGCGGGATTGACCCGAACAATGCGCCTGCGACGGGCTGATGGCTGAGCGCGGTATGATCGAGTTCGATGTTGATGATGTGATCGACCCAGTGGATGATGTTCGCTTTTTGCACATCGGGCACCTGGTAGGTCAGCATTTGCCGCTCCTCGACGCTCGACTTGCGATCCAAATAGCGCACTTCAACTTGTGCCAGCAGCAGCGGTTGATAGGCAAGCTGCGGCGCACCGATCGAAGCGGCTGCCATGCCCGATCGACTCTCCCAGATGCGGGCGGCCTGCTGCACGTTCACGGTCGCGGGCAAAAAGTATTGGATGATGCTGTCGGGCAGGGTGATCGGCTTGTCGCTGAAGCCTTCCGGCCAATTCGCGTTGCGCGGCGTGGTCGCATTGATCAAGGGCGCACTGGCACTCGTCATCTGTACGGTGGGCGTGATCATCTGCGCGGTGGCGACCGGTTCATAGGCGGGCGCATAGGCTTGGTTTGGATCGAACGGCGGATCGGCGACGGGCGCGGTGCTCATCCCGGCGACCAGTCCTGTACCGAACGAGCGATTCGGCGCGGGCTGATCGGCTGGTTGCACCGACGCTTCGGGCAGATCAGGCGGAAAGCTGGACGGCGCAGCACCCGGATCGAACGAGGGTGGCGCAAGTGGGCTGATAGGTGGCGGCGGCGTGGCACGCAGTGTGCTGGGCGGCGGCGGCAAATTCCCCGTGGGCGGGATCGGTGTCGGGGGGATCGCGGCGGCAGGGAAAACGGGCGTCCCGGTGTAAAGATGCTGCGATGGCATCGACGATGGCGCGCCGCTCAGATTCCGCATCGCGCGCTGCGGCTCCATCAGCGCCCGCACCTGTTGGCGAGTCAGCGGCCCGCGTAGGTAGCTCATCGACCAGCGCGAGTAGAGCAACTGTGGCCCGCGCGGATCGTGCATGTTGTTGAGCACGAACACGCGCGGATCGAGGCTTGCCAGCAGGTTATTCAGCGCTTTGACATCGATCGGGCTGGAGGTGGTGGCCGCGCCTTGCAACCCGCTCAGCACCTTTTCTCGATCGTTGTCCGTTTGCAGCTTGCCGATGATCCACGTTCCGGCATTCGACAAGCCTTTGTAATCGAGATCGCCGGGATTCTGTGTCGCCAGGATCAATCCGACGCCGAACGCGCGCGCCTGTTTGAGCAACCGCAGCAGCGGTTCTTTAGTCGGGGGATTATAGGGCACGGGTGGAAAGAAGCCGTACATCTCGTCGAAATAGAGCAGCGCGCGCAGACTCGTCGTGCCGCTCAACGACCGCATCCACGACAGCATACTTTCCAGCAGCAGCGTGATCACGAAGTTGCGCTCGGAATCGTTCAGGTGCGCGACGTATAGAATCGATACGCGCGGACGGCCATCGCTGGTATACAACAGATTGCGCGCATCGAGCGGCTCACCTTCCAGCCATGCCTGGAACGACGGCGACGCCACGATCTGGTTGAGCGCCTTCGCCAGTTTGAAGCGATCTTTTTCTGGGAAGAACGTGTTGATGTCGAACACGCCCAGTTTATCGAAGGGCGGTTTTTGTACCTGCGTAATAATATCTTCGAGCGTCAAGCCGCGACCCTGTTTCCAGGCGTTCTCGAAGATATTGGCGATCAAGACGTGTTCACGATCCTGGACGGGCTTGACGCTCATTCCGATCAGCGCCAGCAGCGCGACGACCGTGCCATCGATGCGTTCGCGGTGCATTTCCTCGTGACCCGCCCAGCCTTCGCGCGGCGCTTCGAGCGACGACAAAATGCTGATCGGCAGCCCGGCATCCGACCCCGGTGTATAAATGCTGAACTGCGCGGCACGCTTCATCGCCCCAATGCGACCGGGCGCGATGCCCCAATCGGACAGCCCCTTGCGCCATTGATCGGCGGTTTGCTGCGCGAACTGCTCGACACTTTCGCCGACGCGCCGCGCATCATCCGCGTTGATCCAGGGCGCGAAATCTTCGGGGCGCAGCTCTGGAAAGGCCAGCAGCAAATTGGTGATGTCGCCTTTCGGATCGATCACGATGGCGGGCACGTTATCGAGCACGGCCTCTTCGAGCAGCGTCATACACAGCCCGGTTTTGCCGCTGCCCGTCATACCGACGACGATCGCGTGTGTGGTTAAATCGCGGGAGTCGTAATAGACGACCTCATCTTGCAGGTGGTGCGCCTTCGGATCGTAGGTGCGTCCCAGGTAAAATGACGTGGGCGCTTCGAGGAATTCCATAACAATCACCTTATTCGGTACGCCAATAGGGGCGCAGTTCGATCGGTTTCAGCACTACCTTGAATTATATCACTTTCAGGCGCGCGTTGACCCGTGATTGACTCGCCTTTTCAGGGGAGTGGGAACTTGGCAATGATTATACAGAATCCAGGTAATTAGTGACGGGTTGACCTCACCCCCCGACCCCCTCTCCGCAATCGCAGAGAGGGCGGCTACCCCCTCTCCCCAACCCCTCTCCCACGCAGACGAGGCGAGGGGCTCGACTCCCCTTCCCCCCCGCCTGCGTGGGGGAAAGGGGCCGGCGGATAGAGGGGTTTGCAGACACGCCCTAGAACATTGGCACAAATTTTACTTGGCTTTCAAAATCGTCCGGTGAACCGGCTCCAATAATAATCGATAGTTCTTCGATCGCACGTCCGATCGGATAATCCTGCGCGACTTCAATCACCCCAGGCATTGGCAGAACAGCTTTTACGCGGTTCACCGCAAATCCTGCCATCGTTTGAATATCATGAGTCAGTACGATACGTCCCTCCCTCGCTGCCCATTCCAGCACGGCTGGATCAGAGGCATGGAAAATTTCAGTGTCTTGGACCCGAATCACATCGATATTCGGCAAGGCTCTGCGTAACCCGACCAGGATGTTGTTATCAAAATTTTCATCGGCCAGAACACGCACTATGCTGAGCTTTCGTGTCGGTGCTTATCCAGAAGTGCGCGCAGTTTTGCGTTTGATGCAGCGACCTCTGGATTATTGGCCTCATAGTCGCGTCGCCAACGTTCCGCTTCGGTGACCGCTTCCGCGATATACTGATCGACCTGCGCGCGCTGTGCCAGATAATAGGCGATGACGGCGTAAATATCGCTCAGCGAGACGCTTGGAAAGCCTTCATGAATGGCCTCTGGCGATCCCCCAATCTGATAACGCCCAATGATTGTAAGCAGCGTTACGCGCGTTTGGCCGATGCGAATCACACCATTTTCATCGGTGCGCAACGGCACATCAACAATGGCCGGGGTTGCGATCATGGCCGAATCCTCATCTTCTCAATTCAATGCATTATACGCCCGATTCGTGATTGCCCGCAGCCTGCTATAATGAACGCGTACCATGCAACGCGAACAGAAAGGGAAACCTGCGATGGCCGCTTCGTTTACATGTCCGAATTGTGGCGCACCGCTCGAATTCAAGGCGGGTCGCACCGATGTCACCTGCGAAAAATGTAGCCGGGTCAGCAATCTGCATGACCTGATCGCGCGGATGCAGCCTGCCGACAACACCCAGTCCACCGCCAACGACGGCTCACGGCTGCTCACTTGGTTGACGCTTGGCAATCGGGCGGGCTGCTGTGGGTGCATTTTTACGATCATGGTATTGGCGGTCATTGGCGCGATCGTGATTTGTTCACTGACCTTTGCGGTGCCCGGTGGCATCCCATCCGTCCTGACGCAGGCCGCCCGCTAATGGTGAAACCAATCAAACTTCGCGCATTCACCTCACCCCCCGGCACCCTCTCCGTATCACGGAGAGGGGGAGTCGCAAGGCAAACCCAGTCATACGTGGCCTTTGATTGGTTTGACCATAAGGCTCAACTGATCCAATCGCGCTGGACGGGATCCCACTGCCGATGACGGTAGGCATTTTTGCATTCCATGCACACGAATCCCGTCTCGACCTGTCGTGAATCGCGCCAGCGCCAGCGCACTTTTCCGGCGTGAAATTTACAATAAGGGCGATAACACACCGGACAATAATCACCCGCCGAAAGACCTGTATCACCGAAACGCAGCTTGGCCGCCGGATCGGACTCGCACATGTGGCAGTAGGGGACGCTCATCAATTCTCCACGAAAAAGACCGCGCTAATCATAGCGTATACGCGCGGCGGCGCAAAGACCGAGTTTGCGCAGTTCGTCTTCCATGTAGGTAGGGTCGAGGATGCCCGTCGTCATCCCTCACTGCCCCAATCAAGACCACGCCGCCGCATTTGATGGACATATTCGCCCGCGTCCTCATCATCGCGTAGATCACCCCAGGGTTCGCTGGTCGGATTTGCTTCGAGCCACCCGAACAACTCGGCAGGCGTCAAACGCGGCGCGTTCATCAATTCGCGCAATTCGTCTTCCGTATAGGCGGGCGATGTATTCAACGGGAATTCGGCGGCTGGTGGAGTCGGCGGCGCGAATTCACGTTCCAGCGTAGACATAACGCGCTCAACCAAGCGCACTCTATCGAGCGGGCTGAGCCGCAATGCTAACGCGAGCGCTTCGTCGAGATCGATCGGTTTGGCGACCATAATTGCCCCTCCCCAATATAGCGGGATCGGTTTCATAGACGGCTATTTTATCACGAGCAGATGTATTAGTAACATCAAGTAGACCGGGCACAGCGAAACCCGACATAAGGAAAGCCCACATAATTGGGCAGATTCCAGAGCCGATACGCTGTGCGAACCATTGGATTTAGGTTCCATGAGCCTCCCCGCATCACGCGCTGGGAATCAGCATTAGTGTTATTTCGACCATCATTGGTTTTATAAGGATAAAGTTGATAACTGCTCTGTACCCACTGCCACACGTTGCCTGTCATATCGAGCGCGCCCACCCAAGACGATCCGTTAGGTTTGCTGCCGACCTTGGCGGTTTTCCCTCCAGAATTGTCATTATATACCGCATTATCCTCCACAAACGTATCACCCCATGGAAAAATCCGATTGGCAGGGCCGCGCGCCGCATATTCCCATTCGGACTCAGTGGGTAGTCGCAGACCCCGCCAGTGGCAATAAGCATAGGATTCATACCATGTCACACAGATCACGGGTTGCGTATCCGTTTCGGAGACATCGGTGCAACTTGTCGTCTTAAGACGGTCAGTCTGTTCTGTACTGTTATCGCCAGCCATTTTGCGCCAAGCGATGCCGCTTTGTGTCCAATTAGCATCATCGACATAGCCGCCAGCCTTCACGAAAGCATCGAACGCTGCATTGGTCACGTCGAATTTGTCGATCCAGAACGGCTGATCGAAGCAAATTTCCGTTACCGGACTCGCGTGCGGCTGCGCCGCATCACCCATCAGGAAACAGCCCGGCGGTACTAGTACCATTGCCAACCCTTTGGCGTCGATGGTGGAGATGGGCGTTCGCTGATAGGCGGCTGCAATTGCCGTTGAAGCGGTATATTTTTGTTCGACGTTCAACGGATTAGCAAGCGTCGGCGGGAAACCACCAATGCGCGGTACCATTGTTGAGTAGTACATATTATCGAACGCCATCCCCATTGCCGTTGCCAGCCCTGCATACACGGGGGTCAGCGTCGCATTGACGGCGGCGATCTGCGTGCGGGAGTCGTTCGCGGCGGCAATGGCTTGGCCTTGCGCAAACGTCGCAGTTCCCAATTGGTTATTCGCGGTCGTGGTACTGGTCCCGGCGCTCATGACGACGATCAAGGCGACAATGATTCCCACCAGGGCGACCGCCGCGAACCACACCGCAGTCCGCGCCCGTCGGGTGGACTTGCGGGCGGATTGCTCGAAGCGCACCGCCCGATCTTTTTCGGCTGCTTCGGCGCGTTGGGCATTCGTGGCGGCTTGTTTCGCCAGTTCCAATTCGCGCGCCTGCCGATCCTTTTCGGCTTGCTCATGCGACTGCTGCCCGGCATAGCTCGCCTCAATGAACGCCATTTCTTCGGTGCTCGCCATGTTGCGCGCCGCCCAGCCCTGCGCATCGAGCAGTTTTTGACCGCGATATAAATCATCGGGGCGACGACCATTGCGCAGCCAATCCACCGCATCCTGTGAGAGCGCACCTTGTAAGCGGATGTCCTCGCGCGCCTCGCGCAGCCAATCACCCAACCGCGCCCATTCACGGATTAGCGCCTCGTGCGAGACTTCGATCGTGCGCGTGCCCGCGATTTCGTTGGTGATCAGCAGACGTGCATCGACGAAGGCTGTGGCGCATTTCTGAAGCAGGTTGGATTGCTGCGCATCGGGCAAGGTCAGTTCGTTGAGCGGCGCGCGGCGGCGTGTTGTGTCCTGTTCGGTCGCGCCGGGTTCGATCAGACGCATGAACAGCGCGCGTCAGACGGTGGTGCTCATCCGTCGGCAGCGCGGCATAGGTCGCTTCTGCATGTTTCGCCAACGCACCTTTGACGCCGCCGATCGCCGCGTAGGCTGCGCGGGTCAAGCGCCATTCGTCGCGTCGCTCAAAAAGCTGATCGAGCGTGAACTGTAAGAGTGGCAGCGGAGCGGGTTCGCCGCGTACCTCGAATAACAGATCGCCGACCAAGCCCTCATCGAAGGTCAGCCGCACATCGGGCAGCGCGGCGGGTTTCTCGATCACTGCGCGCAGGTCGTCAATGTCCATCGGCAGCACCGATTTGCTGGTCGCCTCGATCAATTTGCCGAGCGCGGCATACTGCATGGGGCGATCGTAGAAATCCGCGCGCAGGGTCAGGATAGCGACCACCGCCCCACGCGGTTCGCTGACGGCGTTGACCAACAGATCAATGAAGTGGCGGCGCTCGTCCTCGTCGGTGGTCAGCGTAAATAATTCCTCGAATTGATCGACGAGCAGCACCAGCCGCGCATCCGGGCGCTTGGCGATGTTGGCGGCACGACTGGCGAGCAGGTGCAGACCGCGCGCCGAGTCGCTGTCGAGGTCTTCGCGGATCGAGTCCATGCTCCGCTCGGTGATCACGCCCGACAGCGCGACCGTCAGCCGTTCTAACGGATGCGTGCCCGGCACCATTGGATCGAGATATATCCATTGGTCGCTGCCGGGGAGCGCACCCGATCGGAGTTTGGGCAGCAGCCCCGCCATGACCACGCTCGATTTGCCCGATCCGCTCGGCCCGACAATCACGGCCATGAAGCGCGCGGATTCTGTCGCGGCGAGCGTCGTGCGGAGCGTCGCTAATAGCTCAGCCACCAATTTATCGCGCCCGAAAAAATCACCCGCATCCGCATCCGTGAAGGCGCGCAGCCCTTTGTACGGATTGCGCGGTGGCGCGGAAATCGATTCGGATGCGGGCGTGGGTGCGGGAATCATGGTTGGCGCAGGCGTCACGGCGATCAGGGGCGACGGGGCAGGGCTGGTATCCGTCAAAATGCGGACGATCTGATCGAAGGCCGCTGCGTAGCTATCACCGCGCGCATCGATATATTGGGTCTTGATCAGGTCGAGCGGCACACAATCCGCCCATTGCTCGCCACTTGCCCAGATCGGGTAGACCTTGCGCTGGTACATCTCGGCGATTTCGAGTTCGCCTTTGACATAACGTGACTGGCGCGAAGTGGGCGAGGCGATCAGCAGCACCACCGACGATCCGCGAATCGCATCCCGGATGGCCTGTTCCCAATCGGGCATTCCAGCGGTCAAACCCTGCCGATCGATCCAGACGTGGACGCCGCGCGCCTCCAAATCCGCGATCAGATGTGTTGCGAAATCCCGATTCGCCCGCGAATACGAGATGAACGCGAGTTCTGTGTGACCATCGCTGGGTACTGCCATGCGTCGTCCCCTCTGCCGCTTAGACTATCTCCCACGCGCCGCAAAGTGTAACACAAACCGCGCATCGGAATAACGGCAAATTCAACGTGAGTTAGCGGACGTGTCAGGCCGCCTCCCTACTCCACACCTACAGCGAGAGGGTAGAGGGTGAGGTTCTGCAATGCTTGGTATCTGATTACTTTGACCATTAGTGGTACTGTTCAAATTCCCAGAAACCCAAACAGGAAATTTGTTGAGCCAAATCCTGCCAAGTTTGTCCTTCACAACGACTGACATAGAGTTCCAGAAATGCGCGTATTTTTTGAAAATCATAGTGTGCGGCAATTATATAGCCTCTTGCAGCCACAATGTCTCCGTCTTTAATAAATTTGACGAGCCATTGAGGGGAACAAATTGTAATCTGGAAAATTTCTTCGCCAGGAGCGTCACGAGGACCTATAAGCATTTCAACAGGCAATTGAAATAGATCGGGATCGATAGGCTGGTAGTCAGCCGGATCCATGCTTTTTGTATCGGGGGTCGAAAATCCCTTAATCTTCGCTTTCGTGTTATGCCTCCGATTTGCGGTTGAGTGGAAGAAATAAATCTGCAAAAGTGTGCTGACTATTCATCGTATTTGGTTTGAAGGGGCGAAGGCAACCTAATGGTGAAGCCAATCAAACTTCGCGCATTCACCTCACCCCCCGGCCCCCTCTCCGTAATCACGGTGAGGGGGAGTCGGAAGGCAAACCTAGACATACGTGGCCTTTGATTGGTTTGACCATAATGAGGCTGCCTTCATTCAATTGGAGAGAAACTACCCTAGATCGGCCATGATCTTCGCCAGCGCCGCGCGCGGCGGACGAAGCGCGCTCGCATCGAGGTGCGCCAGCGCCGTCTCTGGCAGGTGAACCTGCTCCGGCAGCGTCGGACGCTCTTCGTTGACATAGATCAGCCCGGTGATCAAGTGCTGTTCGCGCTTGGCATCTTCGAGCAGCCTCATCGCGGCATAACGATCGGTTGGATCGTGACCTTCGCCGACCTTTTTGAGCCTGATCGTCGAGCCATCGTGCATTTCGACGGTTTTCGTCTCGCCTTCGGCATAATCATCGATTACGATCTCCTCGCGCTTGGGCACGTAGGTGATCTCTTGCAGGATGATCTCGTGGCTGAGGCCATACGGATAGCTCTTGTGCGAGTCTTCATGGTTATTGAAAGTCACGCACGGACTGATGATATCGATCACCGCTGTCCCGCGATGGCTGAGCGCCGCCTTGAGCAGCGATTGCACCTGTTTCGGATCGCCGGAGAACGAGCGCGCCACGAACGAGCAGTCGGCGATGAGCGCTTCGAGGCACAGATCGATCGGCGGCAGTTCGTTGACGCCCGCATACTTGAGCTTTTGGCCTTCGTCGGCGGTGGCGCTGAACTGGCCTTTGGTCAGCCCATACACGCCGTTATCTTCGATGATATACACGACGGGCACATTGCGGCGCACCATGTGTTTGAACTGGCCGAGGCCGATGCTGCCGGAGTCGCCGTCGCCGCTGACGCCGATCGCTGTCAACTTGTGATTAGCGAGCGTCGCGCCCGTCGCAATCGAAGGCATCCGACCGTGCAGCGAATTGAAGCCGTGCGAGCGATTCATGAAGTACGCGGGCGTCTTGCTGGAGCAGCCAATGCCGCTCAGCTTGATCACCTGCGTCGGGTCGATCGACAGTTCGTAGCAGGTGCTGATGATCTGCGCCGAGATCGAGTCGTGCCCGCAGCCGTTGCACAACGTCGATTCGCGGCCTTTGTAGTCGGTCTTTTCGAGGCCGATCTGGTTGACTTTACGGGTGGGCGCGGGGGCAGTGGTCATGTTAACGCTCCTGTTCAATAATATTCTGTGCGATCCAGGTGGCGGTCAGCGAGAGGCCGTCACAGTGCGCCAGCGACGTGATTCGGGTGGCGAACTGCGGGAAGTCCAGCCGTACCAGTTCGGCCATCTGACCATCGAAGTTGTTATCGATCACGTAGACGCGATCGTGGCGTGCCAAAAAGTCGCGGGTGGCTTCGCCCAGTGGCAGCGCGCGCACCCGTTGGTAGCTGGTCTTGATGCCGTGCGCCTTGAGCAAATCGCGCGCCTCGACGGTGCCGGGGTTGCTCGATCCGTAGGCGAAGATGCCGATTTCGGCATCTTCCACGATCTCATCGATCGGCTGTGGGACGAGGTGGCGCGCCGTTTCGTGCTTGTGATGCAGCCGCTTCAAATTGTTTTCCCAATCTTCAGGGCGCTCGGAGTACAAGGCTGCGTCGGTGTGACCCGTGCCGCGCGTAAAATAGGCGGCCAGCGGGTGATCTGTGCCGGGCAGCGTGCGATAGCCGATCCCGTCGCCATCAACATCCCGATAGCGGGCGAAACCACCCAGCCGCGTCAGATCATCGGCGTTGAGCACTTTGCCGCGATCCATCGGTTGCTCAGGATAGGCGAACGGATCGGTCATCCACAAATTCATGCCCAAATCGAGATCGCTCAGGCAGAATACGGGCGTTTGCAGCCGCTCCGACAGATCGAAAGCGGTGTAGCCGAACGCGAAACACTCCGCCATATCGCCGGGCAGCAAGACCACATGTTTGGCGTCGCCATGTCCCAGGAAATACGTTTTGAGCACATCGCCCTGCGAAACGCGCGTCGGCAAACCCGTGCTCGGCCCCATACGCTGCACATCCCAGATCACGGCGGGAATTTCGGCGAAGTAGGCGTAACCGACGAACTCCGACATGAGCGAAATACCCGGCCCGGAGGTCGAGGTCATGGCGCGCGCACCCGCCCAACTCGCGCCGACGACCATCCCGATCGCGGCCAATTCGTCTTCGGCTTGCACGATCGCGCACGTCGATTGTTTGGTGACCGGATCGACGCGCATTTCCTGGGCATAATCCTTGATCGCATCGACCAAACTGGTGGACGGCGTGATCGGATACCAGGCTACTACACTGACGCCGCCGAATACCGCGCCGAGCGCCGCCGCCTCGTTGCCTTCGATCAGCACTTTGCCGGTCGTCGCATTCATGCGTGCGACGCGCAGATGTTCCGGCGCGGTATAGCGTTCGCGGACATAGGCGGCGGCTTTTTCGACCACATCGTAGTTCAGAGCGAGCGGCTTGGCTTTGCCCTTGAAGTGGTACGACAGCGCGTTTTTGATCTCGGCCAGATCGATCCCGATCAGTTCAGCCAGTGCGCCCACATACACCATGTTCGCCACGTAATCGCGCAGCTTCGGATCGGCATCCGATTCTTTCGCCATCTGTGTGACGGGCATCGCATAGAATGTCACATCCGAGCGCAAATTTTTGAGCTTCCACTCTTCGGGATAGATGCAAATGCCACCCGGCGCGAGATTCTGAATATCTTCGACCTGGGTGGCCTTGTTCATCGCGGCCAGCACATGGTAATCCTCGCGGCGACCAATATAGCCGTCTTTGCTGACGCGGATGGTGTACCACGTCGGCAGGCCAGAGATATTCGAGGGAAATAAGTTCTTGCCATTGACGGGGATGCCCATCTTGAACATGGCGCGAATCAGAACATTGTTGGCCGTCTGGCTGCCAGAGCCGTTGACGGTGGCCGCGACGATGGCGAAGTCGTTGACCCGCGCCTCGCCCGCCAATGATGCGTTGCGTTGAATATCAGTCGTGCCCATTGGCTACTCTCCTACATAACGGGTATTTTGCGAGACCTTTTCGATCCGATCCAAGCGATCAGTGGTGTATTCGGGCGGGCGAGCCGAGCGGTGGCGGAGCAGCTTGGTGTGCTCGATAAAGGCGTCGCGCGCTGCCGTGTACTCGCCGGTGCAGATAAAAGCTAAAATGCGTTCGTGAAAAGTCCATGCCTCCTGCCAATAATGCAAGTCCGCATAGGTGTTCAACTCGACGGCCTCGTAAGCCTCCCAGTACGCCTCCAACAAACCCTTGACGAACGGGTTATCAAGGTGGCGGAAGATCGTGAGATGAAACTGGCGGTGTTCGGTGTGGGGAATCTGGATGAACGTCGCGTGGTTGAGCTTCGCCTGCGCAGACTCGATCAGATGTGCGAGACTGGCTTTGTCGTCGGCGGTAAGTCGTGCGGCGGCCTCGATCAGAAAGGCGGCTTCGAGGTGATTGCGGAGTTCGGTATATTCCTCGAAATGCGCTTTTTTTTGCGACAGTGCAAACAACAAGCTGAGCCGAATCGCGGGCAAGAACTCGTAATCTTTGACGCGGATACCTGTGCGCGGACGCACTTCGACCAAACCGAGGCTACGCGCCACTTCGAGCTGCTCGCGCAGTTTGCCCACGTTGATATCGAGTTCCTGGCTGAGTTCAGTCAGCGCGGGGAGTTGATCGCCAGCTTTGAGGTGACGACTGGCGATATATTCCAGCAAATCCGAGTCGAGTCGGCGCATGGTATAGTCCCAACCACAATAATCTGATTGATCAGATTAATCAATGGGAGAATCATACACCTTTTCGTGCAATTGCACAAGCGAGCAACCCCTATTTTTGGGCAATTTGTTACAAAGTTAGAAGATGAGGCGATTCGGCGGTTTCCAAATCCGATTTATAGTGTCGTCAAGGTTCGGTGGATTTATCGAAAAGGCGTAGAAGGCTATGAAAAACCAGTATTTTGGCGATGTCAACGATTATCGAAAATATGGGCTTCTACGCGCCCTTGCCAATGACGGGAAACTCAAAATCGGCGTCTGCTGGATGTTGACCGTAGATGACAGCCCCACAGACGGCAAGTTTGTTGACTATCTTGAGAAGGCAGGAGGTCATTGGGAAGATTATGATCCAGCCCTGTTCAAAATGCTCAAACAGGTTGTATATGACGACAAGAATCGACACGTTGATCGCCCAATTGTGGATAAACTCATCCCAGGGGCGAAATTCTATCCAGAATTGCTGTCGGACAAAGCTGATTTACGAGGAGCCTACTTCTCCAAGCTTTCCCAGGATTTCGCCGATGTCGATCTGATTTTCTTCGATCCCGATAATGGGCTGGCGGGTTCGATTGCGCGAGGTCGTCTGAATTCGAGTAAATACCTCTATAAAGATGAAGTGAAAGCCGCATACAACGAAGGACATTCGCTGCTGATTTACCAGCATTTCCCGCGTGAGAACCGAGAAACGTTCATCAAGCGCGTTGCAAATGACCTGCACGCACAGGCTGACTTGAGCAAAATCTATGTATTTCGCACAAGTCACGTCGCATTCTTTCTCGTGGCTGCGCCCAAGCATCAAGTGCAGCTTCAAGTAGGGATTGATAGGGTGGAGCGTGACTGGTACAGAACGGACCGGAAAACCAATCAGATTACGGTTATGAGGGATATTGGCTCGCTGAGTTGATCTCTCAGCAACGCCGAGCCAATTGAGCGGCCTATTTCTTTTCGAGCGGCGCGCCCATATACCACTGATTGCCGAATGGGTCTTTGACGCCCGCGCGACGCTCGCCATCGGGTTGATCGGCTGGCTCCATGATGGAAGTCGCACCCGCTGCAAGCGCCCGGTTATACACGCCATCCACATCGCGCACGTACAGGTGAAGCATCATCGGCATTGGCTCGGTGCGCACCCCGCCGCCGATCATAATCATCGAATCAGCGATGCGCATTTCGACATGTTGGCCGCCCGCCGAACCAATTGCTCGGAATGTTTCGACGCCGCCGAAAGCCTGCCCCACAAACGTGCTTAGTGCCTCGACCGAAGGGGTGATCAGATAGGGCGTGACGGTATGAAAGCCTTCGCGCACGGGTGCTGGTGTGGTCACGATAATCGCCTCCTGATGGTAAACCCAGATAAAGTTCGCGCATTCACCTCACCCCCAACCCCCTCTCCGTCACCACAGCGAGGGGGTGCGGTTCTTCAATGCGTGGCCTTTGATTGGTTTGACCATGAGATCAAATTCAATTCAGGTATTATACATCCGTTCTATACAGTTGTGGGTGCCAAATTGTGTGCCGATCCCGTTCTTTGCCAATCATGAAAGGTGTTTCAAAACGCCCCTTGACTCTCAAGGGACTTGAGGCTGTATCCTATATTCATAACTGAGGGATGGCGAGCGGCAGAGCGAGGCAGGCCAGTATGTTCAAAATCGGCGAATTCTCCAAATTGGTGCAGGTTTCGGTGCCCACTCTGCGCTATTACGATCAACTGGGCTTGCTCAAGCCGGTCGAAGTCGATCGCTTCACTGGCTACCGCTTCTATGCCGCCAGCCAACTCCCTCGGTTGAATCGTATCCTCGCCCTGAAAGGACTCGGCTTTTCCCTGGAGCAGATCGGGGCTGTGCTGGACGAAGGGCTAACGCCGGAGCAAATGCGTGGAATGCTCCGCCTGCGTCACGCACAGATCAACCAGGAGCTTCTCGACGTGCAGAGTCATTTGGTCGAGGTTGAAGTTCGTTTGCAGCAAATCGAAGGAGAGGGAAAAATGTCCAACTACGATGTTCTCTTGAAGCAGGTCGAACCGCAGCAAATCGCCAGTATACGCGCGATCCTCCCGAAGCACAGCGACATTGGCCCACTGTACGGCGAAATCTGCGCGGAGCTTGGTGCGCGCGTGGCCGATGTCGGACTCACGTTGGCAATCTGGTACGACGAGGATTTCAAGGATCACGATGTAGACGGTGCTGCCGCTTTCATTCTACGTGGCAGCGCCCCCGATAGCGGGCGGATGCACGTCCAGGATTTGCCCGCCGCCGCGATGGTCGCGACGGTTCATCACGGCGCTTATGCCACAATCAACGATGCCTATCAGGCGGTGCTCAAGTGGATCGAGGCGAATGGCTACCGCATCGCTGGACCATCGCGCGAGGTTTACCTGCACAACACGATGCCCATCCGACAGGATGACGCCTCGTATGTCACGGAAGTTCAGTTCCCAGTTGAAAAAGTCGCCACGACCGCGTAGGCGCGAAAAGCGATCAAGTCACCGATCTCTCTAAAATTCGGTTTTAGCCCGTCGGCTTCGGACTGACGGGCGCGACCAGCCGCATCGTTACTCGAAACGCACGATCATTGAGAGGCTGCCCAACATGATTTCGTCGCCATCTTTGAGGGGCTGCGGATCGTTGGGTGCGATTTTTTTGGTGTTAAGAAATGTCCCGTTGGCACTGTTCAAATCGGTCAACGTGATCTTGTCGTCGGCGAAGCGCAGCAGGGCGTGTGTACGAGATACGCCGCGATCGTGTGCGCCGAAGCGCGTCAGGTCGAAATGCCCGGCGTCGTCGGTGATCATATCGGTGCGACCCATGATGACCTCAGTCGAATCCTCGAACGTGATACGCTCCGGCATCCCGCGAATTTTGAACAAGATCGATTTTTCGGTACGGGCCGCGCTTTTTTCCTCGAATTTGCGTCGCAGACGCAGCAAGCCCGGATCGACTTGGAGGGCGATGGTGCTGGCGTGGGTATCGAGGAGCACATGCCCACACTTGACGCAAACGGCGTCATTGAGCGTATAGGGAGTCCCGCATTTACTACAAGTCAGCATGGTTCAATCCTCGTCGAGCAGGGTCAATGGTCGCGCTCATTTTATCAGAAATCGGCAGGTTCGTCACGAGTGGTGGCTGGCGGGTGCATTCAGGGATTGGGGCGAGTCGTTCCGAACGGCTTGCCCCCGGCGATGCACGTTCGAGACGGACGAGGCAGGCCTCGTCCCTACAGAAACAGCGTCTAGGGTAGGGACGAGGCGTGCCTCGTCCGCTAACAGTCACAAAATGAGAGGCACATACCCCAACCCCTGGAAAAACTCAAGTGATGCGCACGCCAATTTGATGATACAATCTGCCGACTTATCACCAGCAAAGGGTAGTCCGATGGACCTGTTCGACAAGATAAAATCATTTACGCGGGTGGAAGAAGCGCGCGCTTTGGGTATTTATCCCTACTTTCTGCCGCTCCAAAACTCCGAAGGTACGACCGCGATCTTCGAGGGTCATGAAGTGATCATGATTGGGTCGAACAATTACCTCGGCCTCACCACGCACCCCAAAGTTCGACAGGCCGCGATGGATGCCATCGCTAAATTCGGTACAAGTTGCACGGGCAGCCGCTTTTTGAACGGCTCACTTGAACTCCACATCGAACTGGAACGCCGCCTCGCCCGCTTCATGGGCAGCGAAGGCGCACTGACGTTCACGACGGGCTATCAGGCCAACGTCGGCACGATTACGGCGCTGGTCGATAAGGGCGATTACGTGATCGTCGATAAAGAAGATCACGCCAGCATCGTGGATGGCTGCCTGATGTGCCGGGGCGAACTGCGGCGCTTCAGCCACAACGACGTGGGCAGCCTCGAAATCGTGCTCAGCCGCCTGCCCGCCGAAGCTGGCAAGCTGGTCGTGGTCGATGGTGTGTACAGCATGGGTGGCGATATTGCCCCGCTGCCCGAACTAGTGGCGATTTGCAAGAAATATGGTACGCGCATCATGGTCGATGATGCGCACAGCATCGGCGTGCTCGGTAACGGTCGCGGCACGGCAGCGCATTTCGGCCTCGAAGACGAGATCGATATCACGATGGGCACGTTCAGCAAGAGCTTCGCCTCGGTGGGCGGTTACATCTCCGGCAAGACGGACGTGTTGAACTATATTCAGCACCACGCGCGCGCCTTGATCTTCAGCGCCAGCCTGCCGCCAGCCAACGCCGCGACGGTGATCGCCTGCCTGGACGTGATCGAATCCGATCCGGGGATCATCGAGCAGCTTTGGGATAACGCGGAATATATGCGCACCAACCTGAAAAAGCTGGGCTATGATATTGGCCGCAGCAACACGCCGATCATCCCACTGATCATCCGTGACGATCTGCGCGCGGTATTGGCGTGGCGAGCGCTGGCCGATGCAGGCGTGTACACGAATCCGGTGCTGCCGCCGGGTGTCCCTGCGAACATGAGCCTGCTGCGCACCAGTTACACGGCCACCCATCGCCGCGAACACCTTGACAAGGCACTCGAAATTCTGAAAGATGTGGGCCACAAGCTCGATCTGATCCCTGCCGAGGGGCAGACCATGACCCAATCGGTCGCGGTGAATCTGGGTTGAGGTCGATCGCATTAGAGACGGGCGACCACGCCGGGTTCATAGGCGTGAAGCTAAGGAAGCAGGGCGTTGTTTTCGGTATCGGACGGGCGACCACATCGGGTCGCCCCTACCCAAGACCGCGGTTTGTAGGGGCGACCCTATGTGGTCGCCCGTTCTTAGGCCACACGCCCTACATAACAATCACGTCTCCCCTTAGCTTCACGTCTATGACCACGCCGGGTTCGCCCTTACCGCCGATGGGCTTGAGTAGGGGCGGCCCGGTGTGGCCGCCCGTTTTGTCGTCGGGGGATTGAGATTTAAACAAAAACGAAAAGGCGCATTTATTTTGGATTTTGAATTAACCGCACAACAAAAAGACATTCAAACGCGCGCGCGCAAATTTGCGATCGAAGAAGTGGCACCGCTGGCACGTGAAGCGGACGAAACCGGCGTGTTTCCGCTGCATCTGGTGCGGCGCATGGGCGAACTCGGCCTGTTGGCGGGGACGCTTCCGGTCGCATTTGGCGGCACGGGCATGGATTATGTGAGTTTCGCGCTCGTCTACGAAGAACTGGGGCGCGTCGATTCGTCGGTACGCGGCTTCGTGGCGGTACACAGCGGATTGGTCAGTCAGTCGATCAATGCCTGGGGCAGCGACGAACAAAAGCGTGCGACCCTGCCGAAACTGGCGCGCGGCGAATGGATCGGCTGCTACTGTCTGACCGAGCCGAACGCCGGCTCCGACGCGGCCAGCATGGAGACGACCGCCCACGACGATGGCGACAGTTACATCCTGAACGGCGAAAAAATCTGGATCACAAATGGAAACGGCGCGGATGTGGCGCTCGTCTTTGCCAGCGTGAACCGTGAAGCGCGCCACAAAGGTATTTGTGCGTTTTTGGTGCCAACCGATACACCGGGACTCACCCGCGTCAAAATGCCGGGCAAAGAACTCGGCCACCGCGCCGCCGATCATGCACATATCACGTTTACCGACTGCCATATACCCAAAAACGCGCTGTTGGGCGAGGTGGGCGTGGGCTTCACCGTTGCCATGTCGGCGCTCGATCATGGGCGGTTGGGCGTGGCGGCGGGCGCACTCGGCGTGGCGCAAGCCTGTTTGGATGCGTGCGTGGATTTCACGCGGACGCGGCGGCAGTTCGGCA
>JBBRMW010000084.1:0-20483 GCA_038230635.1 Aggregatilineales bacterium | reverse complement strand
TTTCCCCGCGAAATCGTGATCTACTGAGGCTACCAACCTCATCCGAACAAGCTGACAAGCTAAGAGGGTGTTTTGAAAGTGACAAATAGCCCTCACCCCAACCCCTCTCCCTCATGGCGAGGGGCTTCCGAGCGCGGTTTCCCCCCTCTACCTGCGGGAGAGGGGGTCGGGGGTGAGGGCTTTCCAAACAGGCTCTTAGAATGATTGCACGTCATCGGGCAGGCGTTGGAGGCTGGAACCATCGGCGCTCATCAGGTACAGTTCGCCAGGTTTGACGGTCTGCGGCGTGTGCATTCGGACGAACACGATTTGCCGATTGTCAGGTGACCATGCCGCGCTAAAGTCGCTGTTGTATGGATCGTCGGCTCTTGTCAGACAGTGTTGGCCGGAGCCGTCAGCGTTCATAACGCACACGCCGCTGTTGAACGTAAAAAGGATTTGGCGGCTATCGGGCGACCAGGAAGATTGAAGTCTGGGAGGCGCTAGACGCCGAAGACTGGAACCATCCGCCTCTGCGACACACAGATTCGTGACTGAAGTGTCTCCGCAGTACCCTAACAAAAGGAGCTGCTTGCTGTTAGGTGACCAAGCGAGCGAAGCATCGAAGGTGCTATCCGCGATCTTGTGAAGAGCCGAACCATCTGAGTTAATGGTGTAGAGTATGGTCGTGTTGTCGGTTGTACCTTGAGCCATAAATGCAATTTGGCGGCCATCCGGGGACCACCAGTAATCCCACACGGTCAGGGTGCTGGCCGTTATGGGAAGGCGTGGTGGGGCACCGTCGGCACTCGCCAAGTGTAGCGTTTGAGCTACCAGATAGGCGAGATGTTTTCCATCGGGTGACCACATCGGATAGTAGCCAATCGTCAGTTGCGTTGATTTTCCGCCCTTGACATCGATGAAATCGACCGTTACGTTATCCCCCTCGTGACCGGTATAGGCAATCCGCTGTCCATCCGGCGACCAGCTTGGGTCGCTTGCATTCTCAGCAAGTTTGGTTGCGGTGAAGCTCGCCACATCGAACACATAAAGGTCAGTATGATCCGGGTGTTGAACGATATAGGCAATGTGCTGCCCATCCGGTGACCAAGCGGGCGAGGTGGCACCGTAAAGTTCTTTGGCAGCAGATCGCTGTCCGTGAGCCAGAAGGCTCAAAATTGTGAGTACCACGCTGCCGAGCACGAGCAGCCTGTATGCTTTGCGGGTGTTCCGTGAATGTAGTCCGATAGTGACCAGTAGCAATTTGCGCATCTTTTTGGCGTACCAGAGAACTGAATTGAACATGGTTGTTTCTCCCTTTTACCGAGCATTCTATGAATCTTACACCGCTCGTTCGAGGAAGGTTCCATGTTTCGCTAGGATTTGATCAGCGGTACCGATTGCGCAATCTTGAGTGCTTCATCCAGAGATAGACCGCTTTCCAACCGATAGGTGAGGGAACCATCCGTCCAAATCAACACATGGCCGTTGATAATGCGCCGTGTATCCCACGCGGGTTGGTTATCTATGCGCCAAACGAGGAAATATGGTCCTTCTGTCCACAGAGCAGGCTGTCCGTTGAGCGTGGTTTCTTGAATGATAGTTGGCTGCATTTTATAAACGAAAGCGCCAGGACCCAGAATATGCAAGGCGAAACGAAGTCCGTCCGGCTGGGTGGAATCCAACCAGATCAGTACGACCACCGAGCCATTGAGGTCTTGCAGGTAAACGCGATCGGGTGCGCCCAGTGTTGCTGGATAGGTGGGCAGCCGAATAGGAAAATTGACGCGCTTTTGGGCATCGACCAGGGTTGTTTCGCCGGCCAAGTCCAGGACGGATTGAATGGCCGTGGGCGATGAGGGTGGCGCATGAATTGGTGTCACGGATGTGCGCACATTGGCTGTGGGAAACATTGTCGCAGCCGTCGCGGTGGGCGCTTCGGGAATAATGATCACGCCACCGACGCGCAGCCAGTTCACGATGGCGGCACGCACCTCGGGTACCGCAATCAGCACGAACAGAGCGATGAGTACGGCTACCGCCGCCCACAGCAGCCATCGTCGCGTTCGAACCGGCGGTTCTGTCCGCGCGATACGTTGTCGAACTGCCCCCGCCACATCCGGCATCGGCGGATAGGTAAAGGTATCGGCGGCGTTACGCAGGCGGATTTCCAAGTCTTCGTCGGGGGTGTTGGCCTGCTCGAATGGAGATTTCGTCATCCGCGACCTCTTTCATCCGGGACTTCCATCACGAGTCGCAGGCGACCTAACGCACGATGCAAGCGTGATTTCACCGTTCCCGGCGCGATGACTAATGTTTGCGCGATTTCTGCTTCTGACAACTCCAAGAAATAGCGCAGGTAAATGATTTCCTGATCCGGTTTGGCAAGCTGCCGCACCATTTGCCACAACGCTTGCGACTCATCTTCGGGTCGATCTCGATGTGTGCCCTGTACATATTGATCGGGGTTGGCCGCAACTAAGCGTTGCAATGCCGCTAAATAGCGCTTCACCGATCGGTGGTGATTGCGGGCTAGATTCGTGGTAATTTGCAGTAGCCAGGGACGCACAGGACGTGTGTCATCAAACCGATTGAGCGAACGAAAGGCGCGGATAAACGTTTCTTGTGCTACATCCTCGGCGTCGTCTGAGTCACCCAGCAGCAAGTAGGCAAGCCGAAACACCGCCTGTTGGTGCTGGCCGACCAGCAGATCGTAAGCCCGCGAATCGCCGTTCCGAACCCGAACGATGAGGTCAGCGTCGCTCACAAGCGCCTTTCTGGGTCATTGCTTGGTACGTATTACATCGTCGCACTCTTGTTTTGTTAGAGGCTGTTATGCACTTTCAAAAACGGACGCCAAGAATGGCGTCCCTACACCAAGACAATCGGTACGAGCGTAGGGACGGCATTCTTGTCGTCCGCACCGTTGTCACGTCTTCCAAAAGTTCATAACAGCCTCTAGGGCATTTGCAAAGTCCGTTTACCCCACCCCCAACGCCTCCCCATTTCATGGAGAGGGGCGTCCGCAGACGGTTGATTCCCCCTCTCCACGCCAGTGGGGAGGGGGCTAGGGGCTGGGGTGAATGGTGATCTCAACACTTCTCCCTGACTTTGCAAAAGCCCTGTATCACCCACCCCGCCTCCTCAACCCAGCTCTTTCTGTGCCTCAGCTGGCAATGAGCAGCGTAAAGGACACCATCGTTCCCGGTTCGGGTTTGTCGGCTATCCATATCTTGCCGCCATGCGCTTCGATCAGTCCTTTACAAATGGACAGCCCCAGACCAGTTCCTTTTTCCAATTTGGACGTTGATCCGAGTTGCAGGAAAGCCTCGAATACCTTGTGCTGATCGGCGACTGGTATCCCCGGCCCGTGATCGCTGACATTGACCTGCACCCTATCGCCAACCAGGAGAAAGGAGACTTCGATCGGCGTACCCGAAGGGGAGAACTTGGCGGCGTTGCCGACCAGATTGACCAACACCTGTGCGATTCGATGCACATCCATGTTCACCAGTGGCAAGTCTGTGAACGGACCCATGCGCAGCGGGTGATTGGACGTCAGCGCCTCTAGCTCTGGGCGTGCCGCATGGATCACCGTGTCGATCTTTTGTGGCTCAAGTTGAACTCGAAACGTACCCGCCTGTAACCGTGATAGATCGAGCAGTTGGTCGATTAACTCCATCAACTTGTTCGATTCTTCGTCGATAATGGTGATAAATTGCCGCTGTTGATCGGCATCCCACGACACATCGGTCGCCAACAGTGTGGTGGCAAAGCCCTTGATCGAGGTGAGCGGGGTGCGCAATTCATGGGAAACCATCGCCAAGAATCTGCCCTTGAGCTGATTGGCTTCTTCGGACACCTGACGGGCACGCACCTGTTCCGTAATCTCGACCGCAGAGATCAGGATGAAGCGCACCGTTTCCGGTTCAACGGCGTAAATAATGGGGGCCAACAGCGCGTCCCAGACAAGATGCTGCTGATCGCCATCTACAAAGGTATGTACTTCGGGTAGGCGCAGCGGCTCGCGGTTCTTCAGCACCGAATCCCAGAGTTCCGGGCCTTGATCGGAAGGAACGAAAAGGGCGGACTTAAGCCAGGGTTTTCCAATGACCTCGCGGCGGCTCAATCCACTATTCCGCTCTACTTCAGCCAGATAGCCTACATTTGCCATGATCAACGTGGTCGTTTGCGCGTCATATAACGCAACCGCCATTTTTTCGGTGCGGTCGAAGATCAGGCGCAGTCGTTCAAGTTCTTCTTGGATTTCCTGTTTATGTCGCAGGGTGACATCCTCGGTGTACACGACAAGGCCATAGATTTGCCCGTTTGTGTCATGTGTGGGAACGATGTTGGCGATCAGATAGCGTTCGCTTGCCTCACCCTGCGCATCCGTAAAGCGCGTCGAGATTTTGCCGGTTGTCACAGGGGTATCTCGCCGATAAGCGTCCCGTGCGATGGTCACCACGGCATTTCCCATCACCCAGAATAAGTGAGCGACATCTTCCAGTGAGCGCCCCTGGATGGATTCAGCGCCGAGCATATCTGCGTAGTGTGCATTGAACGCCTGGATGCGTAAGTCGGGGCCACGCAAAACCAGGATATAGTAGGGTGCCACATTGATGATTTCTTTGAGGATCGCGTGTTCACGCTCAATCGCACTGGTGAGTTCCAGCACCTCGGCATTACGAGCGCTGGCTTCCTGGTTGAGCGTTTGGAGTTCTTCATTCGAGGCCTGTGCTTCTTCATTGGCCGTTTCCAATTCTTCGTTGCTCGCCTGAAGCTCCTCATTCGTCGTCTCAAACTCTTCGAGACTGGCCTGCAATTGCTCCTGGGTTAAGATCGCTTCTTCATTGGCAATGTGCAGTCTTTCGTTGGCATTCAACAACTCCTCGTTTCGCGCATTCAAGGACTCGTTGACGAGGCGTAAGGCTTCCACCATTTGTGATTGTTCAAGTTGAGCGGCTTCTAGTTGTTGTCTGATCTGAACCTGTTCCGTGATATCGCTCACACTGATGGCGGCGATCTCTGGGTTCCCGACAATCTCTTGCAGCACGGCAATGCTCAACGTGATGAAGCGCCCGTTTCCACCCAGCTTCGGATTCAGTTCGATATTGGGCAGCGTGACCATTTTACGTTCACGAAAAGCGGTATCAATAGCCTTGCGCACCTCGTTATAAGGGATCCCGCGAACGACATGTAAAAGGTCTTGTTCAACCGCTATCTCAGCTATCCCCAACAACCGTCGAACGGTTGTGTTCGCGGTCAATATATGATAAGTGCGGTCGATGGTGATAATGCCCATCGGCAAAAAATTTGCCAGCACATCGTTTAGATGGCGCGTTTGTGCCAAGTCGTCGGGTTCTGGAAATGGCTTACTCACTAGTGGCAGCATGATCGCTCCTTCGCCCCGGATGTTTGCGCGTTTCAGTGGCCGCAATATTTTTTGTGTAGAAAGGTTGAGATGGCGGGGTGAAGGGAGCGCCATTCTGCTACAGCGATAAATTTTGTGGGCTTTGTTGACCAATTCATACTGGGACATGGTCGTGCCGATCGTCTCGGATTTTCCCAAAAACAGATAGCCGCCCGCTTTCAAAGAGAAGGTGAACCGACCCAGGACATCTTCCTGAAGCTGCTTGGAAAAATAAATCAGCACATTCCGACATCTGACCAAGTTGATCTGCGGGAACGGCCCATTTTGATTCAAGTCATGTTCACCGAAGATGATCATCTGGCGCAGCATTTTTGAGACGCGATAGCCGTGTTCGGTTGGCTCAAAAAAGCGGCTCTGATAACCGGCGGGTAGGCCTTTCAAAAGCTCAGCGGAATACATGCCCCGCCGCGCAAACGCGATGGCCGCTTCATCCAGGTCGGTCGCAAATATTTTGATGGTCCATTGCGAAAGTTCATCGCCCAATAGATCGGCTAACAGCATGATCAACGAATAGGCTTCTTCACCGGTTGAACATCCCGCTGACCAAAAACGGAGGACGCGATCCCGTTTGCGTGCCTGCTCGATCAATTGGGGGAGCAAGTCGGTTTTCAGGTAAGTAAAGGCCGACGTATCACGAAAAAAATGGGTGACGTTGATGAGAAAGGCGTTTACCAGTTTGCTGATTTCTTCGGGATGTGCCTCCAGATACTGCGAATACGCCAACATGGTGTTGATATGAAGGGTCAACATCCGACGGGCGAGACGGCGCGCAATGGTTGGCAGTTTATAGGTCCGGAAATCAAACTTGGTATTACTCCGGACCTGATTGAGTATTTTCTCTAACGTGTCGCCCGTTTTCTCATCGCGCAGCGGTAATTTGATGCGGTTAAGCAAGTCGTACAGCAAAGGCCCGATGAGTTCTATATCGCTCTCGAAGTCCACGATCGTCGGTGGCAACGATAAAGGCATCGATGGATAGGAGGCGGTTTGAGGGTTTTGGATGATGACGGTGCCACCCGCCTGTTTCACGGCGATCCCGCCCGCCGCGCCGTCGGAGCCAGCGCCCGTTAAGATCACGGCAATCAGGCGCTCACCATAAACCGTGGCCGCCGTTGAGAGTAACAAATCGATCGATGGGTACGGGCGTTTGGAGGAGGCCTCCTGCACGGCCACATGACCATCCGTAATGATGACATTGTTATTCGAGGGCACTACATAAATCGTGCCCGGCTGCATCAGGCTGCTCGACGTGACGATCTCGACTTTTAACATCGTATGGCGTTGGAGAATGCTGCTCAAGTTGCTGGCATAGCCAGGGTCAAGATGCTGGGCGAGAACCACAGGCGCAGGAAAATCGGTGGGAAGTGTGCTGACCAAAATAGAGAGTGCTTCGATGCCGCCCGCCGATGATCCAACAACAACAAGTTCCAGGCCATTCTGGTTTGCATTATCGGATTCAGGCGTTTCAGCGTGTTTTACCATGTGACTCTATTTAGTCTCTACCTCAATGTTTTAAGTATAGCGGATTGCGGCTGATTTAACCTAGGCGTGTTGAGGTCGAACTGCTCGATCGATAGCTTCGGGGCTAAACTTTATAGCAGAATCGTATATATTGTCGGCACTCTCTCACATTTTCCTCGAATCGGGATGTCGCTACAATCGCACGCATTCACCACAAAGTGATCTACCGCATTCGTTCACAAATTGAAAAGCCATTCCTTTTTTCAGATAAGGCGATTTTATGCTGCCCCAAAACGACCTGTCCGCGCTTTCCACTGAGCACTTTCTGGATGTTTCGGGCAGCGCGCCGCCCATCCTGGCCGGGCATCTGAAACTCGGCGGCGTCAATCCGCAGGGGCGTTCTTTTGAATTTAACAGCTTCTATCTGCTGCACAATGATCTGCCCTGTATTCCGGTCATGGGTGAATTCCATTTTTCGCGCTATCCACGCCGCGATTGGGAGGTTGAACTTCTGAAGATGAAGGCGGGCGGCATCGAAATCGTTGCCACCTATATATTCTGGATTCATATCGAAGCAGACGAAGGCGCTTTTGATTGGGCGGATAACAAAGACTTGCGCGCATTTATTACCCTATGTGGTGCGCTGGGCTTGGATGCGGTCGTGCGGATTGGCCCTTTCGCGCATGGTGAATGTCGCAATGGTGGGTTTCCCGATTGGTTATATGGTCGCCCGTTTGCGACCCGTTCCGGCGATGCGCGGTATCTGGCCTATGTCGAGCGTTTTTACCAAGCTATCTCCACGCAGCTAGAGGGTTTGCTATTCAAAGATGGCGGCCCCGTCATCGGAATCCAGATCGAAAACGAATATATGCACACCGGCGCGCCCTGGGAAGTCACTTATCGCACAGGCACGGAATGGGTACCGCGTGGTTCAGAAGGTTCCGCACACATGGCGACACTCAAAAACCTGGCGCAACGTGTGGGTTTGGACGCTCCGATATATACGTGTACGGGCTGGCTCAATTCGCCCATCGTGGATGGTGAAATGCTGCCCATGCACGGCGGTTATGTCTTCACACCCTGGAGTCCCGATCCGAGTTATGTGCAGCCGCCGACCACTGAGTTCATCTTTCGGGATCGGCATCGCACGCCACTGTTGACGGGCGCACCGACCTATGATCCCGTCCGCTATCCCTACATTTGTTGCGAGATCGGCGGCGGAATCCAGGATACGTACTATCATCGGAATATCGTGCCGCCAGAAGCCATCGAAGCCCTGACCGTGATGAATCTGGCCGGAGGCGCGAATTGGATCGGCTACTATATGTATCATGGCGGCTCAAACCCGATCAGCAAACAGAGCTATCTGAATGAATATACCGTTCCGCGCATATCCTATGATTTTCAGGCGCCTTTGCGCGAGTTCGGACAAGTGGCGGATTCGTTTCGGTATCTGCGCATCCTGCATCTTTTCCTAAAAGACTTTGGCGATCTGCTCGCACCGATGACCGCTTGTGTGCCCAGTGACGCTGCCGCGATCGTGCCGACGGATACCGAATCCCTGCGCTTTGCCGCCCGAACCAAAGACGGCAGTGGATTCGTGTTCCTGAACAATTATCAGGATCACGTCGAAATGCACGACCTGACTGATATTCGCCTCACGCTGCGAACTGGTGAGGGGATGCTGACCATCCCGCACGGTGAGCCGCTTACGCTCGCCAAGCATGTCGCCGCCATAATACCATTCGGCCTGATTTTGGGCAGTATCCGCCTGGAATACGCGACGACTCAGTTGCTCACCAAGATTCAAACGGCTGGTGCGACGGACTATTTCTTTTTTGCGCCGCATAAGATGCGAAGTGAGTATGCCTTTTCGGCTGCCAGTTTTCGCAAATTGACCGTCGAGGGCGGCACGACTATCGACGTAGCAGACACAACTTACGTCACCGTCACGCCGGGCACAGCCTGCCTGATCACGCTGGAGGCGATCAGCGGCGAAGTCGTGCGTATCTTCACTCTGACGCGCGCCCAAGCCGAAAATGCGACGAAGGTGACGCTGGCGGGACAAACACGCCTGTTCATTTCCGAGGATACGCTCCTCGAAAAGGGCGCGGTTGGCGCTCTCCACCACGTAGGCAACTCGGAAGTTGGCTTTTCGCTCTACCCGCCTTTTGAAGGCGTGATCGAATCTCCCAACGGCAATTTCGAGGCCGCGACGGATGGGCAGTTCACGCATTACGCGCTCAAGCTGGCGGAGCATCCGATCCCTTTTGAAATGGAGTCGATCGGCGCAAACAAGGTATGTCTGTCCTTTCCGCCGAATTTCCTGGACGGCCTCGACGACGTTTACCTGCGCATCGATTATGTAGGTGATATGGGCAATGCCTTCATCGATGGCAGGCTCGTCAGCGATAATTTCTACAACGGAACGGCCTGGGAGATCGGCCTCCGGCGCTTTGCCGATCAACTCAGCAGCAAAGAACTCCTAATCATGATCACGCCGATTGCGCCACAGGCCCAGAATGCCCGCTATCTTCCCACGGGAATGGCTTTCCAACCGGATGTGAATCAAGCAGGCATTAGCCTCATCCGATCGATCACCGCCGTGCCCGTCTATCAGATTCCATTGACACTGATTCCGGCGTCAGAAGGCGGTTGAGTCGATTCGGGGCAGCGTGAATTGCTGCCGATAAATCTTCGGACTGACGCGAAAATAGGCTTTGAAGCGGCGCGAAAAATAGAACTGCGACTGAAATCCCGTTTCGGCGGATATTTCGCCAATCGACAAAGCCGTGAAACGCAGCAGCCGCGCCGCATAACGCAGCCGCAGTTTGAGCAGCATGTGCATGATCGGTTCGTGCATTTGCTCTTTGAACAGGTGCGCCAAGCGTGATGGCGACATGGCGACCAGATCAGCCAGCACCGGCACCTCGATCGACTCGTTCAGCCGCTGGAACAGATTTTGAACGATCACCACGATCCGTTCGTCGGCACCCTCAGCGATGGCCTTTGCATAGTGTTGCGCTGCGATCAGCAGCACATCTTGGAGTTGTTCCTGGGCAATCAGGGGTTGCGCGCCGCGATAAGCCGTCAGCAGTCGCTCAAAATCTTCGACGACGCGCGTTTCCGACACCGAATCGCTGATATGGCAAATATACGGTTCGAGGTTGGTTTCTGGAATCAACAGCCAGCGCAGCAAAATCGGCTGCGAGTTGAAATGCACCCAATAGTGTTCCCAGGGCTTGTCGGTGAGCGCCGTCCCATAGTCATGTGGTAGACCCGGCGGCAGCACCACCAGATCGCCACGACTGCAAATATATTCCTTAGATCCCCACAAATAACGCCCCTGTCCAGCGTTCGTGAATGTGACAAACCAGTCTTTCAGCCCCTGAGGGCGTTGAATGCGATAGCCCGGCGGCTCGGCATAATGATCGGCCAACAAGAGTGCAGGCGGCACTTTCGCGCTGTCGGGTGGATGGTTTGCTTCGGGCATAGCACAATAGTACATATTTATGGCAAGGTTGTCTATATCTTTAGCGTTTCCCCATATGTACCGTGCAAATATCCCTTGCTATGATTTGAGTCGAATTAGGTGCGCTAAAAAGTACGCGAGTATTAAAAAATGTTGGAGCATACGGACAATTTAGGAGTCCCGCCGCTTAGTGCGGAAGCCATTCCAAAGCCTGTCGTGACCGCCCACTGGCGACGCATCCTCGACAAAAATGGTGCTTTGCTCCTGATGGCCGCGCCCGGTCTGGTATTGCTCTTCGCGTTTGCCTATTTGCCGCTGTCCGGTCTGGTGCTGGCCTTCAAAAACTATCGCGCCAATCAGGGTATCTGGGGCAGCGCGTGGGTCGGCTTCGACAATTTCCACTATTTGTTCGCCACCAGCGATGCGTGGCGTATCACGTTCAACACGCTGTTCCTCAACGGCACATTCATCGTGGTCACGGTGGCGGGCGCGCTCGGCGTCGCGCTGCTGCTGAACGAAGTCCAGCACACGATCCGCGCACGTTTTTATCAATCCGCGCTGTTTTTTCCGTACTTTTTATCGTGGGTCGTGGTGGGTTATATTGGTTTTGCCTTTCTGAGCACCGACGGCGGTTTCATTAACAGCTTGCTTTCGCATTTTGGCATCCAACCCATCGCATGGTATTCGAATGCAAATGCCTGGATCATCATTATTACCATTGTGAACTTGTGGAAAAATGTCGGCTTTTGGAGCGTGGTCTATTTGGCCGGAATGCTCGCCATTAGCCCGGAGTTTTATGAGGCCGCAAAAATCGACGGCGCAACCAAGCTGAATCAGATTCGCTACGTGACCATTCCGCTGCTGACGCCGCTGATCGTGATCAACGTTTTGCTATCCATCGGACGCATCTTTTATGCCGATTTTGGCTTGTTTTTCAATGTCACGCGCGACAGCAGCCTGCTCTACCCAACGATGGATGTGATCGATACGTATGTGTATCGCGCGCTCCGCACGCTGGGCGATGTCGGTATGGCCTCGGCGGCAGGCTTTTATCAATCGGTCGTCGGCTTCATCCTGGTGTTGATTGCCAATCGAATCGTCAAACGCTTCGACCCGGAAAAGGCGCTGTTCTAATGGCACAATTACTCGCTCGCCAATCCGCCCCTTTTTACGGCGCACCCCGCCAGCGAAACTGGCCGATCCACCTCGTTTTGTCGCTGATTACTGTCGCCTGTGTGGTGCCGCTGATTCTGGTTGTTTCCGCCTCGTTCACCGATGAAAAGGCGCTCGTCAACAATGGCTACGGTTTGCTGCCCTCACAATTCAGCACCGCCGCCTACGATTATTTGTTCCGCGATCCGCGCCCGATCTTCACCGCCTATGGCATCACGATCTTCGTGACCGTCGTCGGCACCGCGTTTGGCCTGTTGATCATGTCCATGCTCGCTTACGTTTTGTCGCGCAAAGATTTCAAACTGCGCAAGCCGCTGTCGTTTTACGTCTTTTTCACGATGTTGTTCAATGGCGGTCTCGTGCCCTGGTATATCGTGGTCTCACAGGTTCTGCACCTGAAAAACACCATTTCCGTCCTCATCTTGCCCTACCTCGTCGTACCCTGGTTTGTGCTGCTGCTCCGTACCTATTTCGCACAAATTCCCGATGACCTGCTGGATGCTGCCCGGATCGACGGTGCGGGCGAGTGGCGTATCTTTTTCCGCATCGTCATACCCTTATCCACCCCGGCACTGGCGACGGTGGGGTTATTCTGCGCGCTGATGTATTGGAATGATTGGTGGCTGCCGTTATTGTTCATCGATGATAAGAGGCTCGCGCCGCTGCAATATCTGCTGTACACCGTTTCGACGAACATCAGCGCGCTTGCCAACAGCCCGTACAGCGCGGGTATGGCGTTACCGATCGCGCCCGTGCGGATGGCGATGGCGGTGATCGCCATTGGCCCGATTGCCCTGGCTTACGTCCTGGTTCAACGCTTTTTTGTACGCGGTATCACGGTGGGTGCGCTCAAATAACGCACCTGACCGTTGTGGTTTGTCCGGCTGAGACAAAGACCGGGCACCGGGAATACCTGTTGGGTTCTGTCATGGCCGCTATTGAGCCTGATTTAAGGAGGTGTAGGAGAATCTTGCTTTAGATCGAACCGAATCGTACAGACCCTTCAAGATGCTCGCTTGAGTAGAGTTCATAGGAGACTCGTATGTTCAAAATAAACGTCAAGTTAATCCGCTTCGCCGCCGTCGCCGCCACGCTGCTTTCGATGGCGTCGCTGGCGAATCTAGTTCACGCCCACGCCGATACGCCGGAAATCGTCTACAGCTTTCCGGCGGGCAGTGGTGCCGATTTGGGCGCGGTACAAGATGCGCTCAACGCCGTCGTTACACCGAAGATCGGCGCAACCGTCAAGCTCAATCCGATCGATTGGGGCACCTACGAACAAAAGATGAAGTTGGCCTTCGCGGCAGGTGAATCTTGCGATATCACCTTTACCGCGCAGTGGATCAACAACTACACGCAGAACGTCGCCAATGGCAATTTGCTGGCGCTGGACGATCTGCTGACCAAGGCGACGCCGAAGTTGTACGCCAGTATGCCACCCGCCATTTGGGACGGCTCGCGCGTCAATGGCAAAATCTATCAGGTGACCACCGAAATCATGTGGCCGAAAGACTTCGGCTTCTATGTGCGCAAGGATTTGGCCGAGAAGTACAAGCTCGATCTGAGCACGATCAAGACCTATGCTGATCTGGAACCCTTCCTGCAAACGCTCAAAGACAAGGAACCCGGCCTCACCCCCGCATACCTGGAAAGCCAAGCCTTCGGCAACGTGAGTTTGACCGATATTGCCGGCTATGATGGTGGCATCGACGGGAATGGCGGCGTTATCGCGGACGTCCGTTACGACGATAAATCACTGAAGGCTATCCCGCTGGCGTTCACCCCCGAATACAAAGCGTTCGTCGATCTTCAGTACAAGTGGTCGAAGGCAGGTTTCTTTCCGAAGGACTTGCAGAGCCGCGACGATACCGATGCCCAGATGAAGGCGGGCAAGTTCGGCGTTCAATTGGATCGTGTCATCAAGCCGGGCAGCGAAGCCGAAGAGAAGGGTATCTACGGCTACGATTGGCTGAGCAAAGACATGGCGACTTCCTATTTTTATGGCACCGACAGCGTGACCGCCGGGTTCGCCATCTGTGCCGCCACCAAACATCCGCAGGAAGCGCTCAAGTTCTTGGAACTGCTGCATACCGATGAAGTCACTTTCAACATCGTGGCACACGGCATCGAAGGCAAGCATTGGGAATTTATCGATAAGGCCAAGAAGCTGATCGGCTTCCCCAGCGGCGTCACGGTCAAAACGACGGGCTACAATCCGGCGCAAGGCTGGATGTGGGGTAATCAGTTCCTCGAGTACTACATCGATCCAGCTCAGGTGGGCGCGTGGGATTTGACCAAGACGATTAACGCGAAGGCACAGCCGTCGGTTGCGCTTGGTTTCAGCCTTAATCCTGACCCGATCAAGAACGAACTGGCACAACTCAGTTCGGTTCACACCCAATACGCGCTCCCCTTGCAAACGGGTCTCGTAGACCCCGCGACGGGATTGCCAGCATATCAAGCCAAGCTGAAAGAAGCCGGGCTGGATAAAGTGCTCACCGAAATTCAAAAGCAGTTGGATGCTTGGAGTAAAGCCAAGAGCGCCAGCTAATCTCTCGGTTCCTCTCGTCAATCTTGATACCCTCCTCCGCTATTTCGGAGGGGGTATCGTTGCAAAATCAACTCTCTGTTGCTTGGCATGTCCGATACGCTGGAAAAAGCCTATCAGATCGCATTCGATGAGGCCTTTGCACTGCTGACAGAAACCTGGGACTCGATCCGTTCGATGCCTACGCCTACACATCCGCTTGTATCGGAATGCGCATCGGCGGACCGGCCACTGTGATTATTGCCACCACCTGCCCCGCGCTGACCCCCAATTTTTCCTTTTCACACCAGTTCATCCCTTTGTCAATCCTCGATTAGATGCAATCGGCCTGGTGAGGTTCTTTGGAATGTTTCGCTGGGACAACGAACACGCTAAAATCGTTGCATTCGCAATCGTTGAGATGGGCCTTTTTATGAAATCTCGTCTTCCCACCGTGATCGCCGTGAGCATGAGCAGCGTTGTGTTAGCACTGATCGCATTCTGGATCGGTTATAACAGTCACAGCACCGCGCAGGCCGCTGCCGCCCCGACGCAGTTTCCGCTTTTGGCTCAGGCTTTCGATGATTTGCAGCATAACTTCGTGCGGCAGCCGCCCGCTGACCCCGTCCTCGAATACGGCGCGATTCGCGGTATGGTGGCGGCACTCAACGACAAATATTCGTTTTTTATCGAGCCACCCGTCGCCCAGAGCGAGTCGAACGTGCTCGCCGGACACTATGGCGGCATCGGCGTCCAGTTACAGCGCGATGAAGCGGGCAATTTTGTCTTATATCCGTTCCCAGATAGCCCGGCGGCCAAAGCGGGCGTCCAAAATGGCGATGTTCTGCTCAGCATCAAGGACAAAGATGTATCTCCGACGACACAGCAAGATGCGGTCGATCAAATGTTGCGCGGCGAAGTCAAAGATAACAGTGGTGTTACCTTCACCGTGCGTCATCAACCGAATGGCACGCAGCAAACCTATACGGTGTTGTTCCAAGATGTCAACGTGCCATCAGTGGTATGGCGTGTCCTGCTCCAAGATTCGACGCTTGGCTACGCGCAAATTTTGCGTTTCACCAATCAGACGCCCACCGAACTCAAAAACGCAATCGCCGATCTGACGAGCAAAGCGGTCAAAGGGCTGGTGCTCGATCTGCGCAACGATCCGGGCGGCCTGCTGGATGAGTCGTTGCAAGTGGCTGGACAGTTCCTCGATGGGGGTGTCGTCTTCTATGAGGAGTCCCGCGCGGGCGAAACTGCGCATAACGCCGCCACGGGGCACGCGACCACCTTGCCGCTCATTGTGCTGGTCAATGGTGGGACAGCCAGTGCCGCCGAACTGGTGGCCGGGGCGATTCACGATCGGGGCCGTGGGATGCTCGTCGGACAGCAAACCTATGGCAAGGGATCGGTGCAGGTGATCCTCGAGTTGGCCGATCATTCATCGATCCATGTGACGACCGCCGAATGGCTGCCTCCCAGTCGGACGGCGCTCAATGGCAAAGGCTTGACACCTGATGTGCCGATGATCCCCGATCAGAATGGGCGTGATGTAGAACTCGGCGAAGCAATCCGGCGACTGCAAGCATCAATGGCCGCACCAGTTAAGCCGACTGCCGCACCTTAAACAGAGCGAGGCGATGAGGAATGCGGTGAATCGCCCGTTTCAGGCCTTTCTGAATACACAAGATTTGACGTGAATGGATCAAAACAGCCGTGAGAGAAAATATGATCAGTGCCGTTATCATGGTCGGTGGCGCAGGCGACTCGCCGCAAGAGCAGCTTATACTCGCCGCGCAGCGCGCCAGCACCATCGATCTGATCCATATTTTGCAGATGCAAGGCGTCGCGCCGATCGTGGTGGCCGCGCCTTCGACCGAGTGGCTGCCCGCCGATCTCGATGTCATCCGCGATGACGACGATCCGCGCGAGCCGTTCCATTTTGGGCGGCGACTGGCAGCACTGATCGCGCGTTACGCGAGCGCGGGTGTGCTCTATTTTGGCGGTGGCAGCGCACCGCTCGTCGATGACTCGGTCGCGGGCATGATCGTCGGGTTGCTCGATCGTGCCGTGCGCCAATCGGCGAGCGCGATCCCCTCGCATATCGTGCTGACCAACAACCTGCATTCCAGCGATTGGGCGGCCATCAGCCAAGCCACCAGCGCCCTGCCCATCATTCGGAGCGCCAGCCGCGACAACAGCTTGGCTTGGCTGCTCAAAGGCGGCGGCGAATACGATGTGCGCGTGTTATCGGGCGTGCGACCCGCGACCAGCATGGATGTCGATACACCGAGCGATTTGGCTTTGTTGGCACGTCACCCGGATGTCCTGCCTGCGTTGGGCGCGGTAGCCGCCGATCCACGCCTACACGCGATCCCCTGGGACGCCGTGATCGAGGTGGCGAGCCGCGAAGCCAGCACGCTTGCACTGATTGGGCGGGTTTCGCCGCTGGCCTGGAACGCACTCAACAAGGCAACCCGCTGCTGGACGCGCGTCATGGCCGAAGAACGCGGCATGGTGGCAAGCGGGCGGCTCGAAGGTGGGCAGGTGCGATCGATGCTCGTACCCTGGATCAAAGCGCGCGGCGTGCGCGGCTTTTTCGCTGATCTGGCGGAGATGACCGAAGCCGTCATTTTCGATGATCGGGTTTTATTCGGCGCGCAGGGCATTTTCCCCGATGCCTCCGATCGCTTCGCCTCCGATATGTTCTGGATCGACGCGATCCGCGATCCCTGGCTGCGTGAATTCACCGCTGCCGCTGCCGAAGCGCCGATCCCGGTCGTATTAGGCGGGCATAGTGCCGTCGCGGGCGGCCTCTATGCGCTGGCCGAGATCATCGGGAGTCACGCCACACACGGCTGAGCCGCACATATTTCTGAAACTCGTACCACGCCATCAGCAGGCTCAAGCGAAGGCCATGTAAGCCATCTTGGTAGCCTTGCAGCGTCACGAACCGCCACCAAAAATGTCGCAGCGGTTGCAACATATAATTCTGCGGCTTGACCCGCACCCCGTCCGCAAACATCGCCCCTGCCGCGTAATCGGTATAACGTTCCTGCTTGCGGCGAAACTGCGCGAAATCCCGATAGTTGTAATGGATGAGCGGAGTCTTCAAATAGCCTGCTTCGCCGTCGAGTATGACCAGTTCATGCACGGCGCGTGTCAGGTCATAGTGTGCGTGCGCCCGTCGCAGCAGCCGCAGTTGATAGTCGGGATACCAACCGGTATGGCGTGTTAGGTGTCCCATGATGTAATTATGGCGCGGCACCCAATAGCCGTGAATATTCGGCTCGGTGATGCGTGCCCGGATTTCGGCGGCTTGCTTAGCGCTCGATCGCTCGTCCGCATCCACAAAATACACCCACTCGCTATCGACCGCCGCCAACGCCGCTTCGCGCTGCGCGGAATAGTTCGACCAAACGTGGAATAGCATGTGTGCCCCCGCTGCGCGCGCCAAGTTCGTTGTCTCGTCGGTGCTGCCCGAATCATAGACGACGACCTGATCGACCCAAGCCAAACTTTGGATGCACTCAGTGATATGGGCGGCTTCGTCGCGGGTGAGGATGATTGCAGTTAAACTCATACACTGCATTATAATCTGCCTGTACGAAAATCGGAAACGAGGCGGTCAACATTACGCGGACTATTCGCATCGGACAGTTTACTGACAGCTTCCCGCCGATCATCAACGGTGTCAGCACCTTCGTGAGTGATCACCATCGGGAATTGCTGGCGCAGGGGCAGCTTTCGTTCGTGTTCACCTTCGGCCATATCGACGATGTATATCCGGGCGTGTATCGTTCGCCTGGCCTGCCGATGGGCAATTCGCCCTTCCGAGTCAGTTTCACGCTCGATCTGGCATCTTCCCGTGCGACCAACAAGCTCGATGTGCTGCATGTCCACGAACCTTTTGCGATCGCCAATATCGCATTGCATATCGCGCGCCGTCGCAATCGCCCTGTCATCTTCACCAATCATACGCGGCACGATACCTACGTCAAAAACTACCCGAGCTACCTGCAACCGCCGCTCCATTTGCACGTCGCCAACACGATGGCGCGCGTGATCCGTGCCAGTACGCTGACGACCACGCCCTCCGAAGATACGGCGCGCTGGATGCGTTCGCTCGTGCCGGATATTCCCGCTGAGCGGGTGCGCGTCATCCGCAACGGCATCAGGCTCGACCCGTTCAAAAATATCGTTGAGCCACATCGACGCACGGAATTCGGCATTTCTGAGAGTGCAACGATCTTGATGTATGTTGGGCGTCTGACCCCGGAAAAAAACCTGACGACGTTGGCCGAGGCATTTTTGGCGGCGGTGGCGAGTGGTGCGGATATCTATTGGCTGCTTATCGGCGAAGGCAAAACGCGCCCCGTACTAGAAACCCAACTTGCCCCCGTGCGTGATCGCATCCACTTCTTAGGGAAAATCGCGCGCGATGAAATTGCCTCCTACCTTGCTTTGGCCGACATTTTCGTGACCGCCTCGCAGAGCGAGGTCAATCCGGTATCCGTGATCGAGGCGATGGCTTGCGGCAAACCGTACATTGGGCTGGCCGCGCCCTGGTGGGACGAGTTCACCAAAGATCAAGCCGCTGGTGCGAGCGCGGGTATCCTGGCGAGCGACACCCCAGAACTGGCAGCCGCCATCGTCCGTCTGAACCACGATCGAGCGCTGCTAGGCGAAATGGGCGAGAATGCGCGCGCCCTCAGCGAAGTGTTCAACATACGGAGCGTGGCTTCACAGTGGATCGAGGTTTATCAGCAGGTCGCCGAAACGGCGCCCTAAATTTAAGTTTCAGCCGCCGCATATCATCGTCTTTACGGCGGAAGAGATAAGCAGAACACCCCCTCTCCGTGAGGACGGAGACGGGTCGGGGGGTGGGGTGAATCAAAAAGGCGTCCCGGAGGACGCCTTTCGATTGCGGTTGAACCCGAAATCCGAATTAGAGCTGGGAAACGATGTTCGAGAAGATGTTGCCGATCACGGGTCCGAGCAGGGCCAGGATCACGATCACGACGACGGCAACCAAAACCAGGATGAGAGCGTACTCGACGAGGCCTTGGCCTTCTTCACGGGGCATGTACAACATTTGATGATCTCCTAGGATTTAGATATGAATTCGACCGATGTGAACAGTCTATAGGAATCCCCCCCCTTTGTCAATAGGTTGGCCTGTGAATTTTCGTGAAGAACCTATAACATTTTCATCACGAACCCAGGCGCGACGTATCTCCCCTTCCACCCGTGTGTCAAGATGTGATGCCAAAATCCGCTTGAACCGCCGATAAAAATTGTGGTGTCTTTCGGTCTGACTCCCCCTCGCTGTGAGGCCGGAGAGGGGGTTGGGGGGTGCGGTGAACCCATATTTTGAAGGCCAGGGTTCCGCGTTCACTCCACATCCGCAATAATCTTTGCGCGCTTGTCCAGATATTCCGTTACGGCCAGCACAACCGTCGCATGACTCCAGGTCAGCGGCGAAACGCTGATCGGCGCGTGATCGAACGGGTTGACTTGTTCAGCCAAAATGCCGCTGTCGAGTGCGTGCGCTGCCACCCATTCCAGGATGTCGACGGCGGGTTTCAAGTCATCGAGCGTCCTGGCGGCGGCAATCGTGTACTGCGCCAACCAAAGTGTGCAGATGAACCACGGATTACCGGGTACGCGGTCGACATCCTGACTTACTTGATGATAGTAGTCATTTTCATAGCGCGCCATGCCGCCTACGTCCGTTTTGCACCAAAGCCGCTCGCCAAGCTGCTTCATCATTGAGACGATGCGCGGATCGGCGGGGTCGTACATGCCGAAGTACCAGAGGCCGTACATCGCTGCGTCCAGCGTCCAATCCACCGTCCAGGTAATGTTATCGGTATTGACCCGCATTTCTTGCGTAGTACGGATGCCTTTGCCTTTCTGCTCAACACCGCTGCGGCCAAGCGGCTGCTCCTGTTCCTCGCTCTGATCGCGGGCGCGGTTGATCATGCGCACAAAGCGCGGCTCACCATTCGGCACATCCGAGCGGAACAGGTATTTATCAGTTGCCAGCTTGATCGCGCTGGCTGCATCATGATATTTTTGAGCCAGCGCTGTTTCGCCAAAAGCCACACAGAACTTGGTGGCGGCCTCTAACCCGGCCCACACAGCGCCTACCGTGAAGGCATGAACGCCGCGCCGCTCCTCCCACAAATCCCAGCTTGGCTGCGGAAGTCCGGTTTCATCGCGGTAGGTGACCATCCAATCGGCGGCACGCACCACCAGTGACCGAAACGTTGGGCTGAGCCATTCAATATCGCGGTAGCGCTCGTAATGACGCCACAACGCCCAGATCACCAGCCCGGTTTCGTCTTCCTGAATCGGGAGTTGGCGTTCGCCGTCCCGATACCAGGCGTGCCAGGACGAAGCGAGCGTGCCGTCTGGGTTGTATTTGTGCA
>JBBRMW010000083.1:0-20514 GCA_038230635.1 Aggregatilineales bacterium | reverse complement strand
GTGAGCGGCTGCCTGATCAGTGAATTGATACCGGGCATTGAGGATTTGCGGGTGATGGCGTCGGCGGTGCGCGCCGGTTGGCGATTGAATCAGGGGCCGGAACTCGATTTGGCCGAACGTCCGATTTTGGCAAGCGCGCTCGATCAAAATGTGTATTACCTGATCTCGCCCGAAGAGATGAAGCCCGGCTGGGAATCGGAGCGCGCGTATATCGCGTGGCACGGTGCAGGTCAGGCGCTGGTGCTGCCGCTGCGACCGAGCGGTCAGGCGATCGGCGTGTTGGAATTGAATTATGTCGGCAGCGCACCGGAAACGGATACCGATTTTCGGCGCAAGGCGCGCACGCTGGCCGTCGAGATCGCGGCGATGGCGGCGGATCGCAAGGTTGGCGCATCGGCTGAGCCGTCGTTCGCGCTGGCAAATAAAATCCTGGCCGGGACGGGGGCCGATTGGTGTACGGTGTGGCTGCTCAACAACGAGCAAAACACGTTGACGCGCGTCCTGGACTGCGGCCATGCGGTATGGTCAGAAGACCTGCGGCCTCAATATCCGATCTTCCCGGTGAAGCTGGACAAAATGCCCGACGAGTCGCCGCTGGCATATACTGCCCGCGATGAACGCTTACCGTCATTGGTGCGCAAGGTGTTCACCAGCTATGATGCAGAGGCCATACTATGCGTCAAGCTGGCGGCCAAAGGAAAACCGCTGGGGGCGGTGCTGCTATACGATGTGCGCGAGCCGCGCCACTTCAGCCCGCAAGAAATCTCACTCGTGCAAGCGATGGTCGCCCAGGCCGCCACCGCCATCGAAAACGCGCGCCTGTTCAGCGATCTCGGAGACAGCCTGACGCTTCTCAAAGCGACGCAGATCAGGCTGGTGCAGGCGGCGCGGCTGTCGGCAATCGGGGAGTTGGCGGCGGTGGTGGCGCATCAGATCGATAATCCGCTGACGGCGGTGCTGGGCAACGCCGAGTTGATCATGCAGGATATGCCCGAAAGCGATCCGTTTTTCGAGTCGGTCGCCACCATCCACCGGGCGGGCAAACGGGCGCACGCCGTCGGCAGCCGGCTGTTGAGCATGGCGCGCCAGGGGGATGATTCCAACGAGGCGGCGCGGCTCGACGTGAACGCGACGATCGCGGCGGTGCTGGAACTGGTGACGGCGTACATTCAGCGCGACCGGGTGAATTTGCAGGTCGAATTGAGCGAGTCGGCGCTGTGGATGGCCGCTCCGCCCGGCCAGTTGGAAGATGTCTGGTTGAACCTGCTGCTCAACGCACGTTATGCCGTGCTGGGCATCCCGAACGCGACCATTGGCGTGCGCTCGGAGCGGCTCAACGGACGCATCAGTGTGTCGGTGTGGGATAATGGGCGCGGCATCAGCGCGGAACATCAGGCGCGCATTTTCGAGGCGTTTTTCACCACCAAGCCGATGGGGGAAGGCACGGGACTCGGTTTGTATATCTGCAAGCAGGTGATCGACGGTGTAGGCGGTTCGCTGGCGGTGCAGAGTGTGCCGGAAACGGGTACGCGCTTCACGATCACGCTGCCGCCAACGACCTCAGCAGGTTAGCCGACGACGGCCTGCCGCGTCCGTCCGATTCAACGAATATAGGAGCAATGAGATAAATATGGGCGCATATATTTTGGCCGTCGATGATGATCCCGATGTGTTGAGCACCCTCTCGCGTGTACTGATCCGCGAGGGTTTAGAGGTCGAGCGGGCGAGTTCGGGCGAAGAAGCGTTACGCAAAGTGATGACGCGCCGCCCCGACATGCTGATCCTCGATATTATGATGCCGCCCGGCATGGACGGCTTGATGCTGTGCAGCCGCCTCCGCCACAACGAGCAGTTCGCCGATCTGCCGATCTTGTTTCTGACGGCGCGCGGCAGTGTCGATGATGTGGTGGCGGGGCTGGATGTGGGCGGCGACGATTATGTGATGAAGCCCTTTGAACTGCCCGAACTGACCGCCCGCGTGCGCGCACTGCTGCGGCGCAGTCAACACGAATCGACTCTCAGCGTGCTCGAACTGGGCGCGCTGCGGCTCGATTCATCCACCTATCAGGCGTCGGTGGGCGACAAAACGGTGCAGCTCACCTCGACCGAACACAAACTGCTGCGCTACATGATGGAGCACGCGAATCAGGCGCTCTCGCCGCAGCGCTTGCTCGAAGCGGTCTGGGATTATCCGCCGCACACGGGCGATCCCGATCTGGTGCGCGCACATATTCGCAACCTGCGCGTCAAGATCGAAGCCCTACACGCGGACGAGTCGGGCTTTATCCGCACCATTCACGGCGTGGGGTATATGGTAGCGCTTTGACCGCGCCATCACTATCCGCCCGGTTTTGCCACCGCCCAGATCGTGACGACGCCATCGCCCCCGCCCGATACCAGCCGCGCCCCATCCGGGCTGAAGGCGACGCTCGTCACGGGTGCAGTCGTGCTCAAGGTGGTCACGAGCGTCAGCCCTTTAGGATCGTAGATGCGGATCGCCGCGTCGGCTGCGCCCACCGCCACCAGCGTCCCCGCCGGGTTAAACGCCACGCTCACCGCCGACTGGGTGGCGTTCTTGACCGGAAATACGGCCAATAGCTTGTACGATTTGGCATCCCACAAACGCATCGAACCATCCACGAAGGTCGCGGCGATTAGCGCGCCCGTCGGACTATAGGCGATGCTCGTCACAGGATGCCCAGTGATAAGTGTTTTCAGCAAAATCCCGGCGTTGGTCTCCCAAACCTTGACCGTGCCATCGACGCTGCCAGAGATAACAATACGACCGTTCGGGCTGAAGGCCACACCGCTGAGGGCGGCAGATCCACCCGGCACCTTTAGAAACGCGACCGTGCCCGCCGTCACATTCCAGATACCGATCTGACCATCGGCGCTGCTGGTGGCGATCAGGCGTCCATCCGGGCTGAACGCGACGCCGGAGATCGGGTTGGTGTGCCCTTTGAACACGGTTTCGTCGCCCGTCGCAAGGGTGAGCACGCGCAGGGTTTTGTCCTCGCCGCCCACTGCGATGCGCTGGTCATCCGCGCTGAAGGCGACCGCGCTCCAATTGCTGAACGCGCTAAAAATGGCGAGCGGATCGCCGCCCACGCGCATATCCCAGACGGTGGCGGCCCGATCGTGATCGAGTGACGAAACGGCCAAGCGCGTACCGAGGCCGTCGAAGGCGAGTCCGGTGATCGCGCTTTTCGCGCCGCTCAAGGTCGCAATCGTTTTGATGCTCGAAATGGTGGACGCATCAAGCGGCTCGAAGGAGCCGACCATCGTCGCGCGCACGGCGTTCGCGGTGGCCGTTTTGTAGGCATCCAACTGGCTGCCGATGGTGGACTGCACCTGCGCGGCGGCGGTGGCGGTGATGGCCGCATCGCTGGTCTGCGTCAGATAGCCGCTGAACTGGGCGGCAGCGGTTTGTGTGATCTGCGGGGCGCTGATCGGCGTCGGTGTGGGCGTCGGCGTCGGCGTGGCGAGCATCGACGCGGTCTGTGTCACATGCGCGGCGACCAGGGTATTTAGGGCCGCATTCGCATCGCCCGTCGCCGTGCCCGCCAGTGCGGTGCTGACGGCGGCATCCTGCGTTTGGGTCAATTCGGGCGGATTGAGTGTCGGCGAAGGCGTCAGTGTCGGCAGGGCGGCTTGCGTTTGCGCAAAAATCGTGCTGACGGCAGCATTGGTGGCCGCATCACTGACGGCGGCAGCGGTGGCCGTTTCGCGGCTGGTGAAGGGCGCGGCGACCGTCTGCGTCTGTTCGGGTGGGCTGATCGGCATTGGCGTGAGCGTCGGGATGGCCGCCGCAGTTTGGGTCAGTCGCTCGGCGATGGCCGTTTGAAACGATCCGGCGGACGCATTGACCGCGTTTTGCGCCAGCGCGGTTTGGATGGCTACCTCGGCTATGCGCGTCTGCACCACGAAATCGATCGGTGCGGGCGTGAGCGTTGGCGTCGTCGGAAGGGTTGGGCGCGCGCTATCGGTCAGCGCAATCAGCGTACTGACGTGATCGTTGGTGGCGGTATCGTCGAGCGCGGCTTGCGTGGCGGTGAGGCGGTTATTCAGGGGGGCGAGCGCGGTCTGGGTCAGGGCGATCGGGCTGATTTCGGGTGGGGCGGCGGTGGGCGCGGCGGCTGCCGTCTGGGTCAAGAAGATGACGATCGCGGCTTGCGTTTCCTGTGCCACCGACGTGCTCGCCACTTCCGTCTGCAATTTGTAGAGTCCGGCGTTGGCGGTTTGCACAGCGGGGTTCGTGCCCTGAGAAGTAGCTGCCAGCGCGGTGGATTTGGCCTGCTGCGTGAAAACATCAAAAAATGCGCGCGCGGTCAGTGTTTGACCACCGATGAAATTGGCGGCGAACGTCTGCTGCGCGGCGGTGGCGGTCGCCGGGAAATTGGTCGCATCGAACGGCACGAGCGAGCCGGTCGGGGCAACAGCGATCGACGTGGGCGGCGTGCCGGCCTGCTGCGTGCTGAACAGATCGGCGGCGTGCTTCTGGGCGGTGAGTGTCACGCTGAGCGAGCGGTCGCCGCCCAATTGTGGGATAACCAGGATCGCCAGAATAAGCGCGAACACACCGAACGCCGCCAGGATAATGAGAATCGTTTGCCGCCGCATAGTCTTCCTTTTCGCTTTGGTTTTTCAGGTGGGCGGACGCGGCAGGCCGTCGTCCGATTCTTACCCATCTTGTGATATTTTTTTACACGCCCACCCGGAAATCGCGGACGGCCTCGATCACGCGCGCCTGCTGATCGAGCGTCAGGGTGTTATAGAAGGGCAGCCGGATCAGATGATCGCTGACGGCTTCGGAGACGGGGCAGTGGGTCGCCGGGTCCGCCAATTTGCGCCCCATGTCTGATTGGTGCAGCGGCAGATAATGAAACACGCTCTGGACGCCGCACGCCTTCAGGTGCGCAATCAGCTTGGTGCGCTCGGCCAAGCTCGGCAGCAGCATGTAGAACATGTGATACGGCTGTTCGCAATAGGCCGGCACAACGGGCAGCCCGACGCCTTGTTCGGCAGCCCACATCGTCAACCCCGCTTGATACGTTTCCCAGATGCGCGCCCGCGTGCCCTGAATCTGAGTGCGCGCTTCCAACTGCGCGGCAAGGAACGCAGCCAGGATGTCCGACATCAGATAGCTGGAACCGAGATCGACCCATGAATATTTATCCACCTGACCCCGGAAAAAGCGGCTGCGATTGGTGCCTTTTTCGCGGATGATCTCGGCGCGTTCGGCCAGTTCTGGGTCGTTGATGAGCAGCGCGCCGCCCTCGCCGCAGGTGAAATTCTTGGTCTCATGGAAACTCTGGGTCGCCATCGCGCCGAACGTGCCCAGATACTTGCCCTTGTACTTGCCGAACAACCCATGCGCGTTATCTTCGACGACGGCGATCTTGTGCTGCTGTGCGACCGCCATGATCGTATCCATCTCACAGCCGACGCCCGCATAATGAACGGGCACGATCGCTTTGGTGCGCGGCGTGATCAGCGCCTCCAACAGCGTCTCGTCCAGGTTGAGCGTATCCGGGCGCACGTCGATGAACACGGGTTTTGCGCCGCGCAGCACGAAGGCATTGATCGTCGAGACGAACGTGAACGAGGGCACGATCACCTCGTCGCCAGGTTGAATATCGAGCAGCAGGGCGCTCATTTCCAGGGCGTGCGTACAGTTCGTGGTGAGCAGCGCCTTTGGCACGCCCAGCGACTCCTCCAAGAGTTTGTGGCAGCGCTTGGTGAACGCGCCATCGCCCGCCAACGCGCCCGTACCCAGCGTCGCCAGGATATTTTCGCTTTCGCCACCGATCGCACTCGCCCGATTGAATGGAATAGCCATCATAGCCATAATCGATCATCTCCGAAAGAATTGCGCCCAATTATTATAATGGCAGTTCCCGATGCGGCACATGTGTTGAGAAAGCGTGAAGCAAGACGGGATTTCCAACAAACGTTTCTTGACAAACTTTTATCGCGCATTTATAGCAATCAGCGCCGCCTGCACTAGAATCTGGGGTGACGATGCGGATGCGGAATACCGCGTCCATTCGAATGTCGCGCGCCCGTTTTTAGTTGGTGCAACCCAAAATGCACCGCCGATGCAACACATTGATAACATCTCTCAGCTAACATCGCACCCAATCAGCGTGTTATACCCAATAGAATATAATCGACTATCAATTCGCATATACGTGTTGAAATACGGGGGAAGCGGAATCGATCTATGAGCGCACAAGTCAGCGACAATCGACTCAAGGATAATGTGACCAACAACATGATTGGTGGATCAACCCAGGTTGTGCCGCGCCATCTCACCCGGATTCTACGTTGGATGGCTGCCGATGTGCTGATCATCCTGGTCGTGTATGCGTTGGTCCCGTTCGCCGTGCAAGGGACGTTCCCACTAGCGCGGCCAGAGTTCGCGGCGCTGGTGTTCGGCGCGCTGCTCGCCATCGTGCTCGGCCTGTATACAAACAAGGTCTACCACATGGTTTGGCCGCGCACCAGTGGCTATGGCATCAGCCGGATCATCCTGCCGATCCTGGTGGTGTGGCTGCTGATGGTGCTGATCGATGTTCCGTTCTCTCCGATGCCCGTGCCGCTCGTCACGCTGCTGATCGCTAACTTATTCATCCTGTTCGGAATTCTCTCCCTGCGCTATCGGACGCGCCTGCTGACCGGGGCATCGTGGCGCGTCCAGGACATCCGCCACCGCGAATATCCGATCACCTACACGCACATCAAAGTACTCGTCGTGGGCGCGGGCGAAGCCGGACAGGAACTCGTCTGGCGCATGAAGCATCGACTCGTCAGCCACGATTATAGCTACGACGTGATCGGCTTTGTCGATGATGATCCGACGGTTCAGGGCTTGTATATCGAGTTGTGTCCGGTGCTCGGCACGCGCGCGGATATTCCGGCACTAGCCGCCAAATACGACGCCGATCTGGTCGTGCTGGCGATTTTCAATATTGTGGAAGCCGATCGCAGCGATATTTTGCGGTTGTGCGAAAAGACCTCGGCGCGTATCAAAACGCTGCCCGATGTGTTCGCGCTGATGAACGCCAACAAAAGTGCGACGCTGCTCCGTGATGCGCAGATCGAAGACCTGATCGGGCGCGGCGCGCAGAATCGCAACGAGGCGATCGACCTGAGCCTCGTGTTGACGAAAACGGTGCTGGTCACGGGCGGCGCGGGATCGATCGGCTCGGAGTTGTGCCGCCAACTGTGCGCGTATGGCGTCGAACGGCTGCTGATGCTCGATAACAACGAGAGCGGCCTCTACGATTTGGAGATCGAACTCGCCACCAAATTCCCGGCCATGAAAGGCAAAATCACGCCGATCCTGGCCGATGTGACGGTCGATCGCACGTTGGGGGTGGTATTCACGAAATATTGCCCGCAGGTCGTTTTCCACGCCGCCGCATACAAACACGTCCCGATGATCCAGGAATTTCCGAACGAAGCGCTGCGCGTGAACATCGGCGGATCGCGGCGCTTGGCCGAACTCAGCCAGTCGCACGGCATCGAGCGCTTCGTGCTGATCTCGACCGATAAGGCCGTCGATCCGTCGAACGTGATGGGCGCCAGCAAGCGCGTCTGCGAACTGATTTTGCGGGCGCTTTCCGCGGTGCCGGATAACCACACGGTTTTTACCTCGGTGCGCTTCGGTAACGTGCTGGGCAGCCGGGGCAGCGTGGTGCCGACCTTCAACCGTCAGATCGAAAATGGCGGCCCAGTCAAGGTTACGCACCGCGATATGACGCGCTTTTTCATGAGCATCCCGGAGGCGGCCAACCTGGTTATCCATGCCGCGTGCTTGACTAACGGCACCGATATTTTCCTGCTCAAAATGGGCGAGGCGGTGCGTATCCTCGACTTGGCCGAACGCATGATCCGGCTGCGCGGCCTGCGTCCGTATATCGACATTCCGATCGAGTTCAGTGAGCCGCGTCCCGGCGAAAAGCTGCACGAAAAGCTGCACAGCGACTCGGAGATTCTGCGCGATACGCTGCATCCGGGCATCAGTCAGCTCAGTCAGCCGGATAAACCGTTCCCGGCGCAGGCATTTTTCGCCGATGTGGACGCGCTGATGACGACCGATCTGGTCGGCCACACCGAGCAGATCAGCGAGCTGATTCAGCGGTATAGCTAACCGGCAAGAGCACTCATCCCCAACCCCTCTCCCGCAGGTATTTGAAGTTGAGGCCGTCGTTACACCGATTTGCGCCCCAAACTGTCCAAGCGAGGCGAGCTGTGAGCATTCAGCCTCGAATGCACCACTGTCGTACCCTGGAAAAATGATAAAGATACTAGGGCGTGTCTGCAAACCCCTCTATCCCCCGGCCCCTTTCCCCCACGCAAGCGGGGGGAAAGGGGAGTCAAGCCCCTCGCCCCGCCTGCGTGGGAGAGGGGTTGGGGAGAGGGGTCAGCCGCCCAAACGCTTTGCAGACACGCCCTAGATAACATTCACAATTGACGCAATCACCATATATAGGGGTGATCTCTATTGTGAATGTTAACTACTGCCAATGCAAAAAAAGCGTTGAGCAATTTGCGTGTATGTTTCATGTCGGCCTCTCGAAATGAAAATTAGGGCAGACTCGGCGTCAGGGTAAGGGACAGCATTGGGATTGGTGTTTGCACGATAAAGACAGAGCCTGTTTCAAATGCCCCAATATCGCACGATGAGGATTTATTGCGCAAAATTCCGCGCTGATCGATGCCACCCGCCCATGAGGATAGGCAAACTGTTTTGTCGCCTGCACCAATAGCAGGGCTGCCCGTTTGTAGAGCCAACGTCAACGTAGGCCCTCCATTGTCAGCCAATGGTCCTAGTTTTGGATCTTGAACCGGGCTGATGTTGAAACAGGTCTTGTCCGGGTACTGTAGATTGTGCCCACCATCAATGATTGGCCTTCCACAATTTTCCGTAAGAGACGTGCCTGATGAGTCTGATATGATGGTATTTTTCAGTGTGATAACGTCGCCGTCTAACATTCCGCGCCGGTTACCCTGAATGGTATTTTGAAGTGTTGAGTTGATAATGTCTAATTTCCCATCAATGACAAAAGCCACTTCATTTGCAGTAGCGCTGTTATCTGCTATCGTGCTATTCGCAACGATAACATCGCTGGATCCAATGGCGAATGCGCCGCCGGCGGTCGCATGGTTGTGATAGAAAAGGCTGCGAAAAATGCGGACGATACTGTTGTGCCCGGCCACTACTGCAGCGCCGCTCGTTGCCCGATTATCATGAAATATGCTATTTGTAATGATCGCCACAGCACTATCATTAGAAGTGATGCCACCATCATTATGGTCAAAAATACAATTGGTAACTAGAACCGTTCCACCTATATTGTAGATGGCTCCTAAGATATGACCCTTTGTGAAGTGCAATAGATTGACGGCCAGGGTGGCACCCGGATTAATCAAGATTATTCCGTAAAAATCAGTAGTTCCAGCGATCGTCATCGCGTCAGGTCTCGGTCCGGGGCCGTTGATAGTCAAGTTTTTGCTGATTGTGAGCGGTGCGATCAATACCACAAAACTGCCGGCTGTGTTGGGATCAAAATTGATCACTGCGCCGGATTATGCCGTCCTGATCGCATCACGCAAGGTGCAGATGGTGGGTCGGCAAGCGCCATGATCGATGTCGTCCAAATTATCGACGACGAGCGTTTGGGTGGGTGCGGCTGTCGCGGTGACGGGGAGCAGCGTCACGCTGAGCGTTGCGGGGCTGCCGAGTGTCGCGGTGGCGGGAGCGGTGGCACGGGCGTTATGAGTCGCGGCGAACAGGGCGATGAGCATGGCGACAAATGCAAACGGCATCACGAACATTGAACGGCGTGCTGATTTCATGGCGGGCGCTCCCTTATTGGTACGTTAACAATTATTTGTTTGATCGCATAAATAACCTAATTGCAGATAGTATATCATTTTTTATGTTTTTCGATTTTGTCCAGAAACCTATAAAAAAATATGTAAAAGATTCTTGATGGTCAGCTAGGATCGCCCTGGACGGGTGCATTCAACGTTGGGGGCGAGATTCGGGAATGGACAAACCCCTCTATCCCCAGCCCTGAATGCACCCAGGGTAAGTGCAGGGTGAGGTTCTTTTGTGGATAATGGACGATCTTCCCGATCGTGGGGGACGTTCAGATTATTTTTGTGGAGAGGCGGGTGGCAATGTCTCCATCGATCGAAAGCACCGACAATTTCGTGGGCGTTACGTTCAAGAACCTCGATTATCGGTCGGCGACTATCGCGGATAAGGAGTTTGAGGGGTGCAGCTTCCAAAACTGCAAGTTTGCGCAGACCGCCTGGGATGGCTGCCGTTTTCGAGATTGCACGTTCACAAACTGCGGCTTGTATCTGGCGACCGTCAAAAACTGCGTCTTCAATGCGGTCAGCTTTGAAAAGTGCGAGGCGGTCTACATCAACTGGACGGCGGCGGCCTGGACAAAGGCGGGACTGCTGCGGCTGGTGCATTTCGAGAATTCCGACGTCAGCCATTCGACGTTTATTGGCTTGCTGCTGCCAAAAATGCGGCTGATCAAAAGCAAAGCGATCGATGTCGAATTTTCGGAAGCGAAACTCGCGGGCGGTGACTTCCACGAAACCGATTTTGCCGACAGTCGCTTTCTCAACTGCGATCTGACGGGCGCGAACTTCACGAACGCGGTGAACTACGCGATCTCGCCTCTGGTAAACAAAGTCAAAGGCGCGACGTTTTCACTGCCGCAGGCGCTTTCGCTGCTGGCCGCGCTGGAAATCAAACTGGCCGATTAAGAACCTCCCCCCCAACCCCCTCTCCGTCACCACAGCGAGGGGGCGTCAAACCACACCGCATCCGCCAAAGATCGTGACAGAGTCGAGTCCTGCACCCCTCTCCGTGAGGACGGAGAGGGGCTGGGGGTGAGGTGAATGTGAGACATTTTCTGGACTTTGCGCGTGCCCGTATGCTGTTCGCCAGCCTATTGACTCAATCACTAGTTAACATTCACAATAGAGATCACCCCTATATATGGGGGCAAAATGTCTATCAAAATCCGTCACTACCCCTATATATGGCGATTGCGTCAATTGTGAATGTTATCTACTATTTTAGCCTTAGAATAGAGCATCATTTTAACCTTGATAATAGACAGACTGCGAGCAGTGACCATGAAAAAACACACTCATTTACCGTCTCGCATTCAGATCACTGCGACTACGTTCATATGCCTCGTGCTGCTGCTCAGCACCACCCGCGCCACCACCGCCTCGGTGCAAACCGGCAGTGCGATCACGCCGAGCGCCGCCACGCAAGCGGAATTGACCGCAAATGATGGCATCGCAAATGATTATTTCGGCACCGCATCTGCTTTATCTAGTGACGGCAATACCGCGATTGATGGTCAGGGGGCAGAACTATTGGCGCAAACGCGCTTCAAGGGGCTGCTTACATCTATGTACGAAGCGGTGGTGTGTGGACTCAACAAATTCGGCTGGTTGCTAACAACGGGGCGGCAAATGATTGGTTTGGTTCGTCCGTGTCGCTGTCTGCCGATGGCAACACGGCGCTCATCGGTACTTTTGGTTGGGCAAATCACACGGGAAGTGCTTACGTTTTCGTGCGCACCGGTACTGGTTGGACTCAGCAAGAACAATTCGTCGCCAGTGACGGTGCACAAAATGATTATTTTGGTCTAGCGGTATCCTTGTCCGACGATGGCAACACAGCACTGGTAGGTGCCCCGTGGAAAACGGTATCTGGGCAAACGTTGGCCGGAGAGGCCTATATCTTCACGCGCAATGGAAATATCTGGAGTCAATTGACCCCGTTGACGGCAAATAACCTTGCAATGGATGATCGTTTTGGGGGTTCGGTGACACTCTCCGCCGATGGAAATACAGCCTTGATTGGTGCCGATCAAAAGACGATCCAAACGAACACTACGCAAGGCGCTGGTTACATTTTTACGCGGAGCGGCATAACCTGGTCCCAACAAGTCGAGTTGGTTGCTAGTGATGGAGCGGCTGGCGATAATTTCGGCGGGTCAACGGCACTATCAGTTGATGGCAATACGGCCTTATTGGGAGCAAATCATAAGAGTCCCACAGGTGCCGCTTACGTATTCACACGTAGCGGCACTACGTGGCTTCAGCAGACGAAGTTGACCGCCAACGACGGCGTGTCACAAAGTTACTTTGGGGGAACAGTAGCGTTATCGGCCTCGGGCAGCACCGCCCTCGTTGGAGCCGATCATCAACCATCGGGAGGGCTGGCTAAAAACGGCGCAGCATACGCATTTACGCGCAACGGAACGACCTGGATGCAGAGGCCGCGCATTTCGCCGAGTGATGCTGCCACCAACGATTATTTCGGAAGTATCGGCGGCATGTCGGCGGATGGCAGCACCGCCTTGATCGGGGCGAGTGGCAAAAAGGTGGGGTCAAATGTGGCTCAGGGAGTGGCCTATGTTTTGACGGGTCTCCTGACGCCCATCGATTCAATCGGTATCTATCGGCCCAGCACGAGCACATTCCACCTGCGCACGAACCTGAACGGCTGTAACCCGGGCATCCGCTGCTATTCCAATCTCGACGTCCAATTCGGCGATGCCACCAAATCGGCCACCAACTATCCGATCGTCGGCGATTGGATGGGCAATGGCGTCAGCACGATCGGACTGTACCTGCGCAACACGGGCTTCTTCATCCTGCGCGATCAAAACACGCCGAATATACCCTTCATCACCTTCCGTTTGGGCAACCCAGGCGATATTCCGTTGGCGGGACGCTGGACGAGTGACATGACGCATGATGGTGTCGGCGTCTTCCGTCCCACAAATGGCACTTTATACCTGAAAAAGACGCTGGGGCTGGGCTATGCCAACTTCGCGGCGATCATGGGTATTATGGGCGACATTGGCATCGTCGGCGATTGGGATGGCGATGGTTTTGATAGTCCGGGCATCTATCGTCCGAGCCAGAGTCGCTTCTATTTGCAGAACAACTCGCAGCCCAACGGCGTCATCTACGGCGGGCAGATACTCACGTTCGGCGTCGCCTGCCCGGTTGGGATGAATCCCTACGGCCACTGCGATCTGCCGATCGTGGGTGATTGGAACGGTCAGGGTTTCAGCGGCGTGGGCGTACTGCGCTCCTCAAACGGGATTGTATTTCTGAAAAACACACTGACACCTGGCTACGCCGATTTCAACTTCATCTACGGCATCGCAAACGATATTCCGTTGGCCGGACACTGGATCACCACCGGGGGCGCGCCGCCGCCGCCGCTGAACAACTTGATCGTGCCGAACACGAACGTTCCTGCCGCAACACCCACCGCCCCGAATCTAACGATTCCGCCGACGGTGGCCGCGCCCAGCTTCGATGGGTAAAGGAAAGACGAGCGGTTACGTCGGGTCGCCCCTACCGTGCGCGGTTTTTGTAGGGGCGAACCCGATGGGGGCGCCCGGTTTCTTGAATACCCACACATTCACCTCACCCCCCAATCCCCTCTCCATCACCACAGCGAGGGGGCGTCAAACCACACCGCATCCGCCAAAGATCGTGACAGAGTCGAGTCCTGCACCCCTCTCCGTGAGGACGGAGAGGGGCTGGGGGTGAGGTGAATGTGTGGGTAGGCTTGAAGGGGGGCGAGTCCGGGGCTTGCCGCATTCGTTATTCCTGGCAAAATTAGGCTGACGAGCAGAATATTTCTGAAAGGCTGCGCCGATATGCTCTCAGACCTTGACATTGCCCAGCGCGCGACGCTCAAACACATCCACGCGATCGCGGATCAAATGGGACTCACGTCCGATGATCTCGACTTGTACGGCAGCCCGCACGTTGCCAAGTTTCGGCTCGATGTACTCGATCGTCTGCGCGAGCGTCCGAATGGCAAATACATCGACGTGACCGCCATCACGCCAACGCCGCTGGGCGAGGGCAAATCGACCACGACCGTCGGCCTCGGCCAGGCTCTGAACCATATCGGCAAGCGCGCGATCATCACGATGCGGCAGCCTTCGCAAGGGCCGACGTTCGGCATCAAGGGCGGCGCGGCGGGCGGCGGCTATTCGCAGATCGTGCCGATGGAGACGTTCAACCTGCACTTGACGGGCGATATTCACGCGGTCACGGCGGCGAATAACCTGCTGGCGGCGATGATCGATAACCGCCTGCTGCGCGGCAATCCGCTCGACATCGACGCCGAAAGCATCACCTGGAAGCGCGTGCTCGATGTGAACGATCGGGCGCTCCGCCAGATCATCATCGGCATGGGCGGCAAGACAGAGGGCGGCGTATTACGCGAGACTGGCTTCGATATTGCGGTCGCCAGCGAAGTCATGGCGATCCTGGCCTTGACCACCTCGCTGAGTGATATGCGCGAGCGTTTTGGGCGTATCGTGATCGGCCTGACCCACGAAAAACGTCCTGTTACGGCGGAGCAGATCGGCGCAGCGGGCGCGATGACCGTGCTGATGAAAGATGCGCTGCGCCCGAACCTATTGCAAACACTCGAAAACACGCCCGCGATTATCCATGCCGGGCCGTTTGCCAACATCGCGCACGGCAACAGCAGCATCCTCGCCGATCAGATCGCCATCAAGTGCGGCGATTACGTCGTCACGGAGTCGGGCTTTGGTGCGGATATTGGCGCGGAAAAATTCTTCAATATCAAGTGTCGGGTCAGCGGCTTGAAACCCGATGCTGCCGTGCTGGTGGTGACGGTGCGCGCGCTCAAATCGCACAGCGGACGCTATCGGATCGTGGCGGGTAAGGCGCTGCCGCCCGAACTGCTCGAACGCAACGTCGCCGACGTGGAAGCGGGCGCAGCCAATATGATCAAGCATATCGAGAATGTCCGTAAACATGGCGTGACGCCCGTCGTGGCGATCAACGTGTTCGAAACCGATCACCCCGATGAGATCGCGGCTATCCAACGGATCGCGGTCGAGGCGGGCGCGCTCGGCGCATCGGTGGCGCGGCACTTCGCCGATGGTGGGCGAGGCGCGGCAGAACTGGCCGAGATGGTCGTCTCCGCCGCTGAAAAGCCCAATACGTTCCACTTTCTGTACGATCTCGATCAGCCGATCAAAAAGAAAATCGAGACGATCGCCACCGAAATCTATGGCGCGGCGGGCGTCGCTTACGAACCACTGGCCGATCGACAGATTCGGGATTATGAGGCGAACGGCTTTGGCGGACTGCCGATCTGCATGGCAAAGACGCATCTGAGCCTGAGCCACGATCCGACGTTGAAGGGTGCGCCGCGCGGCTTCACGCTGCCGATCCGCGAGGTACGCGCGAGCGTCGGAGCGGGCTTCATTTATCCGTTGTGCGGTGAGATGCGCACCATGCCCGGCCTCTCCGATCACCCTGCCGCCGAACAGGTGGACATCGACGACGACGGCAATATTCTGGGGCTGTTCTGAGCGAAGAACCTCACCCCTGGCACCTCTCCGTGAGGACGGAGAGGGGTGTTGTGCGCCTTGACGCCCCCTCGCTGTGGTGACGGAGAGGGGGTTGGGGGGTGAGGTTCTTTCAATCGCTCACCCGTCGGTCATGATCTTATCGATCGCATCGACAAGCTGCGCCAAGTTGCGCACCTGAAACACACCATCGCTGATCGGCGCGTAGAGGTGCATATCGCTGTCGCCCGTGCCCCATTGACTCGGCGACTCCGGGTTAAACCACAGCAGGCGGCGCGAGCGACGGCGCAGATCGTTCGCCAGATCGAGGCGCGGATCGTTCAGGTTGTTGCGACCATCGCCCAGGATGATGATCGTGGTGCGGCTGTCGAGCGCGTCCATTTTTTCGTTGGCGAAGGTGTTCAGGCTGTTGCCCAAGTCGGTGTTGTACGAGCCGGGCTGGTGCGAGTCGAGCACCGTCTGGATGGCGGTGGCGGGCTGCTGGAGGCGGAAAAAGTCACTGATCTCGTGCATATCGCTGATGAAGATGAAACTGCGCGCCTTCGACACCTGATCTTGCAGTTCGTAGATCAGCGTGAGCATGAACTCCGCACAGTAGCGCATCGATGTTGAGATGTCGCAGATGAGCACCAGACGCGGTTTCAAATGGCGATCACGGAATTTGATTTCGAGCGGGACGCCACCATATTTCAGGTTGTTGCGAATCGTCGATTTCGGGTCAGGTTTGCCGTTTTTGGCGCGCTTTTGACGGAGCGCGGCACGGCTGCGCAGACGCGCGGCCAGGCGCTTGATCTCGTCGCGGAGCGTATCGACATCTTCCGAATTGAGGTATTGGAACGGCGTGTTCATCAGATCGGGTTTTTCTTCGGGCGGCTGCTCGGCCATTTGTTGGGCGATGCTGCTGCCGACGAATTTGCCGATCTGCTCAGCCAGCGCGTCACGGTTGGCTTCCATCATCTCCATGATCTCGTTGACGGCCTGCTCGCTCATGCCCATTGCTTCGAGTTCGGCCTGCAGCTTTTCGAGCAGTTCTTGCAACTGCTGCATTCCGAGCGCGCGCTGCATCATCCGCTGATAATACGGGTCTTGCCGCTGATTATCGGCGTTGGGCAGGCCGATCATGCGCCCCATTTGATCCATCTGATCCTGGCTGAGCGGCTGCCCTTGCATCATCTGTTCGAGCAGTTGTTTGAGCGCGTCCGTATCGCCCATCAGCGATTCGAGTGCCTCGCGGAGCATTTGCGCTTGTTCGGGCGTCAGTTCTTGCTCCATATTGAACATGGGCGGCGCGCCCGTATCGAAAAACAACGGGAAAAAGTGATCGAACTTGGGGCGATCGGTGTGCTCTTTGACCAGCGTCGATTTGAGCGCGTCGCGGAAATCGGCGCGATCGAACAACCCGATCTGATCGGCGGCATCCAGCGCATCGATACTTTCGGCTACGGAAATGCGCACTCCGGCGGCGCGCAGTGTCCGAATAAACTCCACAATCCGCTTATCCATGATCATCAACCCCGCATACCAGTTCAACGTCTATCGCATCAACTTTACACCCAACCGGCTCAAAAAAGCCACAAAAACCTCCTATGGGGTGCATTCAGGGATGGGGGCGGAGTCGTTCCGAACCGCTCGCCCCTGGCGATGCACTTTCGAGACGGACGAGGCAGGCCTCGTCCCTACCCTAGATGCTGTTTCTGTAGGGACGAGGCTTGCCTCGTCCGCCACGGCGCTCGCCCCTAATTCTGAATGCACGCCGGCGCGGGTTCGGGGTTTGGGTAAGCCACGCGGTGGCGTATAATCAAGCGCCTTGCTTGCGAATGAGCGGACATAAAGGCGGCGAACCTTGCGCATTGGGATGGATTTTGGCACGACGAATTCCGGCATTGCGGCCTATGACGGCGCGACTCTGCGCGTGCTGCCACTCGATCCAGTGGGCGCGACGGATACCATGCGCAGCGTGATCTATGTGACGCGCGAGCACGAATTGCACGTCGGCATGGACGCGATCAACCGCTATAACGCGGAAAATATCCACCGCGAACGGCGTATGGTGCAGAAGCGGGTCGGGCGCGTCGAAATGCTGTTCGCGGAGATCGGTGTGGTCGCCACCGATGTTCACGTCATGGTCGATGAATTCGAACCCGGACGCCTGCTGCGCTCGCTCAAAAGCGCGCTGGCGACGCCATATACGGGCACGATGTTATATGGCCGCACCTATACACTCGAAGAGCTGATCGCGCTCTACTTACGGGCGGCGCGCGAACGGGCCGCCGATCTGCTGGGCGAGCGCGTGACCGAAGTCGTACTGGGGCGTCCCGTCCATTTCGTCGGAGCCGAGGGTGCGGCGGATGATGCGCGCGCCGAGGATCGGTTGCGAAAGGCAGCGCAGTTGGCGGGTTTCGAGCGGATCGACTTCGAGCTGGAGCCGGTCGCCGCCGCTCGCCACTATGCACAGTCGATCGACGCACCACAAAATATCCTGGTCTACGATTTCGGCGGTGGCACGCTCGATGTGACGGCGATGCGGGTGACACCCGGCGGCGTACCGATCATCCTGGCGATCGGCGGCCTGGGCATCGCCGGCGATCGTTTCGATCAGCGTATCATCGAGCACAGCCTGACGCCGCATTTCGGACGCGATGTGACCTGGGGCGACAAAAAACTACCCGTGCCGCGCGCCTTGATCGATCAAGTCACCGCCTGGGAAGGGCTGGCTGCGCTGGCAACAACCGAAACGCGCACGTTCCTCCAACGGATGCAGTCCGATTGCTCCGCGCCCGCCCGCCTGTATGCGCTCGAATCGCTGATCTTCAACTTCTATGGCTTCGCGCTGTTCGAGCATGTCGAGGCGGTCAAACGGCAGTTGTCGGATGTGCCGTTCGCGGAACTGCGCTTTACGGGTGATGACATCGACATCTGGGCGGCCATCACGCGCTCGCAATTCGAGCATTATACGCAGATCGAATGGCGGCAGATTCGGGAGATGGTGGCGGATGTGGTGGCGCGATCGGGGCTGGCCCCCGCCGAGATCGACACGGTGGTGCGGACGGGCGGATCATCGAGCATTCCGTTTTCGCTGGGCTTGCTGACGGAGTTGTTCGGGGCGGAGAAGCTCGTGACGGAAGATTTGTTCACGGGCGTCACCGCCGGGTTGGGCATCCGCGCGGCGCTGCCATGAGGGCTTTGTCCGTCGTGCTGATCGCACTGTGTATCTTCCTCGCCGCCTGCGCACCCGCCACGCCGCCGACTCTTCCAGCGGGCTGGAGTCCGGTCGTGGTCGTCGCCGAGACTTCACCGCAGTTGCGTCTGGCGCTGGCCGTGGGCGACGGGCACCCGATCATCGCGTGGCATGAGGGCGGCGCGTTGATCGTCCGGCGATCCGAGCGATCGGCGGCCAAAACGGTGGCGACGACGCACGATCCACGCCAACTGAGCATCTTCGACGATGGGGCCGGCGGTGCGAATCTGCTCTGGTTGGATGCGCTCGATCCCGCCAAACCCGCCGACTCGCGCTTGTATCTGGCACATCTGAGCGCCGACTTGAGCCTGATCGGTGCGCCAACCGCGATCAGCACGCTGAGCACCATCGATTATGCCGCGATCCGTCTGGCACCCGGCGGGCTGCTGACCGTCTGGACAGGGCACACGTCACCGGAGGCGGTAGATTTGCTCGATATACAGATCATCGATCTAAAGGGGCACGCGCAGCCACCCACGCTGATCGCACGCGACGCCGCCCATCCCGCACTGACGATCGATGCGGCGGGCACGGTGGTTGCGGCGTGGTTGACGGCGAACACGGCGCGCATCTGGACGATCCAAGTTGCGGCACTCGGCGCTGATCCCGGATCGCTGAGCGCGCCACCCCTTCCGACCGCGATCGGCGTGATCGCAGTCGCGCCGACGCAGATCATAGAATCGCTCGCGCTGGGTGCGGATCAACTGAGCCTATATGCGATCTGGGGCGTGGCCGATTCGTTGAGTGGTGATGGGGCGATCGATGCGCTGTCGTTCGCGTCGCGCGATCCCACACATGGGGTACAATTCCGGGTCGCCGATCACGCCCGTTGGCCGTCGCCCGCGAATGGATCGGCGTTGGCGATCGGTCTCACACAAATCACGGAGGCGGGGAGTCGCGCCGCCGTCGTTTTCGTCGCACCGGGCAAAGTGACGCGGATTGATCCGATCAGCGATTCGGTGGCGGCGACGGTCGAACGATTGACGTTGACCTCTGATAGCGCGAAGGTGTGGGCAGTCTGGCCGTCACTCGATGATCGGGGCACGACCAGGCTGAATCTGACAGGCTTTCAGTAGATCACGATTTGACGGGAAACCCCTCGCCCACAATGGTAGAGGGGTTCTGACCACAGTTCGATTTACTGAATTTGGGAGGCGTTCACTTGGATTCAATTACCGTCTATTCAGCCGAAGCGATTCGCGCATCGATCGATGCATTCGCGGCGCTGCTGCGCGATGCGATTGAGGGTGGCGCATCGGTCAGTTTTCTCGCACCACTCACGCTTCCGGCGGCGCTCGCCTATTGGGAAACCGTCGCTGATCAGGTCGCGGACGACGCGCGGATCGTGATCGCGGCAGCCCATGACGGGCAGATCATCGGCAGTGTCCAATTGGGCTTTGGCTGGCCGCCGAATTCCCGACATCGTGCCGAAGTGCAAAAATTGCTCGTCCACCGCCAATATCGGCGACACGGGATCGGGCACGCATTGATGACGGCGATCGAGGCGGAGGCGCGAACTGCCGGGCGCTCGCTGCTCGTATTGGATACGGAGCGCGCCAGCGACGCCGAACGACTCTACGAGCGGTGCGGCTACACACGGGCGGGGATCATTCCGGGCTATGCGCTGAGCAACCAGGGCGCGCCAGTCGATACGGTCATCTTCTATCGAAAGATCGAGTGAGCGAAGACTCACCTCACTTCCTGCCCCCTTTCCGTGAGGACTTAACCATTACCCACATCTCAAAGATTCCGGATTCACCTCACCCCCGGCCCCTCTCCGTCCTCACGGAGAGGGGTGTCGTGCGGCTTGACGCCACCTCTCTGTGGTGACGGAAAGGGTTTGGGGGG
>JBBRMW010000082.1:0-20628 GCA_038230635.1 Aggregatilineales bacterium | reverse complement strand
TCATTCAACGTATCCCGCTCGCTGCGGCTCAAAGCAACTTTATATTTCTGGACAGGCATTTTCCGCCTCCATTCTGACTGTTTTCTGTCTCTTTATTCTACCCCTTTTCCTTGCTTATCTTTCCAGCGTTGCTCTACTAGGTTGGTTAGCCTTGCCGCAAAAGTATAACTTGAATCCGTTGCCCGACGGCTCGTCGAAACGTGGAAAGAAAAATCATCCGCTTGGATGAGTGCTACTGCGCGGCCTCCTCTTACACTGGTATGCGTGCTGATTGTCCAGCATGGTCGAGGAAAACTTTTTTTCAGGAGATTTGAAAATGAAAATCGTGAAGTCAATCGGGTTACTTTTTGCGGTAGTGTTGTCACTATTCGCCACGTCTGCGTTGAACACCGCTCATGCTCAGAAAGCCCTGGTCATCGGTTTCGCACAGACCGGTTCCGAGAGCGGATGGCGCACTTCTTTCACCAATTCCATGAAGGCGGAAGCGGTCAAAGAGGGCATCGATCTGAAGTTCAGCGACGGCCAGCAAAAGCAGGAAGTCCAGATTCAAGCGCTGCGTTCATTCATCGCCCAAAAAGTGGATGCCATTCTGCTGGCTCCCATCGTTGAAACGGGTTGGGACGCTGTTTTGAAGGAAGCCCAAGCTGCCAAAATCCCCGTGATTTTGGTTGACCGTGGTGTAAGCGCCGATCCTTCGCTGTATGTCACGCGCGTCGCGGCGGACTTTAACCACGAGGGCCGTCTGGCCGGAGCGTGGTTGGCGCAGGCCAGCGTGGGCATCTGCAATATCGTCGAAATCCAGGGCACCGTTGGCTCCAGTGCCGCGCTTGACCGCATGAAGGGGTTTGGCGAAGTTATCGCGCTGTTCCCCGGTATGAAGATCGTGGCTACCCAGTCGGGCGATTTCACGCGTGATGGCGGCAAGAAAGTCATGGAAGGCTTCATCAAGTCGCAGAATAACCTCAAGGATGTCTGCGCGGTTTGGGCCCACAATGACGACATGCTCCTCGGCGCGATCCAAGCGCTGAAAGAAGCGGGCATCAAGTCCGGCAAGAGCGGCCTTTTGACCATCTCCGTTGATGGCGTATGCGATATGTTCAAGGCCATCGCCGATGGCGACGCGAATGCCAATGTCACCTTGCTCCCCGACTTGGGGCCGATCGCCTACCAAGCCGTGAAGGACACCCTGGCCGGGAAAGCCGTTGAAAAGCGTATCGTGATGCCAAGCCCGATGAATTTCCCCGACACGGCTGCGGCAAAATATGCTGCGTGCAGTGCCGCGAAATAACATCGTCTCATAAGGAAGCGCAGGGCACTCTCCCCAGAGTGTCCTGCCTCGAATTTCTTCCCCTTGTTACCAGTTCGACATATAATCACCTGCGGTTAGAAGAAAAACTTCCGCCCCATCGTTCTTGATAGATGGACCTTGTTTTTTGGTTTAAGAGCGAATAATCCACATGATTTCTGCTACAGACGGAACACCGCTACTTGAAATTCGGGGATTGACCAAGTCTTTTCCGGGCGTGCCAGCGCTCTCTGCGGTCGATTTCACGATGTACGCCGGTGAAGTCCATGCCCTGCTTGGGGAAAATGGCGCGGGTAAATCCACTCTTATCAAAGTGATTACGGGTGTTTATCAACGAGATGCGGGCAGCATCCTGTTGCAAGGCAAAGCCATTGAGCCGAAAAGCCCGCGCGACGCCCAGGTGATGGGTATTAGCGCGGTTTACCAAGAAGTGAACCTTATTCCGACGCTCTCGGTTGCCGAGAACATCTATTTAGGCAGGCAGCCCAAGCGTTGGGGATTGATCAACACGCGCGCAACGAATCGAAACGCAACCAAGCTGCTCGAAACCTATGGTTTTCATATTGATGTTTCAAATCCGCTTTCATCCTATTCGGTGGCAGTGCAACAAATCGCCGCGATCGCGCGTGGCGTCGATCTTTCTGCCAAGATTTTGATTCTGGATGAGCCGACATCCAGCCTGGATATGAACGAGGTCAAGACCCTGTTCTCGGTGATCCGCTCCCTCAAAGCAAAGGGAATCGGAATTCTCTTGATCACCCATTTCCTCGATCAAGTCTATGATATCTCCGACCGCATCACTATCTTGCGCAATGGGCAAAAGGTCAACGAACACCGCACTCAAAATTTGCCGAGGATGCAACTGGTTTCCGAAATGCTCGGTAAGGAGTTGACCGAGGAATTGGCCCCTTCGGCTGTAGACAAACCTGCTCAGCAAGAAGTTTTTCTGCATATACAGGGCTTGGGTAAACGCGGCGTGATGGAGCCGTTTGATCTCGACGTAAAAAAAGGTGAGATCGTAGGCTTGGCCGGGTTGCTGGGTTCGGGGCGGACATAAACCGCGCAGCTCATTTTCGGGATTACGCATGGCGACACAGGGCAAGTGTTCGTAAACGGGCAGCGGGTAAACTTCGATTCCCCGCGCCGCGCAATTCTACACGGATTCGGGCTATGCCCCGAAGATCGCAAAGCCGAAGGCATCATTGGCGATTTGACCGTTCGAGAAAACATCATTCTGGCCTTGCAAGCGAAACGCGGCTGGTTCCGGTTCATTACCCGGAAGCAGCAAGAAGAACTGGCCGACAAAATGATTGTGGCGCTGCGCATCGCCACCCCGAACTCACAGAAGATAGTCAAAGAATTGTCGGGTGGCAACCAGCAGAAAGTGATTTTGGCTCGGTGGCTCATCTCTGAACCGAAATTTCTGATTTTGGATGAACCCACGCGGGGCATCGACGTGGGGGCACACGCCGAAGTTATCAGCATCATCAAGGACCTGTGCAAACAGGGAATGCCGCTGCTGGTGATTTCCTCGGAACTCGCGGAGTTGGTCGATTACAGCGATCGGGTCGTTGTGCTGCGTGATCGCAAAAAAGTGGCCGAACTGGGACGGGATGAAATCAGCCAAAACGCCATTATGAAAGCGATTGCGGAACACGCATGATCACCAAAGAAACGCTTCCAATCGCACCCAAAGTAGGTACGAGTGGTGTTCTGCCAAATGTGCTGCGGAACAGCCGTCGTGCCCTTTGGCCTTTGGCAACACTCGTGCTGATTTTGGTCGCTGACAGCCTGATCTCCCAAAACTTTTTTGGTATCAGAGTGGTGAACGATCCGCTCTACGGCAATCATTTTTATGGCAACATCATCGACATCCTTAAGAATGCGGCCCCGGTTATCCTGCTTGCCACGGGAATGTCGCTGGTCATTGCCACGCGCGGTATTGATTTATCGGTTGGCGCGGTCATGGCGATTTGCGGGGCGGTCGCTGCTGTCCTTGTTGGGAAGGGTGATGTCGCCCCAATGCCCGTCCCACTGATTATCTTGATCAGTATCGGAGTGGGTGCGCTGTGTGGATTATGGAACGGTTTCCTCGTCGCCTTCCTGGATATTCAGCCCATCGTCGCCACGCTGATCCTCATGGTGGCTGGCCGGGGCATGGCGCAGATGATTACCCAGGCGACGATTGCCACATTTGTGAATGAAGGTCTGGCCTTTCTCGGCGTAGGCTATGTTTTTAGTTTGCCGGTTTCAATTTTCATTTCAATCGGCGTGTTGATTCTGGTTTACGTGCTGGTGCGACGGACGGCGATCGGGCTGATGATTGAATCGGTGGGCGCGAACGACAAAGCCAGTTACTACGTAGGGATCAACGCGCGCTTTATTAAACTGTTCGTGTACGTCATTTCCGGCATCTGCGCTGGCATTGCGGGCCTTATCGTCGCGGCCAACATACGCGGTGCAGATGCGAACAATGCGGGTTTATACCTTGAATTGGACGCGATCTTGGCGGTCGTCATCGGTGGTGCAGCCCTCAGCGGCGGTCGGTTTTACCTCGGCCTCAGCGCCATTGGGGTACTGATCATCCAAAGTATGAATACAGGCATCCTGATCAGTGGCATCCAGCCCGAATTCAATCTGATCGTAAAAGCGGTCGTCGTCTTGATCATCCTACTCATTCAATCGGAAATATTTCGTGCCTTCATCGGACGACGGTTCAGGAGAACCTCATGAAATCACGGTTTCTTACCCTTGCGGCAACCCTCAGTGTATTTATTGGCTTGTACCTGATCGGTTGGTTGCGCTTTCCTGGTTTCGGTTCCACCGTTGTGCTTGCTAATGTCTTATACGACAATGCCTTTTTAGGTATCACGGCGGTTGGCATGACCTTCGTGATTATCTCTGGTGGCATTGATTTGTCGGTTGGCTCAGTGATTGCGTTTACGGGTGTGTTTTGCGCCTTACTGATTCAGAACACGGGCCTTCATCCCTTGATTGTGTTTGCAATGGCGCTCGTCCTGGGAACACTGTTTGGCGCGACAATGGGCACCATGATCCATTACCTCAAAATTCCGCCGTTCATCATCACCCTGGCGGGCTTATTCCTGGCGCGCGGATCAACATTTTTACTCACGACTCAATCGGTTGGAGTCAACCATCCCTTTTACCAACAGATATACGACATTTCCATCATTTTTCCCGATGGTGGCAGGGTGTCTTTTCTTGCCATGATATTCCTTGCTGTTTTGGCGGCGGGCATTTTTGTGGCCCACTTTACCGACTTTGGGCGCAACGTTTACGCGCTTGGCGGAAACGAAAACGCAGCGCTGCTGCTCGGCGTGCCTGTCGCACGGACCACGATCGGCGTCTACGCTCTAAGCGGTCTACTGGCCGCGCTTGCTGGTGTGGTTTACTCGCTTTATACGTCATCGGGCTATCCGCTGGCAACGGTGGGTGTGGAGCTAGATGCGATTGCCGCCGTCGTCATTGGGGGCACGCTGCTTACGGGCGGGGTCGGTTATGTGGCGGGTACGCTCATTGGGATTATGATTCTGGGGGTCATCCAAACCTATATCACCTTTGACGGCAGCCTGAATAGCTGGTGGACAAGGATTGTCATCGGGGTTTTGCTGTTCGTTTTTATTGGATTGCAAAAACTTCTCACCAGCAAAACATTCGTAGATTCATTGAGCAGGGTCTTTAGGCTCAGACGGCGCGATCCGGTACAAGCGGTTCAGCCATGAGCCAGTGGCGTGAACCCCAAATATTTACCCCGGATCGCCCCTATGTCGCATTATCTGGCGATTTCGTCGGACACGGGCTGTGTCAAGTATTATTGACTCTTTCCGCGTCCGATTGTCGATCCCGGCGACCGCTAACCCACCAGTTCAGCCGTGCGCGACGACAGGAACTTCTGATAATCGCCGTCGAAAATTTGGAGATGTCCCGACTCCAGGTTCCAAATTTGCGTCGCCAGCCGATCGACCAGATAGCGATCATGCGAAACGAGCAAAATGGTGCCCTCGAAGTTTTCGAGCACTTCTTGCAGCACTTCCTGTGCGGGAATATCCAGATGGTTGGTTGGCTCGTCCAGTAGCAAGAAGTTCGCGCCTTCTAAGGCCAGGATTGCCAACGCCAGCCGTCCCCGTTCACCGCCGCTCAACATGCTGATCTGCTTGAACACGGTTTCCTTGCGGAACAAAAATTGCGCCAGATGCTTTCTGGCATCGGTCATCGGCAGTTCTTTGTGCTGAAGCAGTTCGTCGAGCACCGTGTTTTCTGGATTGAGCGCGGTATGTGCCTGCGCAAAATAGCCGATCTTCACGTTCACGCCGGGATTGACGCTGCCACTCAGCGGCGCGACCTGTCCCATGATGGTGCGCAAGAATGTGGTTTTCCCCACGCCGTTGGAACCGATCAGCGCGGCGCATTCGAGGCGGTGTAGTTCGATCTTATCCGTGGTAAACAGCGGCTTATCGGGGTGGCCGATGTGCAAACTGGTGGCGCGCAAAACCACGCTTTCGCTTTTATGCCCCGACTTGAGCGCGATATTGAGTTTGGGCAGGTCTTCATCCGGTCCCTTGAGGGCGCGGATGGCCTTGCCCGCCTCTTCGATGCTCATGGAGCGCTGCCGTCCCAAACCCATCTCAGACCAACTTTTGTCGCGGAAGCGCATCAACCCGACTTCTTCGATCGCCACCAGGTCGCGCGTCACACGCTTGAGCTTGCCCTGTGCCAGTTCGGGGTTTCGGCTGGAAATGTTGATGCGGATGTACTCCATCTCCAGTTCCAGGCGCGCTTTTTCTTCGTCGTAGACTTTCTGGTGGCGTTCCCAACGTTCCTGACGCTGCTTGAGATAGGCGCTGTAGTTCCCGCGATAGGCGACGACTCCCACCCGGCTCATTTCCCAAACTGTATTGACGACCAGATCGAGAAAATAGCGGTCGTGGCTCACAATGAGGACGGCACCCTCCCAGTTGCGCAGCATTTGCTCCAACCATTCGAGCGCTTCAACGTCCAGGTGATTCGTGGGTTCGTCCAAAATCAGGAGGTCGGGTTTTTCGAGCAGCAAACGTGCCAAGACCGCGCGCGTCTGCTGGCCGCCGCTCAAATGCTGGATGAGCGTATTCCACTGCGATTGATCGAAGCCCAGTCCCTGCAAGACCTGTTTGATACGAAATTCGTAGTCATAACCACCAGCGGCTTCAAATTTCTCTTGCAGTGCGCCATATTCGTCCATGAGTTCATCGCCCATTTCGCCCTGGGCCATGAGGTCTTCGATCGCGTGCAGGCGTGCTTCCTGCTCCTGGACGCCGCCGAACGCGGTCATCATTTCCGCATAGACCGTGTTTTCGCGTTTGGCGAAGGCTTGGATCGCCTCTTGGCGCAAATAGCCGATGCGGGTACGCTGCGCGGTATGGACTTTGCCCGCGCTGGGTTGGCTCAGTCCCGCCAGAATCATCAGCAGCGTGGTCTTGCCAATGCCATTTGGCCCCACCAATGCGATTTTGCTGTTTCCGTCGATGCCGACCGAAACATTCCGAAATAGATCGACATCACCGAAGGACTGCCCAACATCACTCGTCGTTACAATGGTCAACTGATTTCAATTCCTATCCAACCCGCCGTTCATGCACATGCTATGATAAACGTTGACGGTTAAATTTGGTAGATCATGATTCGTCATTCCTCACCTTTTTGGGGTAGGTATTTCGATGAAGACGGACGCGGCAAGCCGTCGTTCCTACAAGAATGGCGTTTTTTTGTCGCGGCGTGGCAGGCCACGTCCGTTATTCGTCATTCCTGCCCTGTTCAAAAGCGCTCAATGGTCGGATAATGTGAGGCCGTTCGGATTCTGAAGGAGCGTTTCAGTGTCGATATGACGCAAGATATGGCGTATTTTGAACGGCACGTCGCACGGCTTTTGATCGTGTTGTATTTTTGCGGCGCGCCCGTCAACAGTCTGCTCGACGGCGAAACCCGCCAGATTGACTCGGTGGCCGCCCTGCAACGATTTGATTTCTGGGTGCGCGAACCGGGACACCTAGCGCTCGCCTTGACGCACCTGGCCGCGACCCTGGCCGCCAATTCCGCCCGCGAAATGGCCGCCCGCGAGCTGATCGCCCTGCGCGGCCCGCTCGATCGGCTGCTTGTCGCCAACTTGATCGATGTGCGGCGCGTCGCCCTGCCCGGCGCACCCTACAACGTGCTCGAAGATTTCGATTACGCGCTCAGCTACCTGACGGCGCGTTCACTCGTCAGCGATCGACCCTCGTTCGGCAAGACGCGCGGCGCACTGCATCAGATCGTGCTGGAGACGACGGGTATCGCGTTCGTGCGGCGGCTGCTGGCCGAATGTCCGATGTTTGATTGGTATCGCGCGCAGTGCGAAGTCGTGGCACAGTACACGCCGCAGCTCGACAAGTTCGACTTGGCCGAAATGACCTATCTCGCGCCCGATCTGACGCCCGCCGCCGCCTCCACGCTGCCGCTGATCCCGATCATCCAAACCCGCTACGAAAAGGTTTTCGGAGAAATTTTGAATGCTGTCGTTTGAGAAATTGGTACACGAAACCGCCCGCTCGCTCGCGCCCGATCATCCCGATCTGAGCAACGCGATCGTGCGTGATGTCTTGATCGATGCGGGGATCGACGATTGTTTGCGCGATGCGACGCCCATCCCGCAAGGGCGCTTGATCGTCCACCATTTGCACATCGCTGGCGACAAGCTGCGCCCGGATGGCTCATCCGCCCCGTTCTGCTATCAGCGCGCCATTGGCGGTGGCTTGACTGCCTGGGTCGGCCACAACGGCAGCGGCAAATCGACGCTGCTCAACTGCATCCTGTGGGCGCTGACGGGTTCGGATGGCGGCGTCCCAAAGCGGCTGCGGTCGTGGATTCGGGAGGTGGTCGTGCAATTTTCGGTCGGCGCACAGGAATTTACCAGTCGCGTTTCGCGCAGCGGCGAAGGGCTGAGCGGCGGCATTTATCGCGGCCTGCTGGCAAGCGATCAGCTTGACCTGGGGATCGTCGATACGGTGGCGCGCTTCGAGAGCCGCGACGACATGCGCGAGGCGATCGATCGCTTCTTCATGCAGCATTTGGGCATCACAACGCTCCGCTGGACGGGGCACAGCGCCGAAAAAGACGATCCCGATCTGCACGCCCACAGTACGACGTGGCGCACCTACGCGCAAGCCATGCACATCGACGACGACTCGTATGATTACCTGATCGTCGATCCGCAAAAAAGTTATGGGCGGCAGGATCGCAAGATTTTGGAGATGATGCTGGGCGTCGAACAGGCGCGCACCGTCTCCGAGATTCAGGTGCAGGCAGATTTTGCCAAAGAAGCATATGGCCGCGCGCGCGGCAAAGTCAGCAGCAAGCGCTCGAACGTCGCCGATCAAATTATTTTGCTCGAAAACGAACTGGCCGACGTTTCCGCCGCGATCGACACGCTGCAAGATACCGCCGCCCCGATCGAGGACGACTCGGCGATGGTGGCGCGCCGCGAAGGGCGTGCCGCATTGATTGGTGAGCAAAATCGGCTGAGTCAGCAGATCGCCACGATGGAAGGGCAGCGCGGCGCGATCGAATCGGAGATTCTGGACGCGGAACGCTCGAAGGTCGCGCTCCAAGAACAGAGCGAAGTCGAATATTTGCTCAACAGCTTGGTCGTGGTGCGCTGCCCACACTGTGAATCGATGGTGAACGCCGAGGAGCGCCTCGCCGCCGAAAAGCATACCCACAACTGCTACGTCTGTTCGCAGCCGATCCAGCGCAGCCGCACACATGGCGATCTCAAAAACCTGCTGGGCGAGCATGATCAGGAGATCAGCAGCCTGCGCGCGACGTTTCGACGTTTGCAGCGCGACATTGCCGACGGTCTGACCCGTCTCGCCACCTGCCGCGAGGAAGCCGCCCAGCTTGGCCGCGAACTCGAAAGCAATGTGCAGCAGGAGCGCGAAGGTTTCAGCGTCAGTTATGCGACGCTGCTGGTGCGCAAGGGGCAAATCGATGGTCAGTTGGAGCAGCTTCGCCGCAGTGCCGCCGAAATGGACGCCGAACAAGAAGAAGTCGAGATGGCCGCACGCTGGAATCTGATCTTGCAGACGGCGGCTGATTTGGCCGATGCGGAAGTGTTCGCGCTCAACGAAGTGAGCTTTGCGCGTTTGGCCGAACTGACCGTCACGCTGGCGACACAGTTTGGGCTGCCGGAACTGCGCGCGGTCACGATCGACGAAAAGCGGTTGGTGCGCCTCAAACAGGGTGATACGTGGATGACACACGGCGATCTGGCGCGCAGTGAGCGGGTCAAGTTCAAGGTGGCCTTTCACCTCGCGTTGACGCTGTTGGGCGCGCGCGACGGCCTCGGTCGCCACCCGACACTGCTGATCATCGATACGCCCGGCACGGCGGAGGTCAACGAGGCGGATTTCGTGGCGATGACCAAAGATTTGGCGCGTATCCACGCCCTCTATGGCGATCAGATTCAGATTTTGATGGCGACCGCGCGCCCCGAAGCACTCCATCATCTGCCGAGCGGCGTGGCCGAGACGGTCGGCGAGGATGCAACGTTTTTCTGAGTTCGGACGGTAGAATAACGTGCAAACCAATAGATGGGGAAACGATGCCAGAATCCGCCACGACCGATTCAGAAAAGAAGACGCCGAAAGCCATCAAAAAAGGGCTGATCATCGTCAATACCGGCAATGGCAAGGGTAAAACGACCGCCGCGCTGGGCGTGATGACCCGCGCTTGGGGACGCGGTATGAAAGTCTGCGTGATCCAGTTTATCAAAAATGAGAGCGCCAGTTTTGGCGAGCACAAAGCCGCCAAGAAGATGGATATCGAGTTCCTGAGCAGCGGCGACGGGTTCACCTGGTTGAGCAAAGACCTTGAGGAAAGCGGCGCGAAAGCCCGTCATGGCTGGGAACTGGCGAAGGAAAAGATCGTGAGCGGCGGTTATGATCTCGTGATTTTAGACGAGATCACGTACTGCTTCAGCTATGGTTGGCTCGATTTTGCCGAGGTGCGCGCGTGGCTTGAAGCCAACAAGCCGCCGCTGCTGCATATCATTTTCACCGGGCGCGATGCCGTGCCGGGTCTGATCGATTATGCCGATCTGGTGACGGAGATGCGCCAGATCAAGCACCCCTACGATGATCAGGGCATTCTGGCGCAGGCGGGCATCGAGTTCTAATTTGTGATAGGGATGGACGCGGCCAGTCGTCGTCCCTACAACAAAACCGTTTGTCGTAGGGATACGGCTTGCCGCGTCCACTTTTCGTCAGTGCGCGGCCACAGCCGCTGTAGCGCCCCACTTCGGACGGGTGTTCGGCAGCAGCAGCGAGCAAACCGCCCCGCCCAGCACGAACAACGCCGCAACCGAGGCTGCCGTGCGCGCCGCCGTCGAGAAGCCCGTCGCCAGCGCATTTTGCAGCGCCGCCGACAGCTTATCGGAGTACGGTTTCAAGTCCGCCTTGATCTTATCCTTCAAACCCGGTTCGTTGATGTTGACCCCTTGGATCGAGAAGGCGATGGCGGGAACCTTGTCGAATACTTGCCCGACGACATCAGTGTTGTTGGTGTCGAAGCCTTCGTTGGCATCTAACCCGGCATTGATGGCTTTCTTGACCGTCGCGCCGCTGCTGGCGATCAGGTTGGCGACCACCAGATCAGCTTTGCTCAGGGTTGTGTCAGCTTTGGCCGCCACCCCGAAATCCTCGAAAGCGGTCGACTTGGTGATCAGCGGCTTGGCCTGATCGGCGAACGTCCCGAACAGCACCGCACCGATAATGGCGATACCCAACGATGCGCCCAACTGCCGGATGGTATTCGTCGCACCGGAGCCAACGCCCGCCTTCTCGCTGGGGATGTCGGAGAGCACGATATTCGCCAGCTGTGCGATCGCCAGCCCGACACCCACGCCATAGAGCAGGAAGATCGGCACAAAGACCAGATAACGCTCATCGGCGTACATGGTTTGGCTGAGCAGGAACAGCGCGATCGCTTCGCAGACCATGCCCGCCGTCACGACCCACTTTGCCCCGAACCGACTGGATAGCTGACCAGCGGTTGGCGCGGTGACGAAAGTGGCGATGGCGAATGGCAGGAAGCGTAAGCCCGATTGAAAAGCGTCCAGGTTCTTCGCCAGTTGGAAGAAGATCGAGAGCGCCAGAATCACCCCGAATTCACCGAGCGCGACGATCAGAATGGTCAGCAGCCCGTAGCCAAAGCTCTTGTAGCGCAGCATTCCGAACTCGAACAAGGGTTCGCCGCCACTGCTCTCTTGGCGCAGTTCGACCAGTACGAAAAGCGCCAGTAATACGATACCCACCAGGAACATGAACGGGATGAACGACGTTGTGTTCGCTGGGATCGCCGTGACACCATCGGCCAACTGCGGATACGTGATCGGGCCGAGTGTGAACACCTTCTTGGCCGTCAGCCAGCCATAATTCTGACCTTCGATCGCGCCGAACACGATCGAACCCAGTGCCAACGAGGCCAGCACAATGCCGATCACGTCGATGTGATGCTTGGTCGTGTTATCCAGCGTCTCTTGGATCGCCCAGACACTGCCGATGATGGCAATGATGCCGATCGGGACATTGATCAAGAAAGCCAAGCGCCACGAGTCGGGCGTGATCGACGTGCCATTGGTGATCAGAAAACCGCCCAAAATCGGGCCGATCGCGGCGGCCACACCAGCCGAGGCACCCCACACACCGAAGGCTGCGCCACGTTCACGACCTTTGAAGGTGGCCGAGATGATCGACAGCGTAGATGGGGACATCATGGCGGCCCCTAAGCCCTGCACAGCGCGGAAGGCGATCATCATGCCGATGCTCGACGCGAAGCCAGTGCCGACGGAACCGACCAGGAAGGTGATCGCGCCGAGGATGAAGATGCGGCGGCGGCCATATTGATCGCCCAGCTTGCCGAAGGTGATGAGCGCTGCGCCGAACACCAACGAATAAATCGAGTTGACCCACTCGGCATCGGCGAACGAGGCACCGAAGGTTTTGCGGATCGACGGAAATGCGATGTTGACGATCGTGCTGTCGGCGACGATCAAAACGAGGCTGAGGCTGAGCAGCAGGAGTGCGATCCAGCGTCGCTCGTACATCAGCTTTTGGGCTTCAGTCATGGGTGGTACTTCGACTGCTGCCATGTTTGGGGTTGCCGGGGTTGCGGTGGTTGCCATTATATCGATAGACTCCTGATAATTCGTGCTGATTGCTTTACGTGGAACCGACGCTTCGGTCGCCGGTCGTTTTGATACCATTGATCATGACATTGACGACGCTGTTGATCACCTCGTCAATGGGCGCGTGTTGCTGACTCCCCAACATCGCAAAATCGAGCCGAAACAGCCACATCATCATATGTGCGACGACGAAGCTGGGCAGCGTTGGATCAATATCGCCTTGAACCTGGCCTTGCTCGATCATGGTTTGTAGGGCGGCGGTGGCGCGTTCGTGGTGCGCCTTGAACTGCGCATTGTGCATCACTTTGAGTGGCTGGATCGAGACGTTGCTGTTCCATAGCTGGAAACGGCGACTCAATGCACGCCGCAGACCGCGATCGAGCCGCACGATGGCGGGCAGCGCAGGGTCATCGGCCAGCATATCCTGTTCCCCAAGTCGCATCATGCGCGTAATGACGTTGACCGTCACATCTTCTTTAGATGGGAAATGCTGATACAGCGTCGCCTTCGATAGCCCAGCGCGAGCGGCCAGATCGTCCATGCTCATCTTGTCATAGCCCTGCTCGGTCAGCAAATCATAGGCGACCTCCAAGATAACCTCCTCCCGCGCCTGCCGTTGACGCTCTCGCACTGTCGAGCCACTCATACGCTCAATTTGACCCCAGGTCTGATTTCTAAACTCACGGTTCATATTTTATACTGTTCGTGTACATTGTCAACTGGGAGTTTGCGTTAAATTTCGAGGCGAATCCGGTTAAGAACCCGATAGAAATGAATCGGCGTCTATCATGCGGCGAACTGCGGAATCTGCAGGGGAATACAGCGGCACGCATTGTACAATGATTGTACAAACGTCAGTAGATCACAAAACAGGAAATTTATGAAATATTTAGAGGTTTCTGGGGAATGTGGCGATCATCCCCTCAATCGTCACCGAGGGAGGGGCTGCCTGCCAGCCAATCAGCATATCAATCTCACTGAAGGAGGCGCGATTGGGGCGGCTCAGTCTGGTTTGGCAGAGGCATCGTCATAGATACGCGGCTCAACGATGAGACGCAAGGCGGTGCGTTCTTGATCTTCGATACTGACTTCGGTGAAATAGGGAATGCAAATCACATCGATGCCATCGTCGGCCAAGTAGCCGCGCGCGATGGCCGCCGCTTTGACCGCCTGATTGACCGCGCCCGCACCGATCGCTTGCACTTCAGCGCGATGGTGTTCCCGCACGACCCCGGCGATTGCCCCTGCCACCGCGGTGGAACGTGAGCGCGCCGAAACTTTGATAATATCGACCATGAAACGGCTCCTTGATCATTTAGAGCAACTAAAGGGGCAGTGGCGACGACAGGTTGCTGGCTGCCGTGCGATTCTTCAGCGGTAGTTCCAAGCGATTCGATAGTGTTGGCGCATTGAACAAGTTTAAGACTTTGCCTGCGCAAATACAAGTCCGGGTTTTGCGCAGAGCTTGTACAAAGTCGTATTGGTTAGAAAAACCTATTCCACCGCCATTATTTCGCGCGTAGCTTCATGCAGCGACAGTTTGAACAACCCCGTCCCCATTTCTCGATAGAGAGAAGTCGGTTCTTAACGCTAAGAACAGCCCGTCAGCCAAGCGCCCGATTTGTCAGCCGAACGTCGGTTCTGCCGCGAGTCGATCTTGCTATAGTGATATTGCCAATCCTGGCGTGTGAAAAGGATGCGCAAAGATGTACGCTATGCGACGATCGATTTTTAAGTTTTCTCTGGCGGCGATTTTCAGTTTAATTGGCATCGCAGTCCCCATCCTTTTCATTGCGGCTCAAAGTTCCCAAAAGGTTGTCCCTTCCATTGTCGTTTTCAAAGTTCAAGGGACTGGTACGTTTCAAGCCGTCGAACAGGCGACGAGCAAAATCAAAGTCGATTGGGTGATCGTCGGACTGCAACCGGGACAGCACGTTCAGCTTGAGTCCTATGTCGCCAACAACTGGGTGACGCTCGAAAGCAACCTCGCGGCTACGGGGACGCTCGATCATGTGGCGGCGCATCCGCTGACCTTCGCCGATCCGGTATATCGATTGCGCGTTCTTGATTCGAGAAATCAACCGCTCACCGAACAAGACACGAGCGTACCGTATACGTCTGACAGCACGGTCACGCCGAAGATCGTCACTTTTCAAACCACCGCCACCGCGATCCGGCTCTCGGAACTCAAAAGTGGCACGGCTCGCCTTCCGATCACTTGGCAGGTGAACGATCGCACCCGGACCAGCCAGATCGTCTTTGAACAGATCGTGAATAACGCGCCCGTCTCGGTCGAGCTACCCCGATCCGCGTTGTGGATACGCTCGACGGGCAGCGGCGGCGTCGCGCCCATCGTGACCACAGACACCACGATCACTTTGCAAATGCGCGTTGTGGATATTCTCAGCGGTGCAACCTACGACAAACAGCAGATTGTTTTGTCCATTGATACGACACCGCCCACGCCCGCACCCAGGCCGATCGTCGCCAAAACTCCCGTGCTGCTGGGCACAACCACGCCTACCATCAAAGTGAACGCCTTCTACGTCAACCCTGGCACCGTTCCGCGCGGCGGCAAATTCACGGTGACTTGGGATGTCGAAGGGTTGAATGCCGTACAGATCGTGATTGTCAGAAAGGATCACATCCTGTATATTACCGGCCTTCCGATCGCTTTCTACAATTTTGCGCAGGCCAAAGGGAGCGCTCAACTGACGCTGCCTACCGAAGTGGAATTTTTCGCCTATATCATGCTGTATACGCCGCAGCCGTTTGCGCAAAATCCCGGTCCGTTGACGAGTGATTCCGTGACCGTTGCACAGCCGTAGAATCCGATCGGGATAACTCAACGAGTCTGGCAGTTTTGTCTCGACATCGTACTATCCAAATACGGTGTCGAGAATCTGATTATTGGCTTAGTGGGAGCTATTTAACTGTTGTCCATTGATTTTTCCGAAAGCGTGTATTGACTCAATAAAATTGATCGTACCTTGAACCCAAAATAAACTAATTGTGTATTTGAGAAGCCCATCATCAATCAATGGCTCCCAGGTTGTCATTCCAATCGGAGTCCCTACATTATTTTTGAATAGTTCCAATCTGTCGAAAGAAGGAATAATTACCACAATAGTAGCAATATATAGCCCCTGTATATCTTGAGTTACCTTGCCAACGAAGAGACGACACCCCAATTCTTCAGATAGCCTTGTACACTGAATGACTAAATCAGCATTCAAGGGGCGAATCACCCATTCACAGACAAAAGCCAAAAACGGCTCCAAATTTCCATTGCTTTTCAACGTTTGCCTACAGCTTTCCCAGGAAAACCGACCAAAAGTTTCGCGCTCAATAAGCGGATGCGTAATTGTTTAGCCCTTCGCGGCGATCGGCTCCTCGATCTTCTTGGCTTCGAGTTTTTGATCGTATGCGATCACGTCCAGCGGGATCGAGCAGATGAAGACCGCGCCACCGTGATCGCCCGGCAGATAATCGAGATCGCCGCCGTGCATCCGCGCGAAGATACGGCTCAGTGGCAGCCCCAGCCCCGTGCCACCTTTTTCGAGCAGCAGCGCATTATGCCCCTGGCGGAACGGCTCAAATAGGTTCGGCACATCTGCCGGATCGATGCCCGCGCCGCTATCTTCGATGCGAATTTCGACGCGCGTGGCGTACACATGCACTCGCAGCGTGATCGCACCCTGATCGGTGAATTTGGCCGCGTTCGAGACCAAATTCAGCAAGATTTGCAGCATCCGCCGCCGATCGCCGCGAATGGTCGGCCAAGTGCGCGGCAGATCGACGTTAACCGTGATCGGCTTGCTCGCCGTGAGCGCCCGCAGCGTGGCAATGGCCTGATCGAACACGGGCGCGGGATCATATTCGGTCACGAACAGCTTCATTTGTCCGGCCTCGATCTTCGAGATGTCCAGCAGATCGTTGATCAGTTCGAGCAAATGCTGCGAACCCGCGTGCATCTGCCGGATCAATTCGGTTTGATCGGGCGTCAGATCGCCGAATAAGCCATCCAACAAAAAGCCGCTGAAGTTGAGCGTCGCGTTGATCGGGGTGCGCAGTTCGTGGCTCATGTTGGCGATCGTCAGGTTGCGCCCACGATCGGTGGCATGTACGTTATCGAGCGCCGCCGTCAGGTGATCGACACGCGCCGTGAGCGTCACAATCAGCCGATCGATACCTCGCGCGGACATGCGACTGCCAATCACGATCGCGGCCAATGTGAGCGCGGTGATCGCCAGCGTCAGGACGCGGATCGGCACCAGCGGCTGCGCGATCTCGTCGCTGGCTTGCTCGACGACCAGCCACGCATTCAACAACGGCACAAACACCGTGACCCCCGCGACGTTGACGCCCAAGACGCCCGTATACGGCGGCGTCTCGCTGGCGGTCAGGCCGTGTGAGAGCGGCGGAAACGCGACTTTCTGCGCCAGTACACCATAACCGGGCAGCCAGCGCACCGCGTAATCGAAACCCGCCAGATAACTGACTCCGGTCGCGCCCAGCCCCGTCCGATTGCTAAGTATCGTTTCCAGTGTTTGCGTGTCGGCCAACCCGACGACCGCGCCGATCTGCTCAGATTGCTCGCCGACGAACGGGTATTGAATGCCTAACCACGATCGATCACCCTCGCGGAACGGACCGAACAGACAGATTACGCGCGGGCCACAAGTGCGATCGGGCAGCGTGTAGCGTATCTCGCTGGTCGAAGTCAATACGCGGTTATCCCAGCCAATCAGCGTGAGTTCGGCGAAACCATCGGCACTGAGCACACTGCGCAATCGATCGCGCGTGGCGGTCAGCAGCGTATTATCGACGGTCGTGCGCGCATCGAGCGCATCATGCAGCACGGGATCGAGTGTCTGCCGATACAGCACCGCATTCAGCCGATCGAGCCAGCCTTGAAGCTGCACCGCACGATTGGTGGCAGTCACGCTGAGGCGATCGATCGCCGCCTGCTGGTTCACGCCCGTGATCGAAACATTGGCCGCGATTCCGAGCAGCGCCAACGGCAGCACGCCCAGCACGATCAACAACCCGATCACCTGTCCGTGAAAAGGCGACAATCGAACGAAAGTGGGACGCCGCAATCTGCGATTCACCAGCTACCCCGCCCCAACGGCATGGCTTCTCCCCATATCACACATGGCGAACCGAACCATGAAAATGAGATCGCATCGCCGTTTGCTCCTCTTTCCCCCCGCTTGCGTGGGGGAAAGGGGCGGGGGATAGAGGGGGTCTTTCGCCCCTTACCGATCCGCATGAATCTTATCCACGATGAACGTGGGCACGACTGAGCCGCCGCCCGCCGTCACATTGAGCAGTGTCACCGTCGAAAGGCGCGTCAGGCAGCCGTTAACCGTGCGCCCCTGAAAAATGAACGGATCGGCATCGACCAGCCGCTTTCCGAACACCAAGTTGCCATCGACCAGCGCCGGATATTCCTCCATCGGCAGGGCGACCCGCTCCTGCGCCACATAGGGTGTATGCAGCGCCGCGCGGAGTGTCTCGTTCCAGGCTTCCGCCGACGTCTCCCAGCCGATCATGACTCCCTTGCCACCATATTCGTCGTTCGGCTTGAGCACCAGCTGATCGCGGTTTTCGGCGATATACGGCACGAGGTCGATCTCTTTGCCGTGCAAGTGTGTTTTGCGTTCGGTGACGACGCGCGTCCAGGGGATGTGCGCCTCGATTGCAGCCAACTCGGCATCGGTGTATAGCGCGGCGTGGCGCTCATCGCTGAGCAGCGCGAAACTGGCTTTTTTTGCCATCAGCTTGGCGCTGAACGCATTCGACATCGCCACCGCCCGATCGCGGACGGCACGCACCACCGGGTTATCGATCCCCATCCGATGAATCAACTCGGTCGAGAGGACGCGCTTATAGATCAGATCGATCCGAAATTCGCCCGCCCACAAATGCCCGTCATGATATTCGAGCGCGCGCGGATCGGCCAGGATCGTGCGGATACCTTTCGACTCCAGGTACATGCGGATCAGCTCGTGTTCGTTGAGCGTCGGCACGTCCGCCCAATCGATGATCCCGATCTGCGGCGTTTGTGTACCGCCCCACTGCTTGTACGCTTCCAAAAGCACGCTCAACAGACTGCGCCGCATGTGAAAATTGCGGACATGGTACTGTTTGCCGAAGCGCTGAAAAACTTCCAAGCCCAGAAAGGCCTCGGCCAGTTCATCTTCGTAGCCCATCCCGGCGGGCGTTTCGGCGTTGTACTCCAAAAAGCGCAGTTCGTGCGTCTCGGTATTGAAAAACGAGTCGAGTCGCGCCGTCGTCCAGGGTACATCGAAGCCAATATCGATCGACATTAACTGCTCTTCCCACGACTCCAGGTTGAGCAGTTCGCGCAATTTTGCGTCCGCCACGCACGCCTGATGTGCCTTGCCAAATGCGCTCAACAGCGTTTCTGTTTCATGTTTCAGGAAATGCCACTGCTTCGGCTCATAAAAATGCGGACGCAACACAGTACACAGCGGGCGCTCGCCGAAATAGCAGCGACGTTTGCGGAGATCAGTGGCGAAGGCGGCCTGCGCGTCGGCGGCCACCTGCGGCGTCAGCAGATCATGATAGGTATGGATGGCATCATTGAGCGCGGAGTCGGTCATGGCGTGTTCTCGGTCGCTTTCGGCTTGCGCGGAGTTTTTGGCTTGGCGGGTGCTTTTGCCTTCGACGCCCCACCCGCCACCTCATCCACGACCGATGCCCAATGGTAACGATCGCGCGTCGCTTGTTTCGATTTGGCGAGCCGGATCACGAGATCGGCCATGTGCGTGACCATCCAATCGAAGTGCTTTTTGCCGAGCGAGTTCACATCCATATCGGGCGCGGGATTCATGAAATCGATCGCGTAGGGCACGCCGTCTCGAATCGCAAACTCGACGGTGTTCATGTCGTAGTTAAGCGCGCGCACCAGTTTCAGGCAGTCATCGATCATACGCTGATGCAGTTCCGTGCCGAAATCGGGATCGTGATACTGGCGGGCGCGCGGGTCATATTTCATCACGTAGACCTCTTGCTGACCGAGGCACATGCAGCGCGCGTAGCCATCCCAATCGATGAATTCTTGCAGCACCATCGTCAGCAGCCCGGAATGGTTGTAGTGCTCGAATAGTTCGTCTTGCGAATGGACGATATACACATCGCGCCAGCCGCCGCCATGCGCATCTTTGAGCACGGCGGGCAGGCCGATATACTCCAAAATGCCATGCCAATCGAGCGGATATTCCAGATTGCGCAACGACTCGCTGTGGACGATGCCCGGTACGTAATCTTTGTTGGGCAGCGCGATCGTCTTGGGCGACGCGACACCCAACTGAGTCGCCAGTGACGCACCAAAATATTTGTCGTCCGCCGTCCACATGAACGGATCGTTGATCACAGCCACGCCTTGCAGCGCCGCGTTTTTGAGATACGAGCGATAAAATGGCACTTCCTGCGAGATACGATCGACGATCACGCGATACGGCGACGGCGTGTTCATTTGCACGCCGCCCAGCTTGATATGTTCGGCGACGACACCCTCGTTCCGCCGATTGACTTCCTCGATGAACGCGGGCGGCCATGACCACTCACGCCCGACCAACAACCCAACTTTTAGCGGTTCATTCGCCATGATTTTTTTGATCTCCTCCAAGAAATTAAGAAACCCCTCACACCGACCTATCTAGGGAATTATGGTGAGGACGGCACAGATCGTTGGCAAAAGCACACAACGACAAGAAATGCGGTCACGCGCATCAACTCCATTAAATGCACTGTGCTGAATGCGTTCGCTTCTGAGCCGAGTCAATGAAGCGAGCCTGAAATGCAGCAAGACCGTAGCTCAAATCAAAAGGGTGCTGCTTTCCGAGCATGTGGCTTGAAACGGCTCAGGATTGGTCGTAGTGTAACTTCCCGCCTAGTTAGCTGCAACACCTTTCGTGTTTAGGGTGCATTCAGGGCTGGGGGCAGACTATAGAACCCCTCTATCCCCCGACCCCTTTCCCCCACGCCAGCGGGGGGAAAGGGGAGTCACACCCGACCGCTGACCGAGCTAGCCACGTCCTTCAGCCAGCGGGTGCTCCCTTTGCCCCGGCTGCGT
>JBBRMW010000081.1:0-20892 GCA_038230635.1 Aggregatilineales bacterium | reverse complement strand
GGAACGACCATTCCGGCGGCGGAGATCGTGAGCGGCGCGGGCGATTTCATTTCATCCACGAGGCCGTTAACGAGCGCGCCAGATGAAGCGCTCAAAACAGGCATCGCCGGATCGCTGGACGAGTTTCTGAATGCGTTGGAGACGGGTGCGATCCCGATGGGCGAGTGCCACGATAACATCAAGAGTCTGGCGATGGTTTTTGGCGCGCTCGAATCGGCGGCCACGGGTAGGCGGATCGCTATCAAATAGGCCATCCCTGAATTTCTTAAGAGACGGGCGATCCCATTGGGATCGCCCGTTTTCTCCGAATCAGACGTGATTCATTTGCTCTTGACGTTGATCAACTGCATATCGAAGGTTTCGCCGGATTTGACGAGAACCGTTGAGTCAGCCCCAAAGAAGACGTACCACTTCTTGTCCGAACCCTGCACGACAAAGCCATAGCGACCGACCGGGACATTCTCGATCTTGAACTCACCCTTGTCATCGGTTTTGGCGTTGCGTGCGTCGGGATAGCCCCCACACGGCGTCTTGCCTGTGAAGATCACAGGTGCGCCTTCCGAACACAGTTCGATGGTCGTGCCAGCGACATTCGTGCGGCCTTCGATGATCTTGCCAATGACGGTGCCCGGTTTGTGCTCGACGGCTTTGGGCAAAGCGGGGCCATTGCCCACGATCACGAGCGAATTGACAGCGTTATCGACAATATCGGAGTTCGCCATCTGGAATACCGTCCAGGTTTTGCCATCGAAGACATTGAGTCCCCAATTGGTGCCCACCCACACGCGATCCTGACCATCTACGCGAACCGTATTGACACGATTGCTCGTGAGCGCTTTTTCTTTGATACCGAACGGCGTCCACTTTTTGCCATCGAACTTGAAAAGGCCGTCCGAATTCGTGCCGACCCAGGCATTTCCGGTTGAGTCGAAGGCGAGCGCGTTGCTATTGACCTTGCTGTTTTCGTAGGCGGTGAAAACCTTGCCATCGAATTTCAAGATGCCGCCGCTGAAGCCAGCCCACAATTGCCCTTTGCTATCGAAAGCGAGCGAGCTGAAGCGATAATCCTTGTTCAGCCCCTTGCCGTTCTCATAGATGTCCCAACCCGTCCCGTTGAAATGGGCAATGTTGTCGCTGGAAGCAGCCCATACCGACTTGCCATCGGCTGAGACTGCCAGCGCTTCGACCGTGCCAATCAGCGGCTTGCTACCGAAGATGTCTTTGCTCTTGTAGAGCGTCCAGTTGGTGCCATCGAAGCCGAGCAGATCCTGCGTCAAGCCCGTCACCCAAATGCTATTGGGGCCGCCGCACGCCGCCTTTGTACCAAGCGAGCCACTGGGTTTGGGCAACTTGGTCAATTTCTGCCCATCATACAGCGAAACACCAAAGAAATCCGGGATGAGCAATTGCCCATCGGGGCATACGGCAAGGTCTCGGAGCGATACAGCAGACAGCGAACTATCCAGCTTGTAGAGCGTCCAACCCGACGCATCCAGACAGTTCGCGCCATCGTTTGTACCAATCAGGGCGGCATCTTTCAGCGTGCAATTATCCGCTTGGGCGGCGGCGGCGGCGCTGCGCCCGGCGATCGGAAGCAGTGTAAAGAGCATCGACGCACAAAAGGAGACGATCAACACCAAACGACGATAGTTTCTCATAGTTCCCTTTTCCTGTGCTATTTGTTGCGGCGGCAATACATAGTCAATCTCCGACGATTGGTTAGTAATATACAGCATGGAAGTGACCGCTTGTACGTTTTGGGGCGCGGAATTGTTGCAAAGTTGTAAATAATTCTGAGGCCATCCGCCCTACTCAAGCGGTTGTATTCGGATTAGGGGGCAAAATAATGGGAATAACGGGCGAACCCGGCGTGGTCGCCCGCTCTCTAAAACCTCGCCCCCGATCTTGAATAGGCCCTGTTTGGGCTATGAGTCGGTTTCGGCGGCTCGAACGGGTACAATGCGTCCGAATAATCACGATTCCCTTGACTCAGCTCTTTTAAGGACAGCTTATGCGAGAAGCGGCGGCCATCATCGAGCGCGTGCGGCGCGTGTCGGCCTCATTACAACGATTGGAAGTGGCCGTCGATGCGGCGCACCGAACGATCGCGCCAGGGCAGCATTTTTTGGCGCGCGCCACCGAATCGCTCGATCCGTACTTGCGCGAACCTTGGATTCCGATTCGACGCAGCGGCAGCACCTCGATCGTGATCGAACGCCCTGCCGGAGTCAGCTATCATCCCGGTCAGGTGATCAGCTTGTTGGGGCCGATCGGGACGCCGATCACCCTGCGCGAAACAACCCGCACGCTGCTGTTGATCGCATTCGAAGCGACACCCGCCTCTATGCTGATGCTGGCCGAAGGCGCGATCGGGCGCGGCGTGAGCGTGACACTGGCGCTGATCGGCGCGGCGCGCGGCTATCCATTGGAGGCGCTGCCCGCACAGATCGAAGTGATGCGTGGCAGCGACGGCATCGATTGGCCGGAACAGCGCGGCAGTCTCAAATGGGCCGATCAGGTGATCGCCGTCGCACCGCCGCCGCTCGATGTAGCGCGCTACAGCCGCCTGCTCGAAGTCGTGCGCGCGGCGCGGGTCGAAATCGCGCCCGGTTATTTGCTCGGCCTATTTCAGCCGCCCATGCCCTGCGGGATCGGCGCGTGTGGCGCGTGCATGATCCGTTGTGTTGGCCGCGATCGACTGGCGTGCGTCGATGGCCCCGCATTCGACCTGACAACCGTCACGCTCAGATAGGCATATAAACCATGATCGAACTGACCGGTGGTAAACAACCGCTGTCCCTCACCAATCCCGTGATCGCTGCCGCCGGAACCGTTGGCTTCGGGGCTGAATATAGCAAGCTGTTCGATATGCACAAGCTCGGCGCGCTGATCACGAATCCGGTGACCTATAAGCCGCGCCACCCCGCGTCCGGGACGCGCGTCGTGCCACTGGACAGCGGAATCCTTGTTCACACGGGGCTGCCGAACCTGGGCGCGAATCGTGTCTATCGCGCCTATGCGCCCGCCTGGAAGAACAGCCCGTGCCCGGTCATCGTCCATATCGCTGGCACGACGCCCGAAGATGTGGCGGAGTGCGTGCGGTTGCTGGGATCGCGCGAGGGCGTGGTGGCGCTCGAGATCGGGCTGCCCGACGAATCGACGGTGAGCGAAGTCAAAGCCCTGATCGCAGCGGTGGTACGCCATACGGAACTGCCCGTGCTGGCGCGGCTGCCGCTCTATGATGCGCCGAAATTGGCCGTTCCCGCTCAGGACGCAGGCGCGGGTGCGTTGGTCGTGAGCGCACCACCACGCGGCGTCGCGCGCGATCCGCTGAGCGGGCAGATGATCGGCGGACGGTTGTATGGCCCCTGGCTCAAACCACTGGCGTTGCGGGCGGTTGGGCAGGTCGTGAAACGAGTGACGATCCCGGTGATCGGTTGCGGCGGTATCCACAACCCGGACGATGCCCGCGATTATTTGGAGGCGGGCGCGCGCGCCGTACAGGTCGATTCGATCACCTGGGTGCGCCCCGATATGATCGAAATCATCGCGCGCAACCTGGGCGGACTCGAACTGACGCGCGCGGCGGGATCGCTGGCCGATGAGTGGAAGCCGGGCATGGGCGAGACGGCAGCCATGCGGGCGCAGTTGATCGTCTCGCCGCGCCCGACCTTCACCGATGAATCTACCAGTCTGCCGCCTGATTTACCGCGCTGAGGATTCTGAGATGCCGCTAAAACGAGAGTCAGTCCCATGCTTCAAAATCTGAAAAACGCACAGATCGAATCCACCGAGACGGATACGGCCAATCGTGGAAGACCCCGTTGGCCGGCGGTGGTTGCATTACTCATGGTGGGCGTGTTATACGCAATTATTTCGCAGGAGCGAGCGATCATTCCAAGTTGGGCGCTGTTGCCGATCCTGGTTGTGATGATCGTCTTGATCAATATTTCTCATAGGCGCGGACACCTCCGGCTGAACCAGTTGCTCATTTATGCAACCGTTGGCTTGGCGACGGTGATCTTGATCGCCAGCGTGATTTTGTTGGTACTGTCGCTGCCCAACCATAAGACGGGCGCGGGCGCATTGTTGGGTGATGCGATTGTGTTGTGGGTCACGAATATCATCGTTTTCGCGTTGTGGTACTGGTTGATCGATGGCGGCGGGCCTGTCCACCGCCGCAACGATTATCACGAGTCGGCAGATTTGCTGTTTCCGCAAACCGTCACGGGCGACAAAACCTGGATTCCCGGCTTTATCGATTATGTGTTTTTGGCTTTCAACACCAACACCGCCTTCAGCCCGACGGATACCGCCGTCATGTCGCGGCGGGCGAAGATTGTGATGATGGTGCAGGCATCTTTATCGTTGATGATGCTGGCAGTGTTGGCCGCGCGTGCGATCAATATTTTCTGAACCCGAATTGGTCGCACACAGCAACTCAATTTGGTGTATCATGAACGCTGAAGTGGTTACGCATCGGAAAGGTAGGCAAATTATGAGCCGAGATCGCGCCCGTTTGACCGAATTGGAAAGTCAGGCCAAACGTCAGGACACCAAAACTGACGCGACGCAAAGCAGCGAGACCGCCGCGCCGAGCGGCTTGAGCGCCAATCAAAATTCGGTGCTGCGGATGCAGCAAAGCCAGGGGAACGCGGCTGTCCGGCGGATGCTGGTGCAGCGGGCGGCGGCGGGCAAGGATGGCGGCCCAATCGATGACGATGTGACGCACCAGATCAACAGCGCGCGCGGCGGCGGGCAAGCGCTCGATGCGACGGCGGCTGAAAAAATTGGCGGCACAATGGGCGCGGATTTCAGCGACGTACATGTGCATACCGATGCCCACGCCGATTCGCTCAATCGCCAACTCAGCGCGAAGGCGTTCACGACGGGCAGCGATATTTTCTTCCAGCAGGGCGCGTATCAACCCAGTTCGAGCGAAGGCCAGCATTTGCTCGCCCATGAACTGACGCATGTCGTGCAGCAGTCGGGATCGAGTCCGAGCGGATCATTGACGTTGGGACCGGCGAACGACAGCTATGAGCAAGAGGCCGATCATTCGGCGACGCAAGCCATGAGCAGCCTGTCGCAAAGCGCCGATACAACCCAGCGCGAATGCGAAGACTGTGGCGATGATGCGCCGCAGGCGATGCCTCTCCAGCGCGATGAAGCCGACGAACAAGAGTTAGAAGAGTAGGTTTCCAGTACGGGGAAACCTTTATGGGAATTTTATAGCTCTGCCATCGAACCGACTTGCCAATTTGCAACGACTGAACTATAACTTAAGGCTGCTTTTGCAATATGCGGTTTCGCGTAGGGCGCAAAAGCTCAGCACCGTCCGTTGAGGGAAAGGCGCGCGAATGATTCAGGATGTAGACGAAACGATTCGTCAAATACTGGTCAAGAAAGGCAAACTGAACGGTGGCGACATCGACATCAGTTTTGATCAGCCGACCGGCGAATGGGCAGGCAGCCTGACGCGCCCGACCATCAATGCCTACCTCTACGACATCCGCGAAAACGTCGAACTGCGCAGCCGCGATTTTCGGGTCGAACGCGAAAACGGCATCGCCCGTCGAATCTTAGACCCTGTGCGCGTCGATCTGAGCTATATCTTCACGGTGTGGACGCGCAATATCGAAGACGAGCATCGGCTGTTGTGGCGCGTATTGCATACGCTCTCGCTGCAACGCAGTATCAAGCCCGTCGATGCCGAAGGCGCGCTCGTCCGCCAGCAGTACGACATGCCCACCAAAGTCGCGCTCCCTTCCGAAGCGATCCGCAACCTGCCGGATTTGTGGGGCGTGATGGAAAACCAACTGCGGCCAGCCATCAACTTTCAGATCACGGTAGCACTGGATATTGGCGAAGTGCTTGAAGCGCCGCTGGTTCGCACGACCCGCCTGGACGTGGGGCCATACTCGATCGATGTACCGCGCACGCTGCGACGCGGTGACAACGGTGCGTTCGCCGAGATGGTGGATTCGATTTACCACATTGGTGGACGGCTCTACCAGGGTAAAACGCCCGTCTCGAATGCCCATATCAGCATCGACGATCATCCGTTCGAGGTGGTCTCCGATCCGAGTGGCCGCTACGTGTTCGTCAATGTGCCACCCGGTGAATATACCTTGCGTGTAGAAACCGCTGGTGGTAAAGCGCACACCCTGCCGATCACGGTGCCGTCGGACAGCTACGACATCAAACTTTGAGGGTCACGGTGACTCGTTCACCGTTGTTTTTGTTTCGCGCTGCGCGTGACCCGCGCGACCATGAATGATTAATGCGTATTAAGGAGTAGTTTCACATGTCCCCTTCCTATTTATCGCCCGGCGTCTACATGGAAGAAGTCGATCGTGGTAGTAAGCCGATCGAATCAGTAGGTACCGCCGTCGCCGCTTTCATCGGTTATACCGAAAAAGCGGTTGATGCGCGCGCTGATGGCGACCGCCCGCTCAGCGGTAAGCCAACCCTCGTTACCAACTGGTCGCAGTATGTGCAGAAATTCGGCGGCTTCGTCGAAGGTGCGTATCTGCCCGACTCGGTATATGGGTACTTCAATAACGGCGGTGGCCGCGCCTACATCGTCAGCGTCAAGACGCTCGGTGTGCCGTCCGGCGATGACAAGAACAGCAAAGCCGCCGTTGCCCAGCTCGGTGATGGCAGCGCGCTGAAGATCACCGCCAAGCAAGCCGGCAATTCGGGCAACAACATCAGCGTGGCCGCCAAGCCTGCCCCTGAAGAAGGCGTCTTCTCGCTGGTCGTTTCGGTCAACGGCAAGCCCACCGAAACCTTCGACGGCTTGACCCTCAAAAAAGGTGACACGTCCGCTGATACCGTCACCGCCAAGTCGAAATTGATCAGTGTCGAAGTCGCCTCGAAGGCGAATACCGCCGTCGCGCCGTCGGGCACCGTCAATCTGGCCGGTGGCAGCGTGACCTCGAAAGCCGTCTCACTGAGCGACTACCAGGGCAGCGCCGCTGATCGTACCGGACTCGGTGGCCTCGAAGCCTTCGACGATGTGACGATGCTGGCCGCCCCCGACCTGATGAGCGCCTTCGAGAACAAAGAACTCGACGCCAAAGGCGTGCAAGGTGTGCAGACCGCGTTGATCGACTATGCGGAGCGGATGCGCTACTGCTTCGCCATCCTCGATCCGCTGCCCAACCTGAACCCGCAAGAGGCGAAAGATTGGCGTTTGCAGGTCAACTATGACACCACCCGCGCCGCGGTGTACTACCCCTGGATCGAAGTCATGGATATGGCGGCGGGCACGGGTAAGACCAAGTATGTGCCGCCCTCAGGACACATGGCGGGCGTCTATGCGCGCGTCGATGAAACACGCGGTGTTCACAAAGCTCCCGCCAATGAGATCGTGCGCGGCGCGCTCGGTTTGGCGATGGCCGTCACAAAGGGCGAGCAGGATGGCCTGAACCCCATCGGCGTCAATTGCATCCGCTCGTTCCCCGGTCGCGGCATCCGCATTTGGGGCGCGCGCACCCTGTCGAGCGATCCGTCCTGGCGCTACATCAACGTGCGCCGCCTGTTCAGCATGGTCGAAGCGTCGCTGGAGCGCGGCCTGCAATGGACCGTGTTCGAGCCGAACGATATCATGTTGTGGGCGCGTGTCACCCGCGACATCTCCGCGTTCCTGACCCTGCAATGGAACTCCGGTGCCTTGTTCGGTGCGACCGCTTCGCAAGCCTTCTTCGTCAAGTGCGACGAGGAACTGAACCCGGCAGCCGTCCGCGATGTCGGCCAGTTGATCTGCGAAATCGGCATTTGCCCGGTCAAGCCTGCCGAATTCGTCATCTTTCGCTTGAGCCAGTGGACGGCGGAAAGCGCCTAAGTTCGTTTATCTCTCGCTGTTGGAGACGCCTCGGCGCGTTTCCAATGGCGTATCGCTTAAACCGTATCCGTTTGTTTGTCTGTAGGAGGACACAGTATCATGGGCGTCAAAACCGATCCGCTAGTTGGCTTTCATTTCAGTCTCGATGTTCAGGGTGCCGTCTTGGGCTATTTCAGTGAAGTCGGTGGCCTCGGCTCCGAGCACGACGTGATCGAAAACAAGGTCATGGAACAGGACGGAGCTAAAGAGCGCGTCATGAAGATTCCGGGCCGCCTGAAGTGGGAGAACATCACTCTCAAGCGCGGCATCACCTCGGCCATGGACATTTGGACATGGCGTCAGGCGATCATCGATGGTCAGGTCGAAGCCAATCGCAAGAATGGTTCGGTCTTCATGTACGATGAGAAGTTTACGCTGACCGCCCAGTGGGATTTTGTGCGGGCGTGGCCGTCGAAATGCACCGGCCCGACACCCAAAGCCGATAGCAACGAAATCGGCGTGGAAGAGATGACCCTGACCCACGAAGGCATCAAGCGCACCAAGTAAGCGGTAAAACCCCTCATTCCCTAACCCCTTCCCCCCACGTCGGGTGGAAGGGGAATCAGACGTGGCCTTCACCCCTCTACTCTTGTGGGAGCGGGGCGGGGGTGAGGGGTTTCCGGCCCCATTCATCGCTGGCGAAAAGGACATTATGCTGCAAACCGAGTTCGACTTCACGCTCCCACGTGGCTTCATCGACGAAAACGGAACGCTCCACAAGCAGGGAGCGATGCGTCTGGCAACCGCGCTCGATGAAATCACGCCGCTGCGCGACCCCCGTGTGCGCAACAACGAAGCCTATCTGACCGTCATTTTGCTCTCGCGGGTTATCACACGGCTGGGCACGCTGCGCACGATTACGACGCACACGATCGAAAATTTATTTGCCGCCGATTTAGCATATCTGCAAGATTTTTATCGGCGCATCAATGAGGAAGGGTTGACTCACCAGTCAGTCACCTGCCCGAACTGCGCCCACGAATTCGAGGTCGAAGCGATTCGCCTGGGGGGATCGTAGGCTACCCCTCCGATCGCCTGCACGAGGAGGTAGCATTCATCGCCTATCACCTGCATTGGTCGCCAGAAGACATCTTGCAGTTGAGTCACAGTGAGCGGGCGAAATGGGTGCAGCAGGTCAATCAAATCAATGGACGGATTTTTGGCGAATTGGGCTGAAATTTCCTCCATCATCTGGTAGCAGTCAAAAAATTAGCGAGGCCGCGAATGCCCGAACAGCGAACTGAAAAACAATCGACCAGCAGCGGAACGCCCACTTCCAAACGGGAAATGACCAAAGCCGAAAAAGTGGCCGAACGTGTTTTTCAACTTTTGAAAGACGATGCCCGACGTGAGCGCGAGCGACGCGGTTAACGAGGAATATTATGCCTACGATGTCCAATGATCCGATCGCTGGGTTTCGGTTTGCGGTTGAAATCGGCAGCGAAACAGTTGGCGCTTTCACCGAATGTCAGATGCCCGGATTCTCTGTGAAAACGGAGCCAATCCAGGAGGGCGGCCAGAATAATTATAAGCACGAACTACCCGGTTATCTGGATATTGGGCATGTCACGCTCAAGCATGGGCTGGTTGCCAACGATACGCTGCTCAACTGGTATTTGCAAATCCTGACGAACGGCTTCAGCCCGAACGCCCTGAAGACTGTCACCATCACAACTTTTACGAACGACTTCCAGCCGTTGTATCGCTTCAATGTGGCGGGCGCATATCCGGTCAAGTGGGAAGGGCCACAGTTCCGCGCGGGTGAAAGCGCCGCCGCCATCGAGAGTATCGAACTCACCCATCACGGCATCACAATTCAATCGCTGCCTGTCAGTCCGGTGACGGTGAGCCTCAGCGCAGGCGTCAACCTGAGTTTGAGCGCCGGTGCCAGCGTGAGCGCCAGTGCTGGCATAGCTGGCGTGAGTGTCAGTGCCAGCCTGGATATAGGACTCGATTAATGAGGACGGCTCGCCGCGTCCGCTATTGCAGAGCATTGATAATTTGTTAGCAGGAAGCGTGCCATGATCATCCGTCGTAAGCCGATTGGGTTCCAAAATCTACGAAAGCCGCAATCGCTGGGTATGACGCTGCTGAAAAACAGCGTGGCGCGCATCCAGGCGTTGACCGTCCGGCGCGCCGCCCAAACTGACGAGGCGCTTGATTGGGGCGAGGGTGAGATTCCCGATGATATCTACGATGAAGCCGAGATCGTGGATGAGGGCGAAGCCTATGACGATCGCGTGAGCAGCGCGATCCAGTCTGCCGAAGCGATGTCTACGCCGCGCCGCGAACCAGCGCGCCCCCGCCGTGCACGCCGTTCTACCGCCAGTGATACCGCCGCGCCGCCCGCCCAGGCCGCGCCACTACGGCGACTGGCACTCTCCGAAACAGATTATATGCCGACCGATTTGTCAGCGATCATGGCCGGACATCGCAAGTTGGGGCATATCCCGGACAAACCCGTCTCCATCTTTAATCTGCCCAGCTCGACAGCCGCGGTCGCCGAGTCATCAAACGTGCAGCGCAGCGAGGCCGAAGCGCCGCCGCCGCGCACCCGTCGCCGCGGCCAGATTATCGATGTGATCCCGCCCAAAAAAGGCTTGCCATTCGCCGACGATGAGGAACCAAGTTCGCCGCTTGGCGCGCCCATCCTCGATGGTCGGGCCGCTTCTCAGAGCACCTATCGAGAAGCGGCGCACGGTGAAACAACGGAACGTGAGAACGTGGGACGCGCTACGCCTGCAATGCCGCCAGCCGTGTATCGGGAAGTGGCCGATGATGGGGATAGCACTGTGCTGCCGCCCCTGGCCGACGCGCCCAATTTTCCGGTGGCACGCGCAATCGACGGGGCACAAACGCTCACAGATTTCGATAATACGGCGCTCCAGGCGGCCATCGCGCGCTCGGAGAGCCGCTCCGAGCTTACATCCACAACGCCATCAGGGACCGATCGACGTGCCAACACTTCGATGCCCGGACCGTCTCCAGTACGCCGCAGCCCTGATTCACAACCGACGACGATTCCTGATTTGCCCGCCGCATTTGGACGTGCTCCGGCAGATACGAGCAGTGCGAGCACAGAGTCGGGCGATTTCGATCATGCCGATGACGAACCTGGCACTGCCCGCCGCCCCACTCCCGCACCTGACGTGAGTCATTCCGTTGGCAATGCCGCCTTGCCTGTTCACCGCACGTTCGAGCCGCCTTTCACACTGGAATCTGATCCGGCTGCGCGCGTCGCCGCCGCCATCGCTCGTGCCGAAAGCCGTTCCGTCGATGCGATCCAGGACTCAGATGTCGAGGTCGATCCATTTGATGCACCCGACACCGCTGATTTCCCGCGACCCGCGCCGTCGTTGGATGCGCCGACGCCAGCGGTCAGCACGGTGCAAGCCACCCGTGCGGATGCTCCAAATCTGCCCGCCCCGACCTTTGCAAACGATGCCGCCCTTCAAGCCGCGATTGCGCGCGCCGAAAGTCCGATCGACCAACCGTCATTCGATCGCCCATCCAAGCGCACGGGTCGAATCCAGAACACGATGGCTGTCGGTGACAATCCGACTTCTCGAACGGTGCAGCCAACGCAAGCGGATTCACCGGATAGGCCATCCTTGCCAGATAACGCGCGGGCAGTGACAATCGCGGCGGCTATTGCACGCGCCGAAAGTCCAAGCAGCCAACCGTCATTCGATCTCCCAACCGAGCGCACGGGTCGAATCCAAAACACGATGGCTGTCGGTGACAATCCGACCGCTCGAACGGTGCAGCCAACGCAAGCGGATTCACCGGATATGCCATCCTTGCCAGATCACGCGCAAGCAGCGACAATCGCGGCGGCTATTGCACGCGCCGAAAGTCCGATTGATCCGTCTCCCACAACCAACGCAAATAGGGTTGATCAGGCGCGCCCGCCAGCCGCGCGCGTCGTACAGCCAACGCGCACCAATACACCGCCGCCAGATACGTTCCCCGAACTTGACACACCACCGAGTTCGACCGCCGCGATTGCGCGCGCCGATAACTTTTCAGGGTCAGGGATGCGTGGCGCGGAACAAGGCAATTCAGTGGGGCGTTTTGAGGCGTCCAGTACGCCGCGTGCGTCTGAATCAGCCGCGTCAGTGCAGCCAATGCGGATAAACAACCCCGAACTGTCCGCATTCTCGAATAAGCACGACGACTCATCCGACTCAGCGGTGGCCGCCGCCATTGCGCGCGCGGAGCGACCATTGCTGTCGGGCTTCGACAATGGCGGCAATTCCTCAGTTGCGGCCAGTGATTCATTCACGCCGGATGCAACTTCGCCCGCCGGATCGGTGCAACCGATGCGCACCCAACCGTCCGCGCCGAACGCGCCAGCGGATACGGTACGTGATGCGGCGCTGCAAGCCGCGATTGCGCGCGCCGAACGTTCCGCCGATCCGACGCCCGCGACGCCCGACAAGCAAGGACGTGCGACGCGCGCGACATCGAATCAAATAAGCACCCCGACAGTTCAGGCGACTCGTGCGGAATCGGGTGCGCCCAATCCGTCGTCGGCGTCGAATCGCCCAGATTACGGGGACTTTACGACCAATGACGCGGCAGTCGAAGCGGCCATTGCGCGCGCCGAAAGCCGCCCAGATACGATGGTAAGCACGAACGCCTCGTCTGATAATAGTGCAACGCACTCCAATCTAAGGATGCCCACCGAGGCGACGCCGACCAGCCTCACCGCACCTGCCCTCAATGCGCCAAGCCGATCTGTTCAGTCCACGCGCGTTGATATGCCGTCGTCTGAATCAGAAGCGACAACCTTTGCTGCACCTTATGCCGCTGACGATCCGCATTATGCCGCATTTCAGAACGCGATCGCCAAAGCCGAGGGGCAGCCAATGCCTGAGCCAACTGCTGCATCCCAGGACCGGAGTACGCGCGGACGAACGCGCGGTACAGCCGCTCAGCCCGCATTGACGCCTGTGCAGCGTGTGCCAAGCCTCGAGGAAGATGCGGCTGCCTTCGCAAGCAGCGAGCAATCGATCGACTTGGGCGACGCATTGGGCGTATCCGATCGTGCGAATCGGCGCGAATCGACGCCCCGCGCCAGTTCCGCCGTGCAGCGCAGCTACTCGTCAGATGCCACACCGCCAAGCGATACCGAAGTCGATCTGCTGCGGCTGCTCGGCAAATCATCGGATACGCCGATCAAGCGCAGCGTCAGCCAGCCGCTGCAACCGCTCCAGGCGACGCCCGTGTCGGGCAAAGGTGACTCGGCAGTGGCACGGGTACAGCGCGCATCCACGAGCAGCAGCGCTGACACGCCTTCGGCATCCTCGCAAAATGCTGATTTTGGCAGGAATAGCGCCCAGAATGTGGATCAACCATCCAATGATTCAAACGCACAGAAGGAAGACGATCCCGTCGAAATTGAACGAATGGCGCAGGAAGTGTATCGGATTTTGCGGCAGCGACTCAAAATGGAACGGGAACGCTCGCAAGGGCGCATCCGCTAGTCAGATCGAATCGAGAGGATACTAAGATGCCAACCACGCGCGGTGGACTTGTCCCTGGTAAGATCGTCAATGTCACCAAACCGAGCCAACCCTCGGCGGATTTCATGTTCAACCCGACCGACTACACCATCAACAAGACCAATAGCTACAGCCCAGGCAGCGGTGGCACAGGCCAAACGACGCCCAATGTGACCTTCACGCAAGGGCAGCCGCGCACCCTGGCATTGAGCTTGTGGTTCGATACATTTTCCGATGGACCGAGCGCCGCACCCGTGACCGATCATACTGCGCCGCTGTGGGCCATGATGGATGTGAAAAATGGCGATGGTGCGCCGCCGATTGTCGAGTTCCAGTGGGGCAGTGTCCATTTCAAGGCCGTGATCACCTCGCTCTCTGAAAAATTTATGCTCTTCCAGCCCGATGGGACGCCCGTGCGCGCGATGGTGACGGTCAACTTGCAAGAGAAACCCGATGACGCTGCCGCTAGTAGCAGCGCCGCCGGCGCCTCGGCGGGCAGCAGTGCCAGCCCCGCCAGCACCACGACGGCGGTCACGACGAGTTCCGATCAGCCTTTGCATGTGATCGCAGCCAATGTCACCGGCGATCCGGCGAACTATCGAGCCATCGCCAGTGCCAACAACATCGATAATCCGCTGAAGGTCAAAAACGGCATGTCGTTGAACGTCAACATCACTACCTAACGAGGAACACATGCCTGCAGCCAAACTAGTTTACCTGCTCAACGTCAAGGTCGATGGCGCTGCCCTGAGCGATGAACAAACGAGCCATATTCGCTGGCTGTCCATCGACAGCAGCCTGCATATCCCGGATATGTTCATCATTCACTTCGAGGAGATCGAAGACACCTTCTTGGACAGCGGTCCCTTCGGGGTCGGTAAATCGATCGAGCTTGGCTTATCCGATGCGCAAGATAACGTCACCACCATCTTCAAAGGTGAGATCACGGCGCTCGAACCGATTTTTGATAACAACCGGATCGCACTGGATATACGCGGCTACGATAAAGCCCATCGGCTGCATCGTGGCAAAAAGTCGAAGGTTTTCAAAAACGTGACCGACAGCGATATCGTCACGCAAGTGGCGCAGGCGGCGGGCTTGACGGTCGATGCCGAATCAACGTCCTTCGTACATGAGCACGTTTTCCAGGATGCGATGACTGATTTTCAGTTTTTGGAGCAGCGTGCCGATCGCATTGGTTATATTCTGTACAGTGAAAATGGGACGCTCAAGTTCAAGAAGCAAACCGCGCCCAGCAGCGGCGAACTGACCTTGACCCTCAATGAGAATCTGATGAGCTTCCGCCCGCGCCTGACATTGGCCGAACAGGTCGATACGGTGACGGTGAAAGGCTGGGACCCCAAACAAAAGGCGGTCGTAGTCGGCACGGCGAGCAGCAGCAGTGTCAATTCGGAGACCGGGTTCAGCGGCTCCGGCGGCAGCATTGCCCAAAGCGCGGTCGGTTCCGCGACACGCCTCGAAGTGCGTCGCCCAACCACGAATCAATCGGAGGCGACGACGATCGCGCAAGGCATCCTGGATAGCGTCAATGCCGATTTCATCGAAGCCGATGGTAAAGCCGATGGCGCGCCGGGACTTCATGCCGGGATGGTCATCGAGGTGAAAGGTGCCGGCCAAAAATTCAGCGGCAAATATCGCCTGACGACGGTTCATCACGAATATACGGCGGGTGATTACGAAACGTCTTTCAGCGTCGAAGGCATTCGCCCCGATTTGCTCAGCGACATCCTCGAATCGCCATCCAATAATTATGCCCATCGCTGGCCGAGTGTGGTCACGGCCCTGGTGACGAACAACAATGATCCCGAAGATTGGGGGCGCGTCAAACTCAAATTCCCCTGGCTGGACGCTGATAGCGAATCGACCTGGGCGCGCGTGATCGTGCCGGGCGGTGGCGCGGAGCGGGGTATCTACTTTATGCCCGAAATAAACGACGAAGTGATCGTTGCCTTTGAGCAGGGCGATTTCAACATCCCCTATGTGATCGGCGGTTTGTACAATGGCACCGATAAGCCCGCGCTGCCCATCGGCGATGCCGTCGTCAGCGGCAAAGTCGCCAAGCGCGTGATCAAAACCCGCGTCGGCCACAAGATCACCTTCGTGGATGACAATGCGGGTGATGACTACATCGAGATCATCGATGATAAGGGCAATACGTCGATCAAATTTGACGCCCAGAATAAAAAGGTCACGATCATGAGTCAGGGTGAGGTCGAGATCAACGCGACGGGCAACCTGACACTCAACTCGCAGCAAGACATCAGCATTACCACCCAGTCCGGCAACGTCAAGATTCAGGGCATGACCTTTTCGGCGAAGGGACAATCTTCGGTGGAAATGAAGGCGGATAGCGGCACAGCGACCGTTCAGGGGCTTAGTCTATCCGTCAAAGGCACTGCCGATGGGACGGTCGATGGCGGCGCGATGCTGACCGTAAAGGGCGGCGTGGTGATGATCAACTAAATGGGGTATACTGAACCGCAGAGCGAGGCTGGATGACTCTAACTTTTATCGATCTCATTGGGCGGGGGCTTGCCTTTCCGCTCCAACTCGATAATCGGGGCAATGTCGCACTGACTTCGTTTGAGAACGAAATTCAGCAAGCGATCACGATTATCTTGGGTACCGCGCCCGGTGAACGGGTTATGCGTAGCGAATTTGGCTGTCGCATTCACGAGTATATCTTTGCGCCTGCCAATGCCGTCACCGCCAGCGCCGTCGAACGCGAAGTGCGACTCGCGCTTGATCGCTGGGAGCCGCGTATCACGGTACAAGATGTGGATGTGACACCTGGCGTTGGGGCGATCGGGCTGCTGATGATCGCCATTAAATACGAGATCAAATCCACCAACGATCAGCGCAGTCTCGTTTTTCCGTTTTACTTGATGCTTTAGTTTGCGCAAGTTTTGATTTTCGTTGGCGGTCGGCCAACTTGCATAAGTTGAGGAGTAGCCATGCCGCTCGAAGCACCACGCCTGGATGATCGTACTTTTGAAGACTTGGTACGGGAAGCACGGCGACGTATTCCGCTGTACACGCCGGAATGGACCGATCATAACCTGAGCGATCCGGGCATCACCCTGATCGAACTGTTCTCGTGGCTGATTGACATCATGCTGTACCGGTTGAATCGGGTCCCGGAAAAGCATTACATCAAGTTCATGGAACTGATCGGAATGCACCTCCGCGAGCCGGAACCCGCCATTACCGAGCAAACGTTTTGGCTGTCCGCGCCACAAGCCATCGATGTGAGCATTCCGCTGGGCACCGAGGTCGCCACCACGCGCACCGAAACCAATCAAGCCATCATATTCAGTGCCGACGAGACGTTCACCATTCACGTTCCCACGCTGGCCGCCGTGCTCAGCAGCCGTCCCGCGCAGCGCTCCGGCGAGTCGCGTACTTTCCAGCCGCAAAACCTGCGGCGACTCGGCGTTGGTTTCGAGGGTTTTCCGGCTTTTGCCAATCCACCCCAAGTCGGCGACGCCATGTACTTCGGTTTCAACGAAGACTTGAGCCGCCACATCATGGGTCTCGATTTCGATGTCGATGTGGCTGCGGGTGCAGGCGTCGATCCGAGCCAGCCGCCTTATGTGTGGGAAGTGCTCTCCAACGTCGAGCCGATCGAGTGGACAGCCTGCGAACTGAACGAAGACCTGACCCGCTCGATGAACGTGCCGGGCGTCCTCTCGCTGCACTTGCCGCATATGGTGCAGGGGCGCATCGCCGAACAAACGGCCTATTGGCTGCGCATTCGTTTGATTGACGCGCCGCCGAGCGTGCCGCGTTATCTGTCCTCGCCCGTGATCAAGCGGGTGGCCGTCGGTTCGTGGGGTTGCACCCTCAACGCCAGCCACAGCGCGCGCATCACCGACGAGTTGATGGGCCGCTCCGACGGCACGCCCGGCCAGCGCTTCGAGCTTGTGAATACGCCCGTATTGCCGCGTCGTCCCGGTGAGACGGTGCTGGTACGCATCAGTAATACCGAAGCAGAATCATGGACGGAAGTGTCCGACTTCGGCAGCAGTTCGCCCACTGATCGCCATTTCGTGCTCGATAGTGGGGGCGGCGAAGTGCGCTTCGGGCCGGCGCTCCCGCAGCGGGACGGCTCAGTCAAACGCTATGGTGCGATTCCGCCGCAGGGTGCGCGCATCGTCTTTACGACCTATCGGCACGGTGGCGGCATTGTCGGGAATTTGCAGCGCTACGCCCTGAACGTCCTCAAGAGTGGCCTGCCCTATGTCGATCACGTTGCCAATCGCCGGATCGCGCACGGCGGTTTAGACGCCGAAGATATTCAGGATGCCAAATTGCGTGTGCCGCACTATCTGCGCACTTTGGAGCGTGCAGTTACCGCCGCCGATTACGAATATCTCGCCAAAGTTGCAGCACCCGGCGCGGTCCAGCGCGTCCATGCCCTGCAACCGCCCACCGTCAACACGGGCGAGGTCAAGGTGCTGATCGTGCCGCGTGTCAATACGCCCAACGCCTATATCCCCGCCGACGAACTCGAACTCGCCGAAGATGTGCGGCTCGCCATTCACACGTACCTCGATGAGCGACGTTTGATCTCGACACGGCTCGATGTGCTGCCGCCCGCCTATTTTTGGATTGCGACGCGCGTCCGTTTGCGCGTGCGCAGCTTCGCCAACCCCGATACGGTTCGGGCGGCGGCTGAGGCGCGTTTGTTCGAGTATATGAACCCGATCACGGGCGGACCCGAAGGCACTGGCTGGCCGTTTGGGCGCACGATTTACATGTCCGATGTGATCAGCGCGTTGCAAGGGGTGCCGGGCATCGAAGTGATCCGCTCGGTCGATTTGTTCCCTGTGACTTTCGACGGCCAGGGTAAAGCGGTGCTGGGCGAGGCGACTGCCGAGATCAAACTGGTCGCGCATGGCGTCGTGGCCTCCTATCGGCATGATATCAAGCAGGACGAATAAACATGGCCGATCCACGCGCCGTCTTCTCCGTTATGGGTCCCGATCTGCCCATCGAGGAAATCTCGGTGGGCACAGAGACGTTCACGATCGGACGTTTGGCCGAAAACAATTTGGCGCTCAATCATGCGAAGGTCTCGCGTCACCACGCCGACATCACCTATAACGGCAATTTTTACGCGGTTGAAGACCTCGAAAGCAGCAATGGCACGTATATCAACGACGCGCGCATCGACGCCAAAAAGAAGGTGCCGCTCGAAGTTGGTGATGTAATCCGGTTCGGCCCATTCGCGCTAACCCTGCTGCGGATCGAGCAGGCGACGGAAGCCGCCCCACCGACTCCGCCAGAGCCAGCCGCCAAACCCGCCAAAGCCAAAGCAGACGAGGCCGCGCCGTCGCCCATCCCCGATACCGAACCGCCCGCCGCTGCCGAAAAGGCGGTCCATCGCTCGGAGCCGCCGCCCGAACCCGCCGAGGCTGCCACCGCGCAGCCGAAACAAACCGTCGCCAAACAGCCTAAATCGCCCAAAGGTGAGGGCAAAACCAATGGGAAACTATCGGATGAGATGGACTTGGCGATTCGTCCACCCATACCGCCATCGACCAACGGTCATCACGCCCCGCTCGAGCCCTACATCCCGATTGAGGGCGTTTCACTGACCGAAAGCCGTTACGTCCAGTATTTGCCCGGCATCTACAGCGACTCGGATTTCCTCAAACGCTATTTGTTGATCATGGAATCGATTCTCGCCCCGCACGAATGGGGCATTGATAGTTTCGAGCAGTTCTACAATCCGCTGCTCACCACCCCCGATTGGCTGCAATGGATCGGCGAGTGGTTCGACATTTTGATCCACCCGGAGATTCCGGTCGAACGACAGCGCGCCGTGATCAAGGAGTTAGGCATGTTGTTCCGGCGGCGGGGTACACGCTATGGCCTTGAACGTCTGCTGCAACTCTATTTTGATGTCACGCCGGTGATCACCGAGCATGATACGCCGCCGTCAACGTTCACCGTCAAATTGCCGCTTGGTAAGGCTGATTCGCCGCTGTACCGGTCCCTGGCAAGTCAACTGATCAGCACCTTTAAACCAGCACACACGGGTTTCACGCTCGAAATTACGTGATCGCGGCGGATGTGTTAACGCAAACACTTTCGGCGATCTGCACAAAACCCGTTGGGTAAAGTTTATACACCCTGCCATATCGCCCCGCGTCCCGCCCTATAGAATTGGCTTGATTACTTTCGCCAAGCTAATGGGATTTGCCCGTTCGGGGGATCGATGGCCGACTATCAGGGAAGCTACGCAGGCTACGCACGGTCTACGATGCCGCGTGTTAGCCAGGCCGAGCGCACCGACAATTGGATCGAGAATTGGCTAAATGGGGGCACGCCCGAAAGCGCGCTCTGGGATCAATATGGCTTTCAGCCGCAACAATTTTATGCGGTGGTCATTTATCGCGTCGTGGGTCCGACACCCGCGCATCCGCAGTGGGCGACCATTTTGGGTCAAGAAGCGGTTCGCCGCCACGTCAATGGCCCGGTGCTCAGCTATCACGAGTCGGGCGTATTATTTCACCCGATCGAAGACCCGCAGCAGACTCAGCGCCTCAAGCGGCTGACCGAGGAGATTCGGGAACGGCTCGCCGCCCGCTTCCCCGATTCGACGGTGTGCTGTGGCGTCGGTCGCCCGGCACGCGGCATCGATGATTTGCGCCAATCGTTCCGCGAAGCCCACGACGCGGCCACGCTGTGCCAGGAAATGGGGCCGGAGTCGCGTTCCACGTTCTTTGGCGATTTCAGCCTGTATCGGCTCTTGCTGTCGCTCAAAGACCCCGACGATTTGCGCGTGTTCTGCACAAAATGGCTGAACGATCTGGTCGTATACGATGATCAGCAGCACAGCGATTTGCTTGTGACCCTGCGCGTCTATTTCGATAACAATGGGAACACCGCGCGCACGGCTTCGCAGCTTAACATTCACCGCAACACCCTGGCCTATCGGCTGAATCGCATTGCCGAAATCACGCGCCTCGATCTCGATGACGCCGATGTGCGTCTGAATCTGCAACTGGCACTCAAAGCCCGCCATGTCTTGACCACCGAACTAGCCCACTAAAAAGCCTCTGTGGGGCGGATCAATTGATCCGCCCATTTCTCTTTCGATAACTTTGCACGACCGCGCTAACTCAACATCACCGCCGAAGCACTCAGGATTTCCACGATTAATTGATCGTCTCACTCAAATCAGCCATAGTTGTCTCGACCACCCAAAGATTTCTCTTGTGAATTTCGATGTAGCGTTTTAGTTGGCGCTGAATCTCATCGCGCTCGTCAGGGAAATCTGCGTAAAACCATTGGAGATACATGCATGACATTTCACACAGTTCTCTTGTAGGGCCTTATGCTAGATGGAGGTCGTGAATAGAAGGTGTCTCTTGGATAGGGTAAGCTTAAGTCGCCCAACGAAAACTTAGCCATCCGAGAGACACCGAAATGATAGACAGTTTTGACGATTTTTGCTTGTGGATGTAT
>JBBRMW010000080.1:0-20935 GCA_038230635.1 Aggregatilineales bacterium | reverse complement strand
TTCCTTGCAACGGGAAGTGACGGCTTGGCAAAACCACCGCAATGCCCAACATGCCACCGTTCACTGGCAATTTTCTGTTGAAAATGCACGCACAAAACTTGCACGTCTTTATCCATCACCTCCTGTGCGTTAGACTACTAGGCTTTCACTGAGTATACGGCGCGCCGCGCTAAGCTAATCGGCAGCGCAAACATAAAAAGCGGCGGTGTGGTCGGCCTGCAACGCGCTGAGATTACACTTTGTGAACTGACTTTCCTTGCTAAATTGCTCAACGGAACTTGCATATGGAAAGGGGATAAAAAGCGCGAATGGGCGGGTTGCGTGAGCCAATAGACTCTTCATACCGTCAAATTGGATTTCAAACGTGTATGGACGTGTTCCCATAAGATACTGAACGACGCTCGTGTTATCCAATCCCAACGAGTTAAATACACTGGGTGATGCTTCGCCGGTTACGAACTCAGCATTGGAACCGGGCAGTGGATCACGAAACAGCGTCACTTGCTCCCCGTGATCGGCAGCCGTGCGCATCATCGCGGCCAGTTGATTCGTTACTTGGTTGGCTCGGTTGGCAAAGTATCGATGTTCTGGAAAGAAGACGAGCACAAGAAAAGAAAAGTTCAGCAGCAGCAATAATCCACCACTGGCAATGGTAAAATCCCGGCATTCTTCCATTCGTTGCAGCGTCCAGCTTATGCCCCTCGCAAAGGCAACACCGCCAATCCCCACCAGCAGGGCAATCGCCGTGACGGATGGATAATAGCGCTGATACTGCGGTGGCAGCGTTGAAAAAGTCGAACCGAGCAATATGACCGCGAATGTCCACCCGATTGGCAGTATAGAACGTGGACTGCGCCACCCTATCAGGAGCGAGACACCCACACCGATTAGAAAAAATGGGCCGCCCGTAAAGTTCAGCAGATTGGAACTTGAACCATACCAATTCGTGTCTGGCACGGTCAATAAGGCAAAAAACGAGCGATAGAATTGATCGAAGCCGTTGTTCACCAACCAATTGAATTGACCCGTCGCTAAGGCATTCACCCAAGTTCGTGTCGTCAAGGGCTGATGCGAAAAGAGTAGATAAATATGTTGAGGCAGCGCCGTAAAAACGAACGCGATGATGATCAAAACTATTCCTTGCCGACGTTTTCTGATGAGTGCAGGTTCTCGCACGGCGAGGTAAACCAGATAGGCCACCATAATCAGCGGTCCCAAGCGGCCACCGAGATAGAACAACTGGCCGATGCCAAGCATCACCCCACATAGGATGAACGCCTTCGTCTGTCCTCGGTTAAGCCCAACGATTAAAAAATAAAATGCCAGGGTGATAAATAAAGGATCAGCAGGCTGATTGAGGGCGATTCGCGCGAACAGGACATGCAGCGGCCAACCGAGTGCAAATAATGCGGCGAACAAGCCCGTTTGCCATCCAAATAGCTCTTTTCCTAATAGATATATGGCAGGAATTCCTACTGCACCTATAACGGCGCTCACAAGGCGCGCTGCAAAAAATGTTTGCCCAAATAGGGCGATCGATAAGCCGATCAGCCCTTGAAATAAATACGGGTGAGATTGTAGGCCGGGCGCAAATGGTGAGACAACGAACTGATTTGAATATATTTGCGCGCCTTCATTCGCAAACAGGGCTTCATCTTGATCAAATAGCGCCGGTGTTTGCCCCAAATCAAACGTATGTACGAAAAGCCCTCCAAGCAGCAGCGACAGAAGGAGGAAATATTCCCGTCTCCGTACCGACTTATCGATAGCTGCATGTGCATCAGGTTCACTTCTAAACGCCGCGCAGAGCATTCCGATGGCGGCGACCCAGGTGGCGATTTGTTCCCAAAAGTACGCATGAGGTTGTAGCGCGCGGATGGTCGTCCAGCAGATTAAACCAATACTAGCCAGTAAAAACACTTTCTTAACGTGGACGGAGCGATGCTCAGTCCCGATGGGAACCCTTTCGTTCTCTGTCAGCGGTGTGTGGCGAGCGCCCCACAAAAAGAGAAGTACGCCAACGAACATCGTCGCAATTTGGAGCGGAACGGGCGCGTTATCCGAATTGCGAAACATGGCAAGTTGTCCGCCACATAGGAGAATCATTCCTAACACGATGTATTTCATTGATCACCCTGTCGATAGGGTCTTAGCGCGTCTTTCCGTTTCTGGCGCTGCGAGTTGACCCATTCAACGGGATCGTCAATTTCAGGATCAACGAACGCAACGGGCGGCATTGCATTTAGCATCGGCACGATTTCTTCGCCTGTTTTGGCCGCCCCTGTTGATTCGGCACCGCCAGTCTCCAATGTGTCAATCAGCAGCTTCGCCAGTTCCTTGCGCTCACGGGGGCTGAGCGCTTTCGCCTGCTCCAAAATATGTGTGAAAGTCATAGCATGATGCCTTGTGTATGTTTCTGCCTGAATTATAAGCGATCGTTTGGCTGACGGTCTAACGCAGGTCGATAGCGTTAAAGGATCGAACGCCTGTTCTTGCATGATCGCGCTTTACGAAGTATAATGGAACCCATCTGAATGACCAGAAAATCGCATAATGACGCGGCTTTCCCAAAATTGACCGCGTAAAATGATCCCAGGAGGATTGCGTGACCGACAGAGTGCAAAGTATCCAGACCGAAGATGATATTCGGGCGCTCGATTTCCCCGATAATGTGCGCACGATGCCCGGCATGTACGTCGGCGGCCACGATGAGCACACCCTCCATCACCTCGTATACGAGGTTGTCGATAACTCGATCGACGAGATCATGGCGGGACGTGGCAATCAAATATGGGTCGTGATTCGCAATGACGGTTATTTGTCCGTCATTGACAACTGCGGCGGCATCCCGGTCGGCATCCACAAGCAGCAGGGTATTTCTACGCTGACGTTGGTACTGACCAAGCTGCACGCGGGCGCGAAATTCAACGACGGCACCAATAAAGTTGCCTACAAAGTATCGGGTGGTTTGCACGGTGTCGGCGTTTCTGCGGTCAACGCGCTGTCATCGCATTTTATTGCCGAAGTTCGGCGCGATGGCAAGGTCTGGAAGCAGGAATTTGAATGTGGTCGGGCGAGTACCCCCGTCGAATTGATGCGGGATATGGAGCCAGGTGAACCGACAGGCACCACCATCAGCTTTCGTCCCGATCTGACGATCATCGATACAGGCGATTTTCAGTTTGCGACGCTGATGCAGCGCTTTCGTGAGATGGCCTATATCACACGCGGCACGACGATCACGCTGATCGATGAGCGTGTGCAACCTTTCCCGCGTCTCATGAACTTTTATTTCGAGGGTGGCGTCAAGTCGTTTGTGCGCTACCTGAACCGCAACCGCGAGTCGGTGCATGACGTGATTGGCGGCGTCAAGGAAATTCTTTATAACGAGGGCGCGCCGCACGAAGGTCTGATGTCGGTCGAGTTCGGCTTTCAATATACCGAAGGCACGAGCAGCAGCACCGAATTGTCATTTGCCAACCACATCAACACGCCCGACGGCGGCAGCCATCAAACTGGGCTGCGTGTCGCACTCACGCGCGCGATCAACACTTATGCGCGCAAACAGGGGATGCTCAAAGATAAAGATGTCAACTTTTCGGGCAGGGATACGCTCGAAGGCTTGACGGCCATCGTCAGCATCGCGCATCCGTCGCCGCAGTTCGAGAGTCAGACCAAAGTCAAGCTGATCAACCCGGAGATTCAAGGGCCGGTCGCCGCCGTGGTCAGCGACTTTTTCGGCGAGTACCTGGAAACGAACCCGCGCGAAGGTCGCCGCATCGTCGAGAAGTGCATGAACTCGATGCGCATCCGCGACGCCCTCGAAAAGCAGCGTGAACTGCTGACCGGGCGCAAAGGTCTGCTCGAAAACACGACGCTCCCCGGCAAGCTGGCCGATTGCAGCGATCGCAATCCACTCGTCAGTGAAATATTCATCGTCGAAGGTGATAGTGCCGGCGGTTGCTTTAGCGGCGATACGTTGGTAGCGCTGGCTGATGGACGTGCGCTCAGTTTTGAGAATCTTGTTGCGGAACAAGCGCAGGGCACCGAACACTTTGGCTACACGATCCGCGCCGATGGCACGGTGGGCGTCGAGCGTATCCTGAACGCACGCATCACGAAACGGAACGCCGACGTGATCCGCGTGACACTGGACAATGGCGAGGCGATCACTTGCACGCCCGATCACTTGTTCATGCTGCGTGATGGCAGCTATAAGGCCGCTGCGACATTGACGCCGGACGACAACCTGATGCCACTCCGCCGCAAGTTCTCCGATGTCCGCGAATCGGGTATCACGATCGATAGCGTCGCTCCGAATGAGCGTCTCTCCGAGCGAATCGATGTATATGACATCGAAGTTCCGGGTACGCACAACTTTGCGTTGGCAAGCGGCGTGTTTGTTCACAATAGCGCCAAGCAAGGCCGCGATCGTCACTTCCAGGCGATCTTGCCACTGCGCGGAAAAATTCTGAACACGGAACGCGCGCGCCTGAACAAGATTCTCGACAGCACCGAGATCAAGGCGTTGATTTCGGCGCTCGGAACGGGCATCGGCGACGACTTCGATGTCAGTAAGTTGAGATATAATAGAGTAGTAACAATGACGGACGCAGATGTCGATGGGGCCCATATCAGGACGCTGCTGCTGACGTTTTTCTTCCGCTATATGCAGCCGCTCATCCAGGAAGGCCACCTGTACATCGCGCAGCCGCCGATCTTCCGCCTGGAGTACAAAAAGCAGTCGCGCTACTTCTACCCAGAGCCGGGCAAATCGGAAGATACGCTCCTGTCTGAGACACTGGCGACGTATCCAGAGCCGAACAAAGTGACCGTCTCGCGCTACAAAGGCTTGGGCGAGATGAACCCGGAGCAGCTTTGGGAGACGACTATGGATCCGGCGCGCCGTACCATGCTCCGCGTGACGATCGACGACGCGGCGGAGGCTGATCACGTCTTCGATATGCTGATGGGATCAGAAGTGCCGCCGCGTCGCCGCTTCATTCAGACGCACGCCCGCAACGCTCGCCTGGACGTGTAAACTTCGGATAGTGTAGGTACTCAAAGATAGTGCAACTGGTGCCAGAGTTATTGCAACTGGCACCGGTTGGATACCTGTAGGTTCCTACAGAAAGCGTAACTTCTGTCAATTCCACCTACAAACTCTCCCTATTATTACGATACCACCGCTTGGTATAATCGTCTTACTCTATCGCGAACGCTGCTTCACTAAAGAACGACCTTGACGAAAAGGACGCACAAACAATGCTTTCCGATTCCAACCTTGAGGCTGAAGTTCACCGCATATTTACCTATCGAGGAAGTCCGGAATACGAACGCTACCTAAAGTCAATGGAAGACGGCTTCGAATACGACCCATTTACTGACGGGCTGATCGGCCTCGGATCGGAAGCCGTCCCTTACATCCTCGACTATTACCTCAAAAACTCTGAATACTGGCGAAGCCTACCTTATGTTCTTGGTGCCATCGGAGACCCGCGTGCCGCCCAACCTCTATTAGCCCAGCTACAAAAATATCCTCATCCGGAGCGCGAAACCCACATCATTATCGCGCTCGGTGAAATCGGCAATCCTATCGCCATTGACGTCCTCCGCGACATCGTACAAAAGTACAAGGATACATGGGCGTTGGCCGCTATTGCTCAGATCGACGACCCACGAGCAAAAACTGTCCTCACGGAACTGGCTAAGGCTTCTATACTGCCTCTAGCATTCCGCAACGAAGTCCTGACCTACTTGGCAAAGTTTCCCAGCCGTAAAATTCGCCAACTCTCCCGACGTGGCAAACCCTAATCGCTCTACACCCATTGTAGGTTCACACAAAAATGCAACTCATCTCAAAGTCAACGCAATTTCTCTTTCCCATATCCTTCACACACGATGCTAGTAGCATTATCTCCGATAAAACCGTAGGTCGGTTATAACCACTTTGAAACACAGTTGCACTGTTTTTGAGACCATTCGGCATTTCATGCCCCGCCAGTTGCACTGTTTTTGAGAACCTACAGGATAGCTTTTCGGAGAATATTCCCAATGGATTCTATAACCGTTGAAGTTGAGATTGGGCATGACCATCGCCTCATTGAAGCACTTCCTCCAGAGGTTCCAACGGGATGTGTCAGACTCGTGATTGAGCCGATAGAGGAAGCCACCCGCAACGCCCAAGGCGCTTCTGTCAACTGGCGCTTCACCACCGCTGATGCCCGCATCAAGCTCGCCCGCCTATATCCCTCAATTTAGGCTTGACTGGGTACTTGGGCGTGTCTGCAAACCCATTCAAGTCACGGACGAGTCAGGCCTCGTCCCTACCCCAGATGCCGTTTTTGAACGGACGAGGCAGGCCTCGTCCGTTCACTCGATTTCACAAAACCCGACAATGACCGCCGCCGTTGCTTAGCTTCACGCCTATGACCCGATGTGGTCGCCCGCCAACACAAACGCCACTTTACCTGTTTTCACGAGAAGGTTCTTCAGTTCTTGCCTGTGAACCGATAGCCGACGCCGTACTCGTTCTGAATATAGGTTGGAGTATTCACATCCGGTTCGATCTTGCGGCGCAGGTGCGACACATAGATGCGCGGATAGTGGTGCTCGGTCGTGTATTCGTGTCCCCAGACTTGTTCCAACAACTGCTGGAAGGTGAGCACTTGGCCGCGATGCCGCACGAAGGTCGACAACAATTTGAACTCCGTTGGCGTCAAACGAATCTCTGCGCCGCTCACCCAGACGCGCCGCGTGCTCAAATCAACCGTCAGGTAATCATCTGCATAGCTGATCGGCTGGCCGCTTTCGTCATCGTTGGTTTGGGCGCGGCGTAACAGTGCTTTGACCCGCGCATGAAATTCGATGTTGCGGATCGGTTTGATCATGTACTCATCGGCGCCCAAGTTCAGCCCTTTGGCGACCTCTTCTTCGCTGATGGCATGGGCGGTCATGATCAGGATCGGCACGTTCGAGAGTTCGCGGATGCGCTGGCATACGGTCAGACCATCCATCAACGGCAGCGCAATATCGAGTACCACCAAGTTTGGCCGCAGCTCGTGGAACATGCGCAGCCCGCTGACCCCATCGCTGGCGACCGACGGTTCGTAACCATGCCGCTCCAAATCAAGCTGCAACAGCCGATTCATCTCGCGGTCATCTTCAATGATCAGGACTTTGACAGCCATCGTTCCCTCGATAAAGGTCTATTTGGTGAAGGTTTTGCCCTATTCTATCACCGTTTAGGCCGCGCGGTTGCACAATCGCCGAACCTCATCGGGCAATGGCATCCGATTTTGCGATTGTAAGCGGACGCGGCAAGCCGTGTCCCTACAAGAACAGCGTCTTTTATAGGGAGGATGCCCTGCCACGTCCGTACCCTACGTTGCGCTCTCTTGTACTTCGGCGGCGCGTTGATCGATCTCGGCGACTTTGCCCGGTTCGCTGGCTGGCAGTTGATCGGCGGGCACGTTGACTGGTGCATCGACTGTTGCGACCGCCGGCGCACGCTTCGCCAACCAATCGTCGGTGGCGACGGCAAACTCGGCACAGAGTGAGATAATGCAGCCGGTTAAATACGTCCAGGTCAGCAGCCCAATGACCGTACCGAGCGATCCGTACATAACGCCGAAATTGGCAAGATGCAGCACATACCAGCCAAACAAATTTTTGCTGGCTTCCCAAACGAGCGCACCCAGTACGACGGCTGGGATCAGTGCGCGTAGCGTGATCTTTTTCTGCGGAATGAAACGGAACAGCATGGTGAACATGGCTCCGTCGATAAAAAGCGGCAAAAGCGCCGCGCTCAAACCCACGAAAAGGCTGAACAGCGGCGACTGATCGCCCAATAGCTGCCCGCTGATAAACGTGAATAAGCCCGATGCGACGAGTGAAGTGATCACCAGCAAACACAACGCGAACAACATCACAATCCCGATGCCCAGTTGGATCGGCCAAATGCGCTGACGTTCGTCACGAAAGATGCGGCTCATATTGAATTGGAGATTCATAAACAAGCCCGTCGCGCCGTATAGCAACCCGATGATGCCGACGACGCTGAAGCCGCTGCGCTGCGTGATCGCCTGTTCAATATTCGCCTCGATCAGCGTCGCGCCGCCGCCAGGAATAAACCGCTCCAGCGTATCACGGACTTGCGCCTGGGCGCTTTCCGGCCCCAGCAGGAACGTGGCCGCGACGATCGCCAGCATGACCAGTGGGAACAGCGAAAACACCGACCAGTAGCCAAATACGACGGCTTCGCTGGTGCCTTTGGTCGTAAAGTTCTTGAAGGCTTGCGCCAGATAGGAGATGTAGTTATGTGTGATCTTGTTGGCTTTTTCCCACACCCGCTTCAGGATTGTCTCGAGTGCAGTCACCAGCGGCATATAGAAAGGTACTTTTGTCGTGGATGAGGTCATATGGCGTGATCAATCCTAACCTAATAGAAGGCCGTCGGTTGGTTCGGTCAATTGGGCGCTTTCAGTGTAGGATAGGCCATGTAAAAAAATCCCAAACAGAGGATTGAAGCGTCGCATAAGCAGGGCGGATCGGTGTGTCCGCCCTACGGAAAAACATTTTGATTGGCTCCCCCTATCAATGACAGGTGCCGAAGAGAAGCGCTACTCCGTGGCGATGGCCTGATCGACCTGCTGATTAGCGGGGATCACTTTGACAAATTCTTGCTGCCAGCGCTCCAGGATCGCCAGGATGTCGGCGGCCTCGTCGTGCTGGTTGGCGTCGAGCAGCGCGTCATAGTAGGCGCACAGCAATTCGTTCAAGTTGCGCTCATCGTTCGGGCCAACGGCCACGATCTTGACCGTCGCGCCTTTTGCCAAGCGCCGCCGGATGGCCGTCTCGTCGAAGCCTTTTTCCGGTTGCAGCCGCAGATACACGACGCCGCCCGTCATGCCGCTGCAAATCCAGGGGCCCGGATCGCCAAGTACGACCGCGCGGCCCGCCGTCATATACTCGAACGCGAAGCCCTTCAGGTTGGCACGCGACGCCAAGAAACCCGCCTCATCGTTGAGTTTTTCCTCGATCTCGCCGCCGATCACCAGATCAGCGCCCGACAGCCGCACGCCCGCCCGTGAGTCGGCGCTGCCCTGGACGATGAACAAGCCCTTTTGCGCGCCATAGGCGAAGCTCTTGCCGACGCTGCCTCCGACGCGGACGCCTTTATGATTCATCCCGCGCAGGATGATCACGCGGCCACCGATCGCGCATTTGCCGAGGCCATCTTGCGCGCCGCCCTCGACCACGATATTCACGTCGCCGCCGTGGAAAGCCGCCAAACCGTTACCAGGGATCGTACTGTTGTTGAAGTTCAGCTTGATGGTGCGCGGGTGCGGCTGGTTGCGCCGGAACGAGCTGCCCGCCGCACCGAGCGCGTTACCATTGGCGAACCCGTAGTGGCGAGTCAGCGCGCCGACCAGATGCGTCGCCAATGCGCGATCCATGCTGTTGGCGTTGTCGTCTTCGTAGGTGATCACATCTTCGTCGGCGTCGATCGCAGCCATGACGAGGTTGCTGATCATCTCGGTGAGGTGGTTACGTGGACGGCGAATGGCGCGCCCGACCGTCTTCTGATAGGCGTGACGCTCTGGACGCGGCGCGACTCCGAGCAAACTGCCCATGTCGAACTGCTCGCATAGGCGCGTCTGTTCGAGCAAATCGGCGCGCCCGACCAAATCTTGCAGGCGCGTATAGCCAAGCTGCGCCACGATGTCGCGCGTTTGCTGGCCGATCGCGTTGTACAGGTTTTCGAGCTGCTCGACGGCTTCCTCGAAGATTTGCGGCTCGAAGGCTTTGATGCCATGCGCAATCGCCTGCTCCACCGACTCGATCTGCGTGGCGATGCCGACGTGACAGGTATCAGTCTGACACTTGCGGCAGATCGTACAGCCGATCGCCACCATCGACATCGTGCCGAAGCCGACACGATTCGCGCCGAGCATGATCATTTTGACGACATCTGCGCCGCCCTTCATACCACCATCGCACCAGATTTCGACCCGATCGCGCAGACCAGATTGCAGCAGCGCGCGGTGTGCCTCGACAACCCCAATTTCGGCGGGCAGGCCGACATATTTGAGCGAGTGCTGACGCGCCGCGCCCGTGCCGCCGTCGTAGCCCGTGATATTGATGATGTCGGCGTTGGCTTTGGCGACGCCCACCGCGATCACACCGATACCGGGCACAACGGGCAGCTTGACGGCGACCTTGACGCGCGGATTACTAGTTTTGAGTTCTTCGATGAACTGCGCCAAGTCTTCGATCGAGTAGATATCGTGGTTGTTGCTGGGCGAAATTAGATCGACGCCTTTGGAGGCGTTGCGCGCTGCCGCGACCTTTTCGGACACTTTTTTGCCGGGCAGGTGGCCGCCTTCGCCGGGCTTCGCACCCTGTCCGATCTTGATCTCCAACAAATACGACGAATTGAGCAGTTCCGTGTTGACGCCGAAACGCCCCGACGCGATCTGCTGGCCGCGATGGTGCGGATACTTGCCGAGCATATCCTTGATCTCGCCGCCCTCGCCGTTCAAGCTGTACATATCGAGCCGATACGCCGCTTCCGCATAGGCGCGGAACGCGATCTCGCCCTGCGAGCCGAACGACATCGACGAAATGATGAATGGCAGCCGGTGGTTTCCCACGCCCAAATCGACATCATCTGGGTTGACCTGGCTGCTCGGATCGGCGCGGAAATCGAGCGTATGGCGCAGCGCGACGGGCGTGGTGCGCTCGATCTCGTTCAGGCGTTCCATGATCCCGGTGTAATCGACTTCGCCGCTGGCGACCTGCCCGGCCATCTTGTAGATGTGTGGGTAGATGCGCGTCTCTTTGGGCAGCCGCACGCCGTTCGTCCCGAACATCGCACCGCGCGTCGCCGATTCCGTGCGGAGCGCCTCCCAGCCGAAGCCGCGTTCGACGCCGCCCGCATAGTTGACCGTGCCGATCACGTCAGCCAATTCGTGGGTCAGGCCGATCGCGCCGAAGCTCTTGCCATAGCCGCGCAGTTCGTGGACACCCATCGTCGAGGTGACTTTTTGCAAGCCCTTTTCGAGCGCGCTCATCAATTTGACGATGCGCCCCGCCCGATCCTCGGAAGTGCCAGCGCGCCCGACCGCCGTCTCGATCAGCAGATACGGATTAATCGCATCCGCGCCGAGGCTGACCGCCAGAATCAGATCGTGCAAGTTACGAATGCCCGCCGCCCGCAGGATTACGCCGCACTTCCGGCGAAAGTTCAGCCCGTGATCATCGAATTCGAGCCGCAGCGCCCGGTCGACGGCAGCCAGCGCCAAGTGGTGATCGAGCCAGCCATAAGCACCGCCATCGCCCTGGGTGAAGGCTTCGGCATCGTCGAGGATGATCAGCCGCATCCCATGCGCGACCGCATCGATCGCGTTCTCGCTGAGCCGTTCGATCGCGCTCTGCACCGTTTCGCCCGGTGCGATCGCCGCACTCAGCCGAATTGTTTTGTTGCCAAAAGTTGCGATCATATCTTCGAGCAGGCGCGTTCCGGCCATATCGGCAGCCTTCGCATAATCGCCCAGGTCGAGCAGCGGATCGCCCGCGAACTGACCGCCCAGGAGCACAGGCAGCCGCAGCGCGATCGGCGGCATGAAGCTGTCGGGATCGTTTTGGTGCAGCGAGGGGCGCGGCCCAACGATCGCCTCAGTACTGAAATGCTCGGATTCGCGCTCACGGTCAATAGCAGGGTTCGTCACGACCGCGACCGCCTCTTTGAAGAACTCAGCGAGGTTGCGCACACCATCGCTCGCCAAAATCGCCAACGGCCCATCATAACCCAGCGAGCCGATCGGGTCCGCGCCCGCATCGGCCATATCGCCGGCGATGTCGCGGTCATTGCGATACCAGCCCGTCGCGGCGCGCCATGTATCGAGGTTGCCCGGCGCTTCCGGTGCAATCCAGCGCGGGGTATCCATCTCGGTGTGGCCGACGACGGGCTTGAAGGCGCGCGCACGCCGCATCACTTCCGTGCGAATTTCCCGATCGCTGAGCACACGCACTGTCGAATTGCGATGCACCGTCAGCGCGACTTTTTCGCCGGGGCCGAGCGGACGCGGATCGCGCAGATTGAATTCGAGCGGCACGACGCCTTGCTCCGACGAGAAGTAGTGGTCTTTTTCGGTTTCGCCCGTCCACAACGGACGCAAGCCGAGCGCGTCGACGCTGAAGACGCATTCATCGCCAAAACGCGTGACCAATCCGGCAGGCCCCTGTGCGAACGGCCCCCAGCCCATCCGATAGCGCCGATAGAGCGGCTCGACATCGGCGGCCAGCGCTTCGGCTTCGTGCGGCACGGGCGGGAACATGATCTCCATCGCTTCCATCAGCGTGAAGCCGTAACGGTGGATCAGCGTTTCGAGCGCGCGATTCATATCCTGCGAATCCGAGCCGCTGGTCACAAGCTGCGCGCCCAGCATCCGCGCCTCTTGACGCAACCGCGCGATCGTGTTGATCTCGCCGTTGTGTCCGAGCAGCGAAAATGGTTGTACGCGCTCGAAAGCGGTTTCGGTATTCGTGCTATAACGGGAGTGGCCGATCGTGATGGCGGACATGAATTCGGGGTCGCGCAAGTCGGGGTAATACTTGTACAGGGTGTCGGCGTGGCCGCGCACCTTGTATACGACGCTGTGGGTGCTGCACGAAACCACATGTACTGGACACTCGCGTTCAAGCTGCATTTGAAACTCGAACAGGCGTGCATTGGCATCACGCACATCGCGTCCCGGCACGCAGCCCGCGATCAACCAAAAGAGCGGCTCCTGTGCGCGCGCCAATGGGCCGAGCATCTCCGAACGGACGCGCCCCGGCTGACTGATCAGCACTTGCAGCACGCTCAGTTCGGCCAGCGATTCGATCTGATGCGTCAGACTGGCCGCGTCGGCAGGCGGGATCATCAGGTGCATCACGAAGAAGTGCGGATCGTCCACGAGATCGCCGCTGTGACCAGACTCGCGCAATGTGCGCGCCCAGATTGCACGCGGAATATCGGTGAGCAGGCCGCAGCCATCGCCCTCGCCCGATACTTCGCCAGTGCGGTGGCCCATCCGGCTCAGCGCCTCGATCGTGCGCTTGACATTGCCGTGACTGGCGCGCCCTTGCTTACGGATATTAGCGATCAGGGCGCAGGAGTCGTGTTCTTCAAGCCAGGGGCGCTGAAGCTCCTCCGGGGGAATAGAACGAGTCATCGGTTGGATTCCTCCAGTAAACACGGCATTTCGTCTATCGAATCAGCCGCAAACGGACACAAGGTGTTGGATGCTACCATCGTAGCGCAGAGCGACGCGCACAACGTTATGCAGAGTGAACCAGATTTGCGGGTACTTTTTGTGACAATTGCCCACAAAGTTTTGGTTGTTTTGGTGAATAGACGAGGAGGTGTACAACTTACCGAAGCATCTCTTGTGTTAAGTGTGCTACATTAACACCAATGAACCTCACCCCCTCAGTCCCCCTCTCCGTCCTCACGGAGAGGGGGAAGCCAGCCCATACCAACTGCGGCTATCGCTGTATCATTTCGGTTGTAGAATTAGATGTTTCATAATCGCGGTCATTTTTTAGCGATAATCACATAGGAGGCAGGCGTCAACATGGACGACGGCGGGCGTAAACAACACATGGTCGGTATTTTCGATCGGGCGGCGGCCACCTATGATTCGGTGGGGCCGCGCTTTTTTACCTATTTTGCGCAACAGTTGGTTGAGTCGGCGCAATTGACGCCGGGCGAACGTGTCCTCGATGTGGCGACCGGGCGCGGCGCGGTACTGATGGCTGCGGCTGAAAAAGTCGGCGCGACAGGACACGTCTCCGGAATTGATCTCGCCCCGGATATGATCGCACGCACATCAGCAATCATTGCAGAACGTGGATTGACTCAGGCCGAGGCGCAGGTGATGGACGCGGAAAATCTGAACTTTCCAGAGGCCACCTTCGATGTCGTATTATGCGGCTTCGCGGTCTTTTTCTTCCCTGACTATGCAAAGGCATTGGCAGGTTTTCGGCGCGTCCTGAATCCCGGCGGGCGGCTTGCGGTGAGCACCTGGGGTGCGGGGGATAATCGCTACGATTGGCAGCGCGAAGTCATCGGCAAATATGCGCCTCCGGGAGTGCGCGAACAAATGCGTCAGATGCAGCAGAACGCACCAGGCCCCGCCTGGGATAAGCCCGCTGGACTGCAAGCGGTTCTCTCGGACGAGGGCTTCACCCATGTATCGGTGACGGAGGTGGCGCGCGATTTCTATTATGCGACCGAGCAAGAGTGGCTGGATGTACAATGGTCCCATGGTGCGCGGACGTGGTTAGAGGTGCTCCCTCCTGACTTGCTGCCCACTATAACATCCGAAATGTTCGAGCGACTCCGTGCCATGCGCCTCGCCGACGGCATCCCGCAGCATCAGGTGGCATTGGTTGCGCTGGCGAAAAAATAATTTGCAAAATCGGGCGACCCAATGTGGTCATAGGCGTGAAGCTAAGGGGAGACGGTGCTAGGTGCGGGAGGCGTCGTCATTGTGAGATGAACGAGGCCTGCCTCGTCCGCTGGTTAGATGTCACAAAACCCGACAGCGACGGCAGCCGTTTCTTAGCTTTACGCCTGTGACCCAATGTGGTCACCCATCTCTCCAATAACCATTGATCAACCGAAACCCGTGTGAGATAAAGATTTTTAGAAGGAGTAGTTTTCAATGAACCTGATTAACCCGATCGTTCAGCGCCAGATCGACGAGGGACTGCGCGATCCCGATGCCTTCTGGGAACGTGCCGCCGAGGAGATTCACTGGTTTCGCCACTGGGATCAGGTCTTCGAGTGGAATTATCCGACTTTTCGCTGGTTTATTGGCGGCCAGACCAACCTTGCTTACAACGCGCTCGATTATCACGTCGAACGCGGGTGGGGCGGCCACACCGCGCTGATCTACCTCAACGAACGCGGCGAACAACGTTTGTTCAGCTATGCGCAACTGCTCCATGAGGTCGAGCGGACGGCGGCGGCCTTGCGTGGGATGGGCATCGGGCGCGGCGATCGGCTCACGATTTATATGCCGACTTGCCCGGAAGCGATCATCCTGATGCTGGCGACGGTGCGCATCGGCGCGATTCACTCCGTCACGTTCGCTGGCTTCGGGGCGAAGGCGCTGGCCGATCGGGTGAGTGCGAGCGGCTCGCGGCTGATCTTCACGACTGATGTTACCTACCGCAAGGGCAAAAACCTCGCGCTGAAACCGATCATCGATGAGTCGCTGACCCACGGTGAGAATCTGGTGGAGCATGTGATCGTGCTCGATCGGACGAACTCGAAGCCACCAATGACCGCCGGGCGCGATCTGTCCTGGCCTGAATTTTTGGCGCGTGGGGCGGGTCAAAATACGGGCTATGAGCGGATGGAGTCGAACGAACCCGCCTTCATCCTGGCGACGTCTGGCACGACCGCGCGCCCCAAGCTGGCTGTCCACACACACGGCGGCTATCAGGTTCATATCGTACGGATGGCGCACTCGGTGTTTGGCCTGAAACCAACCGATGTGTGGTGGTCAACCTCCGATATTGGCTGGGCGGTCGGCCACAGCTACATCGCCTATGCGCCGCTGATCATCGGCTGCACGACGCTGGCCTTTGAGGGTGCGCTCGATTATCCGCACGCGGAGGCGAACTGGCGGAGCGCCGTCGAAACGTTCCGCGTGACGGGCATTTTCACGTCGCCGACCGCTGTACGGATGCTGATGCGCTATGGTGATGAGCCGCTGCGCAGCGTCAACCATCGCTCGTTGGAGCGGGTATTCAGCGCGGGCGAAGTGCTCAATGCGCCGGCCTGGGAATGGCTGCAAAAGCGCGTTTTCGATGATCAGATTCCAGTCATCGATCACATGTGGCAGACCGAAACGGGCGGGCCGGTTTTCGGAAATCCGTATGGGCTGAGTCTGCTGCCGATCAAAGCCGGGTCTTCGGCGATTCCGCTGCCGGGGATTCAAGCCGCCGTCGTGGACGCCGAAGGGAAACCTTGTGCGCCCAACGAGAAGGGCATCATGGTCTTCAAGCGCCCATTCCCCGGCATGATCGCGTCGCTGTGGGGCGAGCCGGAACGCTATGGCAAAGAGTATTGGGAGCGGCTGCCCAACGTCTATTACACGGGCGACTCAGCGCAGTTCGACGACGATGGCTATGTGTGGTTCGCAGGGCGTGCCGATGAGATCATCAAAGTGGCCGGACATCGGCTGGGTACCATCGAAGTCGAGACGGCGTTTCTGGTACATCCTTCGGTGGCCGAGGCGGGCGTGACGGGTCGTCCCGATGTGGTGCGCGGTGAAGTGATCTCGGCTTTTGTCGTGCTCAAAAACGGTGTCGAGCAAACGGATCAGCTACGCGCCGAACTGCTCGAAACGGTGCGCCATGAATTAGGCGCCATCGCCGTGATCAGCGATCTGAACTTTGTCAATGTGCTGCCCAAGACCCGCAGCGGAAAGATCATGCGGCGAGTGCTGAAGGCGGTCACGCTCGATAAAGACCCCGGCGACATCACCACGATCGAGGACGAAGGCTCGGTCTATGAGGCGCGCCAAGCGTGGCATCACATGAAGGCCGGGCTGGATGCGGATGGCAGTGTGTGAAGCCAACATGTGAAGGCCGCTTGTGCTAACGTTTCGATCCGACCCTGACGCGCGTGCTCTCGTGCTGCCCGATGACGTGCCGCGTTGGATGCGCCCGCGTCGTCGCACGATCGATTGGGCGCTGATCATCGTGTGCGTCATCGGTTTGCTGGCGGCCTGGGGCTTCGTCGCGTGGCCGGGTATCGCGCGCCATACCGACGCGCCGCTGTTCGCCGCCCGCTCGGTCGAAGTGGCGGAGGCGCTGCGGGCAGGTACGCTCTACACCCGCTGGGCTGCCGATTTCAATTTCGGCCTCGGCTCACCGCTGTTCAATTATCTGGCGCCGATCCCGCACCTGTTGAGCGGCATCCATCAACTGGTGACGGACGCCAATCCGATCGACAGCATCAAAATTCTGCTCGGTTTCTCGATCGTGAGCGCCGGAATCGGGATGTACTACTTTCTGCGCGGGCGCTATGGCACATCGGCGGCGTTGATCGGCGCGCTGGCTTATCTGTGCAGCCCGCCGATTGCGTTCGTGCTGCCCTATCAGACAGGCGATTTGGCGAGCGCGCTCAGCCTCGCGCTGCTGCCCTGGGCGTGCTGGTCGCTCGATCGGATCGGGCGCACGCCCACGCGCGGCGTTTTTACGATCGCGGCTTTCACGATCGCGGCCTGGAGTCTGGCGGATACGCGGCTGACGCTGCTCGGCGCACCGATTATCGGCGTCTTCGTCCTCGTTTCCCCGAAGCGGACGTTGGCTTTGTGGGTTGTGGGAATTGCGGCGCTGCTGACGGCTTTTTTCTGGCTGCCCGCGTTGGCTGAGCGGGGCGCTGTAACGTGGCTGCCGCTCGCCACTGATGCGCGCGCCGGGGTGATCACTCCTGCCGAGCAACTTGCGGTTCCACCCTTCGTTGATCCGAACGTGCTGAACGCGCCGATCGATCGCGGCTTGGGGATCGGATTTTTGAGTGTGGCTGCGTTGGGTACGCTGGCCGTGTACTGGCGCGGACGGCACGACCGCATCGCCCCGGAGTTGATCGCCTTTCTGGTATTGGGCGGCGGCGCATTGATCATGGCGGCACTTGCGCCGGAACTGCCGCTCACTTTGACGGATGGCTGGCAGCCGCTTCTACCGTTCTATTGGGTGATCGGATTGGCTCTACCTTGCCTGTCGATCATCGCGGCGCAGTCGGCACGCTGGCTCGAAGGAATTGCCGTTCGTCCGCAATCATGGGCACTGACCGCACTCTGTGTACCCGTCCTGCTGACGGTTTTGCCCGCCCTCGCCAGCATCGGCTGGAAAGCTGATGCGCGTCTGGATGCGGCGCTGAGTCCGCCTGACGAAACCGCGCTTCATGCCATCGGATCACTACGCACCGGACTTCTATGGCCCACTACCGCGCACAGACCGAATACGAGCGCCGAGGAGAGCATACTCAACCACGCTCCGATCGCGCTCCCGAATATGGCACATATCCTCGATCGATCGCCACTCGTCACCCATTTCGCTGTGAACGTGAATGCGGCCTTGCGCGTATCGTTCGATCGACTGGCATTTCCGGGCTGGTCCATCACTGTCGATGGCACGCTTTTCAGCGCCGAGCCGGACGTACAAGGACTCGTCTCGATTGGGCTGATTCCGAGCGCGCGTCAAGTGAGCATCAGTTTCGATAGCACCGATTTGCGCACCATGAGTTGGCTGCTGCCCGTGTGCGGCTTCTTGTTGATATTGTGGCGGGTGCGCGGTCTGCGGGACACGCCGCCCTCGGATTCAGGGTCGTTCAGTTTCGCGCCGCTCACGACACTGACACGACCATCCATCGCGCCACTCATCATGATGCTCGGTATTTGTCTGGTCGGCGGCGTTGCTTTGCACCTTATGGTTGCAAGTGCGCCGATCGATCCGTCCGCCGTACCGCTGGGGCGTATACCCGAAGCGCACATCGCACTGATGCGTTATCAGGTTGCTCCATCCGGCGAGATTGAAGTGTTTTGGAAGGCAGAAGGCGCGCCGCCGCTCAATTATCAGTTGGAGGCGCGACTCGTCCGCGAATCCGATGGTCGTGCCGCCGCAAATTTTCAGGAATGGCAGCCGGGCGGCATTCCGACGACTCAATGGCTGCCCAATGACACGGTACGTGATGTCCTGCGCTTCGATCGAATCCCGACCGATGGCGCGTACCATGTCGAAATCGCGCTGGCGCAGTGTGCCAAACCGCAAAATCTGCCGTGCGCGGATGCGGCGCGGCTGCCCGTTTCACAAGCGGGTCAACCTGCCAGCGCGGAATGGCTGCGACTCGCGCTGCCCAACTGATGGTGAAACCAATTAAACACCACGCATTGAAGAACCTCACCCCCGGCCCCTCTCCGTCCTCACGGAGAGGGGTGTCGTGCGGCTTGACGCCCCCTCGCTGTGGTGACGGAGAGGGGGTTGGGGGGTGAGGTGAATGCGCGAACTTTATCTGGTTTTACCATGAGATTCGCAATCAGGTCACGAACGAGCGCGCCGCCGCGTGCTTTTCCCAACTCCCATCAGCCAAAATCTCACCAATGGCCGCGATTGCTGCCCGCACTTCCTCGTCGCTGTTGTAGAAGTGTGGTGACACACGAATGCCTGCGCCCGCCCGATAATCCACGACGATGTTGCGCTCGATCAATTCGCGCGAAACTTCGTAAGCGTGCGCAGGATTCAGCGTGACCGTGCCACCCCGTCGATCGGGTTCGCGCGGCGAATTGATCGCGTAGCCAGCGGCCTCGGCCAGTTCGATGATCAGCGCCGTCTGCCGCAGCGATTTGCGCCGGATATTCTCGACGCCGACTTGTGCGATGATCTCGATGCCCGGTTCGTTGGCATACAACGTCGGCACGGCGGCGGTGCCATTCAGGAAGCGGAACGCATCGTCGCGGTAATCGATCGCGTCCGTCTCGAAGGCGAATGGCCGCTTGTGCGCCATCCAACCCGTCAGTTTCGGCTTCAGCGTTTTCAAATAATCGGGGCGCGCATACATAAAAACGCCGCCGGGTCCGCCGCACATCCATTTCAAAACGCCGCCCAGATAAAAATCAACGTTCAAGGCGGTCACATCAACTGGGACGATGCCCGAACTGTGATAGCCATCCAGGATAACGATCGCGCCGACTTGGTGCGCTTTTTCGATGATGGCGGCCACATCCAAAATATAGGCACTGCGAAATAATACGTGGCTGATCGGCACGAGCAAAGTCCGCTCGTCGATGGCATCAATGATCGCGCCGACATCGACCTTCAGGCCATCGTAGCCCGGCGCGGTGCAGAGTTCGACGTTCGGCGGCAGCATTTCGCGGATGACATAATAGACCGACGGGAAGATTCCACCTTCGATCACGACCTTGTTGCGCGTGCCATTGAAATCGAACGCGCTGAGCAGAATCGCCTGCGCGATCGAGAGGTTTTGGTGCATCGAAATGGTATTCGGCGGTGCGCCGATGATCGGAGCCACTTTGTCGCCGACGGCAACGTTCATATCCCACCAGCCCTCGCCCCACGCCCGCACACCGCGCGTCGCCCAGAAATCGGCGTAGGCGTGCAGCCGATCATAGACGGCGCGCGGCATTGCGCCCAGCGAATTGCTGACCATGTAATTGGTGGTGCTGAGGATCGGAAACTCGTCGCGCCAAACGAGCAGTGGATCGGGCGACGGCGCATTGATGCTGGGATTCGACATGTGGGGCGGCCTTTCGATACGTGCGCAAAGCGGATTGCATCTATTTTAAGCGGGAGTCGGGGCAAAGCAATGAGATGCAGAAAAGCGCCGGGCCGCTCGACAATGGATACATAACGGACGCGGCAAGCCGTCGTCCGTCTGTTTCCACGATTTTAGATGCAATTGCCCTGTTGGGAAGCCCGAGCGAGATTGCCAAATCCTATTGATTGCTGAACGGTGAAGCCTGGGGGTTGGCGCTCGTCCTTTCGCCGTAATCTCAGAAAGGGGAGTCAACCAGTCGCGCGCGTTGCCCCTATGGTTGTTTCACGGGGTGCAAGGGCCTTCGTCAGTCGAATAACCTTCTTTTGAATAGTACAAATCCCAATAAGTGTGCCGCGAAAACCCCGCCCAGCGATAAATCCGGGTGGGGCTTCTGCCGCTGGTTGCTGGCGTAGTTTCTCATAATAGCCTTTTGAAAAAACTGAGAAACTGTTAAGGCCATTGCAGAGAAAAGTATCGCCCATGCCGCCCAAAAGGAGTAAAGTATAGGGAAGGAGCATCACATGACCTTAACTGACGAAACGAAACAAGTGTATATCGAAACCGCACACGCCTTGAAGGGAAGCGCACGACGGT
>JBBRMW010000079.1:0-21018 GCA_038230635.1 Aggregatilineales bacterium | reverse complement strand
GGTGCGACGCTCGCTGATGATTTGGCAGGACGAGATTTCACCGTGAATGCGCTGGCGATTGCGCTCGATTCCGACCTCGGCGCGGTGATCGATCCGCTCGGCGGACTGGCTGATCTGCACCAAAGACGGCTGCGACGCTGCACGCCCGACTCGATCGCGGATGATCCGATCCGGGCGCTGCGCGCTGTGCGGCAAAGCGTCGCGCTCAAGTTGCTGATCGAACCGAATACCCGCGAGGATGTGCGCGCCGCGAACCTAGCGAGCATCTCGCCGGAGCGCATCCGCGACGAACTGATCAAAACGCTCGATGGCCCGCATCCGGCGGCTGCTCTGCGCGGCCTGGATACGCTCGGCCTGCTGGCACAGATCATCCCCGAAGTGACGGCGATGCACGGCGTCACCCAGAGCGCGCCGCACGTCTTCGATGTGTGGGAGCACACACTCAAAGTGGTCGAGGCGCTCGATCGGGTGCTCTCGGTGATCAGTCCGGGGCGCACCGATTCGACCGCCGCCGATGGCACTTACGCGATGATCGTATTCCAGTTGGATCGCTTCCGAGCGCGGCTGCAAGCCCATCTGGCGGAGACCTGGGCGGGCGGGCGCAGCAGTCGAGCGCTACTGATGCTGGGCGCGCTGCTTCACGATTGCGGCAAACCCGCGACGCGCACTGTCGATGAGGCCGGACACATCCACTTTTATCAGCATGAAATCATCGGCGCAAAAATGGCGCACGAGCGGGCGATCGCGCTGCGCTTGAGCAACGACGAAGTGGAGCGGCTGACGATGGTCGTCCGGGGGCACATGCGTCCAATGCACCTCTCAACGGCGGGGACGGTCACGCGCCGTGCCAACCATCGCTTCTGGACGGCGGCGGGCGCGGCGGGTCTCGATGTGTGCATCCTGACGCAGGCCGATTATGTCGGCATCTATGGCGTGACGCTGACGTTGCAAAAATGGCTGGCGTTTCTCGCCATTGTCGATAAGCTGCTCGATGGCTATCTGAACGAATACGCAAAGATCGTCGCACCGCCGACACTGATCAACGGCAAAGACCTGATCGACGCGCTGGCGCTCAAGCCGGGACCGATCGTCGGGCGGCTGCTGCGTGCGATCAGTGAGGCGCAGGCCATCGGCGAGGTCGAGACGGTGGATGGGGCATTGACGTTGGCACGGACGATTTTGGCGAGCGACGCGCCCGAAGAAATCGAAGCGTGAATCATCGCCCTGTTTTTTTCGTGTTAGGGATTTGTTGCCCTCATTGAGGCTAATCGGTATAATTCTTGGTGCGACCTGATTTTTCTCTCAACTGCTGAACATTCCTGTTCAGTCTTCTCATGTCTTCCAACCCTACAGGCTTCACGCCCGACGGTGTGAACTTCTCCCATTCCAACAGCGTCAACGGCGCTGACCCATTTGCGCATCTCACCGAATCCTTTGACTTTCTGAACACGGGAATCACTCCCGACCGCTATATGGCGTATGTCGCGCAGTTGACGGACGCGCTGCATACATTCCACGACCCGCTAACGCCAGCCCAGGTGTTAAGTTTGGTGCGCTTGTGGACAGCACGCCAGGTTGTCAACGAATGTGCGTATATGTACACGGGCAGGCTAATGCAGTCCGCCCTGACGTTGATTCGTTCTGGGCATGAACAGGAAGCGCTGGACACGGCGCGATCGATCATTGATCCTGAGCAATGGGATGAGTTCCTTTGGGCGATTTACTACGCATGGGGCAAGATCGTCAGCGTACCGCCCCCAAGAAATTTGGTCGATGAGATTTTAAGTGTCGTTCGTGCGTCTTCCGCAGAAGATCGCGCTGCCATGTTGATCCGAATTGCCACACAGGACACGATCCCCGATGAGGCGCTTTTGGCGGAAGGGATCGCTGCGACATATGCGATCATCGAGGACTGGTTGCGTCAGGACATGCTTGTCCGAATTGCGGATCGAATACAACACACCCATCCGCAGCAGGCGCGTAACCTGATCGACGACGCCCTCTTGCTGGCACGGAAAAAACCTCGCAACCAGGGGCGAGCGCTTGATCTGCGTGACATCGCTGGTGTGTTGACTTCGATTGCCGATCCGCGCGCGGCGCAGGTTTTCGCGGAAGCACGCGACGCCGCCCAACATATCACCGATATTGAAGCTTTCTACAGCATCCCCATTCAGGGTGTACCAGAGGATCAACAAACCGAAGCATTGATCAAGCTAGTACTCAAGCGCATCACCGAGTCGCAGATTGCGAGTGGGTTCATGGGAACCGACGAAGCGCTTCCTTTCGCGCGCAGTCAAGAGTCCCTATCTAATCAGGTTGACTATTTGGCGATACTGGGCGTCCGGTTGGCTCGCACAGCGGACAGCCGAGCCGATGCGTTATTCGCCGAAATCATGGCGCTGGCATTGTGTTCCGATGAGCAAGGGACAGATAAATTTGGGTCGATCGCGTGGACCTATTTGCGCGCGGGGTTTCTTGACCCGGCGCTACAGGCGGCGCGAGCCATCCGCTCAAAAAGGAGGCGGTTCAGAGTATGGCGACTCATCACCCAGTATCTGCCTTCAGCAGATAAGACACTCATCACGAATGTAGCGGATGAAATACTCGCCGCCATACAAAACGATGCCCCCTCGGAGGAGGAGAATCTTCCAACTGACGCAGGACGTTATGCACAGGAACAAATCAAGGAGAATAAGGAGAATAAGGAAGCGGCCTTAAGGGGCATCGCCTGGGCGCTGGCGTTGATCGGTGATCCGCGTGCGCCCGATCTCTACGCGCAAACGCTCGAAAATACGATCGCTGCACAGTCACGGAAAAAAGCAGGTCAAGACCGTTTTGCCGAGGCACTAGCGACCGTTGGGCAGGTTGCTCTGTTGGATAAGCTCGTTCAAGGCGGCAAGCCTGAATATCAGGTGGATGATTGTTGCAGAATCGCCCAAACTTTAAGCCGACGGCATGATCCACGCGCCGCCAACTGGTTTGATCGCGCACTCAGTGGAGCGCGACTGGCGGGTTATCGTCACAATGTGGCATCGAACTTGCGCACCATCATCGAGGCGATGTTCGATTGCGGTTTCAGTGCGGACATCTACAAGCCCATCATTGATGAGGTGCTGAACATCGCACAAGCGATACGGAGCGAGATCGGCGAAAACGAAACCTTCGACAAGTCGGCGAACAACCGGTACGTTAATCAATTGGCTAAGTTGGCGGTGGTCATGCACAAAATCGGCGATCCACGCGCCGATGCACTTTTCACCGAAGCCACAAACCGCGCGTTAACGGGGTCTCTGGCTCTGGCACTGATCCAAGTGGGGCGGATCGATGAAGGGTGGAAAATTATCAACGAAAAGGTCGATTTGCAACAGCGCTCTATCGTGCAATCCGATGCGCTCAAGCAATTGGCAGAAGCGGGCGACGTAGAAACCGTTCGGAGGCTGCGCGCCACGCTCGATGAAAGTGGGCAATATAATACCCAGTCATGGAAAACTATCGCTTTAGCGTGTGCTGGAAAGCTCGATACGATGCGCGCCGAAATGCATGGCCAGGAGCTTAGCAAGTGGACGCGGCAGTACATCGGATCGGCGTTGGCGAAAGCGGGGTACATGGCGGAAGCCTTCGAGTCGTTGGGGGTATTATCATTCTATGATTACGTAGCGAACGTCACGGGATGGGCTGCGCATTTTGAACAGGTCGAACCCGGCCTGACGTTGGCGGTTTTGCAAGAAATCGCCCGTATCGGTGCCTGGATATACCCATCACTCTTGGGTATTCACGCCCTGTTGACCATTTCAGAATCAAATGGGAGCGCCTGACGCGAACAGGGTTATGGTGGTAGCATTGCCAAGCGTATCTTAGAAAAATCAGGCAGGCTATCCGTACAGCGTCCGAAACGTAATCTTGTAGGGGCGAACCCCACATGGTCGCCCTCTTTTTAACAGGAGCGAAACTTACATGGATTTTTCTCTATCGCCTGAACTGGTCGCGTTGCAAGCGCGCACACGCCAGTTCATCGACGACATCGTGATCCCGGCGGAGCGCGACGTTCAGACTCATGCGAGCGACAAACACGCCGATTGGGCCGATTTGCGCGGCCATTTACAGGCCGAAGCGCGGGCGGCGGGTCTGTTTTTGCCGCACATGAAAGCCGAATGGGGCGGACTCGGTTTGAATTGGCGAGAATGTGCCGTCGTGTTCGAGGAGGCAGGCCGCAGCTTGCTGGGTCCCGGTGCGCTCAACTGTTCCGCGCCCGACGAGGGCAACATGCACCTGCTCGACAAAATCGGCACGCCCGCCCAAAAAGATCGCTACCTGCGCGCGCTGACCGAAGGCAAAACCCGCTCGTGTTTCAGCATGACCGAACCCGCACCTGGCGCTGGCTCTGATCCGTCGCTGCTGCTGTCGCGGGCTGAGCGGCGCGGCGATCAATGGGTGATCAACGGCAGCAAGTGGTTTATCTCCGGAGCGCTCGGTGCGGCGTTCACGATTGCGATGGCGCGCACAGGCGACGGCGCGACGATGTTTTTGGTCGATGCGCAGAATCCTGGCTTTCGGATTGTCCGTCAAGTGCCGACGCTTGATACGATGGCGCCGGGCGGTCACTGCGAAGTCGCCTTCGAGGACTGCGTGGTTAGCGATGAGGCGGTGCTCGGCGCGGTCGGCAAGGGTTTCGAGTATGCGCAGGTGCGGCTCGGCCCCGGTCGCCTGACACATTGTATGCGCTGGTTGGGCGCGGCGCGGCGGGCGCTCGAATATGCGATCGATTACACACGTAAGCGCGAGTCATTCGGGGCGCGGCTGGCTGAGCATCAGGCGATTCAGTGGCAGGTCGCCGATTCGGAGATCGAAATGCACGCGGCGCGACTGATGATCTGGCACGCGGCGTGGCTGCTCGATCAGGGCGAGTCGGCGCGGCACGAGACGAGCATGGCAAAAGTCTTCGTGGCCGAAACGGTCGATCGGGTGATCGATCGATCGCTGCAAATGTGCGGCGCGCTCGGCATCTCGGAAGATATTCCGCTGGCGATGCTGTACCGCGAAAGTCGCCCATTCCGCATTTATGATGGCCCCTCGGAGGTGCATCGCCAAAGCATCGCGCGCCGCGTGTATCGTCGCGCCGAGTCGGGCAGTTGACGATGGCCGAGATCGCGCAAGTGGCACTCCAATCCGCCCTGGAAACGTGGCTTGCCCACGAAACCAGCAGCGCCGTCACTGTGAGCGGACTTGCGCAGATGGCGGGTGGCGCGTCGCAAGCGATCTGGCGATTCGATCTGCACATCGCGGACGGCGTTTGGCGCGGCGATTATCGTCTGGTGGCCCGGCGGCAGATGGGCGGCAAAATTTACGCCGAGGCGCTCGATCTGGCCGCCGAGTTTGAAGTTTTACGGGCGGCATACAAGTCGGGGGTACTTGCGCCCCGTCCGTATTGGTTTGCACCCGATGTGCTGGGCAGCGCGACGATCGTGATGGCACGGTTGGATGGGGAAACGATCGGGCGGCGCATCGTCAAAGCGCCAGAGTTCGCCGGGGCGCGCGCGATTTTGCCGGAGCAGATGGGCGCAGCACTGGCTGCTATCCATCAAATCGACATCGAGGCGCATGGCTTGCGCGCGAGCGTGCCGAGTTCGTCGCTGACACCCGCACAGGCGCATATCACGCGGCTCGAAGCGGATTTGGATCGGATCGGTGAGCCGCATCCGGCGATCGAGTTATGTATCCGCTGGCTGCGTCACAATGAGCCGCCGCCACCGAAGAAGCGCGTGCTGGTACATGGCGACTATCGACTCGGCAATATGATGGTCACAGCGGAAGGATTGGCGGGTGTGCTCGACTGGGAGTTCGCGCACATCGGCGAGGCGGCGGAAGACATCGCGTGGGGCATGGTGCGTGAGTGGCGCTTCGGCGTCGATCAGTTGCATTTCAGCGGAATCAGCGCACCGGAGCCATTTTTGGCGGCCTACGTGGCGCATGGTGGCGAACCGATCGATGTGGCACGGCTGTTTTATTGGGAAGTGATGGGCAATCTCGATTGGGCGGTAGGCACGCTCAACCAAGCGGATCGACATCTGAGCGGCGACGCGCCCAACCTCGAATTTGCCAGCCTCGGACGACGATGCGCAGAGATCGAGTTAGAGGCGCTGTCGCTGATCGCAACGGCGCTGCGCGGAACGGAGGCGAGTCATGCAAGATAGACCGAACAGCCGCGAATTGATCGAGGCGGTCGCCGCATTTTTAGAACAAGAAATCATCCCGGCAACCGACGATGCCCGCTTGCGGTTTCGAGCACTCATCGCGGCTAATGTACTGGCCGTCGTGGGACGCGAATTGGCGGCGGGTGAAGCGCCGATCTACGGCGAATATGAGCGGTTGACGGAGCTTCTGAAGGTGCCCACCGAATCGGCAGGTTCGCAATCAGGTGAAACATGGCACGCCGTGATATACACTCTCTCAAAAATTTTATGCGCTCAGATTCGCGCGGGCGATTGGGATGATCCCGCTGATTTTGAGAGAGCGCTGACACACGCCCAAATGACCGTCGTCGAAAAACTGCGCGTGAGCAATCCGCGCTATTTGAAAGCGTTCGCCAGAGCTGATTGAATGCGTGGGGCACGAGTGGGATACTTGGCTTGCAGATGAGTAATAAGACGGGCGACGATTAACGGCAAGGTGTGTGATATTGGCCGAGCCGCCCAACGGGTAACTCCTTAAATAGGTATGTTGGCGGCGCGTCCGGTGTTTGCCAGCCCAGATAAATGGGGTTGGGTGGACATTCCAATTGCGGACTTCCCATTTCGGAAGGTTCTGGTAATCTGCCGCCAAATTGGATATAGTCCGCGCGCAAATTTACGGCGCGTAGGTGCGGCATCGCTGGATATGCCCTCCGCCTACGCAGTTAGGCAGAGGACAGAAAACCCCACGATGACAGCTAAAATCCCCATTACGGTTGCGCACGGCGACGGCATTGGCCCGGAGATCATGAATGCCTCGCTGCATATCATTCAGTCGGCGGGCGCGGCGCTCGATATCGAAACGATCAAGGTTGGCGAGCAAGTGTATCTCGCGGGCAATTTGACGGGTATCGAGCCGGGTGCTTTCGAGTCAATTCGGCGGACGCGCGTATTTTTCAAAGCGCCGATCACCACGCCGCAGGGCAGCGGCTTCAAAAGCATCAACGTCGCCACACGCAAGATGTTCGGCCTGTACGCGAATGTGCGCCCATGTATTGCCTATGCACCTTTCGTCGATACGCTGCACCCCAACATGAATCTGGTCATCGTCCGCGAGAACGAAGAAGATTTATATGCGGGAATCGAATATCGCCAGACCGACGAGATGTACCAGGGCATCAAGCTGATCTCGCGCCCTGGCTGCGAAAAGATCGTGCGCTATGCGTTCGAGTATGCCCGTCAGAACAACCGCAAAAAAGTTACCTGCTTTACCAAAGATAACATCATGAAGCTGGCCGATGGAATCTTTCACAAAGTCTTCGACGAGATCGCCACCGAATATCCCGATATTCAGAACGAGCACTGGATCGTAGATATTGGTTCGGCAAAAATGGCCGACTCGCCGGAGGCCTTCGATGTGATCGTGCTGCCAAACCTATACGGCGACATTCTATCCGACGTGGCCGCACAAATCGCTGGATCGGTGGGGCTGGCGGGATCGGCCAACATTGGCGAAAGCGCTGCCATGTTCGAGGCGATTCACGGCTCTGCACCGCGTCGTGCAGGACAAAACCTGGCGAATCCGAGCGGACTGCTGCTCGGCGGCGTGATGATGCTCGTCCACATCGGCCAGCCGGAAATCGCGGAGCGCGTCCATAATGCGTGGCTGCGCACCCTCGAAGATGGCATCCACACGTATGATGTGTACAAAGAAGGCGTCAGCACGCAAAAAGTCGGCACCAAAGAGTTCGCGGAAGCCGTTGTCGCACGACTCGGTCAACTGCCGGAAAAGCTCTCGCCCGTGAGCTATACGCAGGGTGGCGGTGTTCCGGCGGGCGCATCCGTCAAGCAGCGCATCCCCGCCCAGCGTGACCTGGTTGGCGTCGATGTGTTCCTTTACAGCGACGACCGCGATCCAGAAAAGCTCGGTTCCGCGCTCAAGCAACTCGATGGCGATGGTCTGACCTTGCAGGCGCTCACCAATCGCGGTCAGCAGGTATGGCCGAATGGGATGCCGGAAACGTTCTGCACCGATCATTGGCGTTCGCGCTTTGTCGCCACGCAAAACGGCACGATCATCACGCACGGTCAGGTGATCGGGCTTCTGGAGCGCTTCGTTGCGAGCGGCTTCGACTTTATCAAGACGGAACATCTCTATAACTTCGATGGCAAGCCAGGTTACGCGGGCGCGGAAGGCACATAATCACAAACAGACCACCAAGTCGATTGCGTCTAATTTTGCCGAATCAGACGGACGCGGCCTGCCACGTTCGCTAACTGGCGAAAATGCGATGCAATCACCCTATCTATGATGCGACATAAATCTTGACGCGCCCGCCCGACTGTGCTATCCTAGCCCATCAACGACCGCGAAAGAGAGTAGTACGCGCACCTGTCGTTCAGAGAGGCCGGGAACTGTGGCTGAGAGTCCCGCCCGATCAGCGCGCGGAAAGTCGCTCTGGAGTCGGCACGCCGAACCCTGATCGCGCTGAATGCCGATCGGATTGAAGTGTGTCCGGGTACGCCCGTTAGCGCGCAATGAGCGCCTCGCTTGCGGCCAGTCCGCGCGGGGAATCAAGGTGGTACCACGGAAGCAGACGCCTTTCGTCCTTGTTGTGACGACAGGCGTTTTTTATTGTAATGACGAGGAGAAGCATGATGTTCCGATTCGGACAAGGTAATTCTGCGATCGAGATGAACAACACCAACGACTTTTACGACGCGGTAGCCGATCACTATCATCTGTTTTATCGTAACTGGGAAGCGACACTCGACCGCGAGGGCGCGACTCTGCGCCGTTTGCTGGGTGCGCGTAATGTGCGGTCCGTATTCGATGCGTCGTGCGGACCCGGCACGCAGGCGATCGCGTTGGCGCGGTTGGGCTTCGATGTGACTGCCGCCGATCTGAGCGAGACGATGCTCGCCAAAGCCCGTGAAAATGCGGCAGTTTACGCGCCCGCCGGGAAGTTACACTATCTGCACGCCGGATTTTTGGATCTGCCGAATCGCGTACACAGTACGTTCGATGCGGTGTTGACCAAAGGCAATGCGCTGCCGCATTTATTGACCGACGGCGAGATCACGTTGGCGCTGCGCAACTTTCACGCGCTTCTCAAACCGGGCGGGACGTTGATTGTCGGCATCCGCGATTTCGATATTTTGCTCGAAGATCGCCCGCGTTTCGTGCCCAGTCAGTTCCACGACGATCCCAACGAGCAGCATATCTTGTTCGACATTTGGGATTGGGACGACGGCCCGCCCGTGATAGTCACCTTCAACAAGTTCTTGGTCAGCGGCATTGGTGAGGATTATCGCGTGCAAAAAAAGTCCGTCCGCTATCGGGCCTTGCGCCGCGCGGAGTTGGAAGCGTTGCTGATCGCGACGGGCTTCACCGATATCACAGTGGGTCAGCAGCAGTGGGAATTGGTGTTCACCGCGACGAAAGGCTGATCGCTGAGATTGGCGGACGAGGCCCGCCTCGTCCGCAGTTCTTCCACTCAAATCAAAATACCTACCCTTAAAACAAGGGGGTGGGGGTGAGGTCAATTATTCAGAGGGAAACGCACATGTCCGAACTATCACGCGAAATGTCCAAGACGTTCGATTTTGCCGAAGCCGAGCCACGCATTTATGCCGAGTGGGAAAAGCGCGGCCAGTTCAAGCCGGAAGTGGCAAGCGCAGATGCCGAGCCATTCGTAATCGCCATCCCGCCGCCGAATGTGACGGGCGAACTGCACCTCGGCCACGTCATGTTCGTCAGCCTCGAAGACATGATGATCCGCTACGAGCGGATGCGCGGCAAAGCGGCCCTGTGGATTCCCGGCGTCGATCACGCTGGGATCGCCACGCAGCTTCAGGTCGAAAAGATGCTGCGCAATGAGGGCACTGATCGGGAAAGCGTCGGACGTGAGGAATTCCTGTTCCGCACTTGGCAATGGAAAGACAAATATGGCGGCGAGATCGAGAATCAACTGCGACGGATGGGCGCGAGCGTCGATTGGGATCGGAAGCGCTTTACCCTTGACGAGTCGCTGTCCAAAGCCGTGCGCGAAGCCTTTATTACGCTTTGGGAACAAGGGCTGATCTATCGCGGGCCGCGCCTGATCAACTGGTCGCCGGGGCTGCAAACGGCGGTCAGCGATGTGGAAGTGGAGCGCTCCGAAGAAGAGGCGATGCTCTACTTCTTCAAATATCCGGTCGAAGGCGGCGAGTTTATCCCGGTGGCGACGACGCGCCCGGAGACGATCCTGGCGGATACAGCGGTGGCCGTTCATCCCGAAGACGAGCGCTACAAGCACCTCATCGGCAAAACGGCCTATGTGCCGATGACCCAGCGCCCGATTCCCGTGATCGGTGACGAATATGTCGATCGGGCGTTTGGGACGGGCGCGTTGAAGATCACGCCCGGCCATGACTTTAACGACTACGAGATCGCTCAACGCCACAATCTCGCCGTGATCAACCTGATGGACAAAAAAGCGGCGCTCAACGAAAACGGCGGCCCCTACGCCGGACTCGATCGCTATGATGCGCGTGAGAAGTTGTGGGCAGATATGGGAACAGCCGGCCTTACGATCAAGACCGAAAAGTTCATCCACATTGTGCCACGCTCGCAGCGCGGTGGCGAGATCGTCGAGCCGTTGATCAGCGTGCAGTGGTTCGTCAAAATGGAACCGCTGGCTGCCAAAGCGATCGCGGCGGTGCGCGACGGGCGGATCAAGATCGTGCCGGAGCGGTTCGAGAAAGTGTACTTCAACTGGCTCGAAAACATCCGTGATTGGTGCATCAGTCGCCAATTGTGGTGGGGGCATCGTATCCCGGCCTTTCACTGCGACAACGGCCACATCACCGTGCAGCGCGACTCGCCCGTCAAGTGCGCGACCTGCGGCAGCCGCAATATCTGGCAAGATGAAGATGTGCTCGATACATGGTTCAGCAGCGGGTTATGGCCGTTCAGCACGCTTGGCTGGCCGGAACAAACCGCCGATCTCGCGCGCTTCTACCCAACCGCAGTGCTCGAAACCGGGACGGATATTCTGTTTTTCTGGGTGGCGCGCATGATCATGATGGGGCTGTGGTTCACCGACAAAATCCCATTCCACACGGTGTATCTGCATGGCCTGATCCGTGATGAGCGCGGCAATAAGATGAGTAAAAGCAAGGGCAACGTGATCAACCCGCTCGGCTATATGAACAAATATGGCACGGATGCGCTGCGCTTCACACTGATCACGGGTGGGACGCCGGGCAACGACCAGAACATCAGCGACGCAAAGGTCGAATACAGCCGCAATTTCGGCAACAAGTTGTGGCAGATCGCGGGTGGCGTGGTGCTGCGCAACCTGGGCGACTTGGCGACGACAATCACACCCAATCCGAGCACGCTGGATATTCCCGCTCAATGGCTGCTCAGTCGGCTGGCGGGGTTGATCGCCAATGTCGAGCGGCTGTTCGAGACTTATCAATATGGCGAAGCTGGGCGGCAAATCCAGGATTTCGTGTGGACGGAGTTCGCTGATTGGTACGTCGAGATCGCCAAGAACGCGCTGTATGGCGACGATGATGCGTACAAAACACGCACCCGCGAAGTGCTGCTCTATACGCTCGACACCTGCCTGCGCCTGCTGCACCCGTTTATGCCATTCGTGACCGAGGAAATTTGGTCGTATCTACCCGGCGAGCGTGCGCAGTTGATTGTAAGTCGCTGGCCGACGAGCGATCCAACCTGGATCAACCCGGACGCTGAAGCCAAGATGGACACGATCCGCGATCTCGTGGTGAAAGTGCGCAACGTGCGCGCCGAATATTCGGTCGATCCGGCGAAGCGGATTACGGCGGTGGCCGTCGGCACGGGCGCAACTTTGATCGCCGAACATGCGGCGGTCTTCGGGCGACTGTGCAACGTCGAGTCGATCAATGTGGCCGCAATAGCACCCGATCAATCGGCGGTGCTCGTGTCCGGCGACGTGACGTTGTACTTGCCGCTAGCGGGCATGGTCGATTTCGCGGCAGAACGTGAGCGTCTGAGCAAGGAATTGGGCGATGTGACGGCGCAGATCGAAAAGATCGAAAAAACGTTGGGCAATGAGAGTTTCGTCAGCCGCGCGAAGCCGGAAGTGGTCGCACGCGAGCGTACCCGCCTCGTCGAACTGACGGGCGCACGCGACTCGATCGCGGCACGGCTATCCACGCTGCCAACCTAAAAGGCCAATATCGCCGCCCGACTTGCTATATAATGGAAGGAAGCTTGGCGAGATAAAGTACGGAAGCTGTGATACCTTGACGAGCAACCTCATTACACCCGTTTCTGCGCCAACCGTTCTCGATCTTTTTTGTGGGGCGGGCGGCCTTTCGCTGGGATTCAAACGGGCAGGCTTCAGCGTGATTGAAGCAGTCGATCAAACGGCGGCGGCTTGCCAAACCTACCAGACAAATTTTGGTGTAGCCGTTTATCAAGCCGATTTAACCCTGCCTGCCGATTTGCCCCCGGCTGATGTGATCGTTGGAGGGCCGCCCTGTCAGGGTTTTTCGTCGGCAGGGTTGCGCCGCACCGGCGATGCTCGTAACAGTTTGGTGGGTGTTTTTGCCGATTGGGTGGTCGCGCTGCGCCCGAAAGCATTTGTTTTTGAAAATGTCGAAGGATTCTTGACGGCGGACAACGGCGATTATGTGATGGATTTACTTATGCCGCTAATTGAGGCTGGTTATCGTATCCACTTGCGAAAAATCAATGCCGCCAACTATGGCGTTCCTCAACATCGAAAACGGGTGGTCGTTATCGGCGGCCTGGGCTGGAATCCAACATTTCCCGCGCCGACCCATACCGCTTTTGGCGCGCCCGGCGCGCATCTCGCAACAACCAATTTACCCTTGACGCCGACGGTTGAAGAAGCGCTCAGCGGCTTACCAGCGCCCACACATTTGCCACCCGGAAATCCACTTGGTTAACTTTTCGTTCCCTTAATCGGCCTAGATTTGGCGCGCGCCCAAGCATTGGAAGCGGGGCAAACGATGCGCAATTTGCCCACCGTGCTCCAACATGAAAGTTATCAACGGCGCGCCTTCCGCCGAGTCGTGGACGGTACACCGAGCGAACAACGCGGCGGTGCTCCGGCGGGACTGCGCAGACTCCGTGCCGACCAACCCTCCAAAGCGATTACGGGCGGAACGACCAGTGAATTTTTGCATCCGGTGGCGCATCGTTCGCTCACACTACGCGAGTGCGCACGGTTGCAAACTTTCCCCGACGATTTTTTTTTAGCGGCAATCAATCCGAACAGATGCAATTGATCGGAAACGCGGTTCCACCATTGCTGGCGGAACAAATCGCCCATGTACTCTGCGCCGATTTGGTAGCAGCAACTACATCTGCGATTTCAGAAGGTTCATTATTGAGTTTCGTGCCTACTTTATCATCTGGGGTCAGTCCCGCTTTGAAGAAAGTCATCGAGCGCGTCGAAACGGCGTTTTTCGGGCGTGCCATCGCTCAGAAATTGTTTTGAATGCCGCTGACCCAGGCTCAGAAAACACTGATAAGCAAGGCACGCACCGCAAGTACGGGTGCTCTGGGTATTTCATTAGACGATGCCACTTGCGCCTATCTCGTGGCAGCCATCGTGCGCGATCTCAACCTATTGGCCGATTTCCCAGAACTGGCGACTGATATTGCGCTATTTTGGACGAGTCGACCGCTCAGCAGCCTGCGTTTGGAAAACGCATTTTTCAATACACTGGTGGAGCAGCTTTTCACGCAACATCCTAACACAGATACTTATTTCTACTGTCTGTCAATCCTGCATAAAGCACGTCTGAAATATGAGCGGATTCTCCAAGCGAAAGCGTTTCCAACCATCGATCAAATCGGCCCGCGCAGTTTGCTCCAGTATGGCAGTTTCACGCCCAAAGCATTGGCCGGTTGGCTATTTTGGCGAAAATGGCTATTTGATATTGATAATCGCGCTGGGCAAGAAACCGGCTATTTGTTCGAACCAATTATTGCTTATGCAATCGGTGGCTATCCGGCTAGTGCGCGAAAAGTCCAGTTACGCGAAATGGGGAGGGCGTTGCTGGGCGTCAGGTCGATTGTATTCTGGCCTCTGAACGGCGTGCTTATGAAGTTAAACTTCGCGTAACGATTGCGGCGTCTGGGCAAGGACGTTGGGGCGAGGAATTGTCTTTTCCTGGAGACTGCCGGGCGAGCGGATACACGCCTGTCTTGATCGTGCTTGACCCGACCACCAATCCAAAGCTGGAAGCATTGATCAAAACATATCAAGTCTTTGGCGGCGAGGCGTATATCGGTCAACAAGCATGGCAGCATCTGACTACCATTGCTGGAACGATCATGGCGCGTTTCATCGAAACCTATGTGCATCTGCCCATTCAAGCGTTGTTGCACGAGGCGCCGGATGGCCCGGAGCAGATACCAAATCTGACGTTGCGGACGGAAGCGGATCGCTTATTCATTACCATCGATCATGAAACATTGATCGTCCAACGCGCCTCGCAGCCACAGTTAGAATCCGAAGGTGATGATTTGCCCGAAGATGTGGGCGATGACATCGAACGCGACTCATCTTGAAACAATGACGGTGCAGTAGACCACCAAAAAAGGGAGCGGGCGCGACAATGAGTTGTCGCGCCCGCTCTTTGTTAGCCGATGACCCCATCAGCGATCGGGTCATTTATTGGCTGAAAACTAGCCGTCGAAGGACGGTGCGAACGGTGTGGTGGCGGGTTGTGCCACTGGCGGCTTGATCGTGATCGGGTTGAACGGTGCAACCACGACCTGTGGCGCAGGCACGCTACTTGTCCAACGTCCAGCCACAGGCAGGTCCGTGGTCGTGCCAAACATAAACGTTGTATCGGCAGCGCCCGCCGCCAGGACATTCTTCAGCACGTATGAGCCAGAACGGAAGACACCGATGCCCGCATGGCTGATGTTCGTCCAGTTGGCGGCCACGGCCACATCGCCCGTATTGCCGAAAATGAACGAGACGTCGCCCATCACTACACCATTCGTGACCTGGTTGGACAGGTAGAAGGTGTGGTTGGTGGTACGATAGACGCCCGGGCTGTCGAGACCGTTGCCGTCCCAGTCGCCCGCGATGATCGAGTCGCCCGGTATACCGAGTATCTCAACGAAATCGGGGCTGCCCGTGGTGAGCGTCTTGCGCATGTAGATCAAGCCATTCGTGGGACGGAACACGCCCACACCATCGTGCGTCATGTCGCTCGTCCAGCGTCCGGCAAATGGTCTATCGTTGGCGATACCCATTACCAGGGATTCGTTGGCAGCGCCCGGTGTGTTGGTGTTACGCAACGCGAACACACCCGTGCTCTGGTTATAGAGACCAATCGTATCGATGCCAGCGCCCGTCCAGTCACCGACAACAGGTACGAACGTCGTCCCACTGCCAAAGTGTACGGTGATGTCTGCCGGGCCAGCCGAGTTGCTGTTACGAAGATAGAAGTTGCTGTTGCTCTTGCGATAAACGCCGACCGTCTCCAGGTGTGTGGTGAACGGCGTGACCGTCACGACTTCGGAGCGGCTGGCAATGGTGCCGTTGTGGTGGTGGAGGAGCAAGATTGAAGGCGGCGTGGCCGGGGTCGTCGCGTTGGCGAGGTTGTACTTGACCGGGATCGAGCCACCGTTCAGGTCGTACTCATAGGGCATTCCGATGCATGACCCACTGCAACTGGTGGTGTCCGTGAAGTCGTACACCGGCGCTTCGACGTTGTTGGTGATGGTCGGGGTCTGATCGATCAAGTTTCCAGCGTCCCAGGAGAAGCTGGAAATACTGTAACTGATACTCGCGTTGCCAGCCGTCAAGCCCAGATCGCGGGCGAGCACAGGCAGTACCATCACATTGGTGTTGTAGCCGTTCGTGTCTGCCGAGCTTGCGGGCAAATAGTTGACGAAATCCTCGGTTACGTTGCTGTGGGTATTCAGGTTTACCAAGTGGGTGAGTTCTACGTCCGTGTTCCCGCCCGACGACTGGTTATACAGCGCGAAAGGCACACCATTGGCAATGATATTCACTTGAAAGATGACAGCGCTGGGCGTCATCCACGTATTAAACGCTGAAATGCCGAAAAACAATTCGGTATTGGCAACGACGTTGGCGTTTGCGCCATAGTCGCTGGTGAAACCCACGTAGTGGATGTTACCGAAACTGTACAGTGGGCTGAACGGTTGGAACTGCTGCTGCGTACCCGTTGCCATCAACTGGAACGGCGTTACGAGCGACACTTCGTCGCGCGGCAGGGTCGCGCCCGTGTTCAGGCCAGTGCCAGCCAGTGGCAGCGTCGATGAACCCGTCGTGTTCGCCACATTCAGATTCGAACTGGCGGCGTGCATGTCCGAGTCGTAACGCGGTATGGCATAGATGGGTACGCGGAGTTCGGTCGCGCCCACCGTGACGGTCGTCAGGTCAACATAGCCCGACACTTCCGACATCCACCAACGCGGCAAGTTTGCGCCTTGCACTTCAAACATCGTCGGGTCGTGGGTATGTGGCTGTGAAACGCCCGCTGGGTTGGCGGTCAGCGTCACAGTGAGTGTTGTGCTTGCGCCGCCCGCCAGCGTAAACGAGGCCGGGAGCACTGAGACGCTCACGCCTGGCACCGTAATACCTGCCACATACGCGGCATTGTAAGTGGTGGAAGTGATACCCTTGTTAACGACGGTCACGTTTCGGGTGAGTGTCGTTGCGGTCACGGCATCGACCACGCCGAATGAGACGCTGACATAGCGCGGATCATCGGCCGTGTAAGCGATCACACTGGAAGTGGTCGCGTTGACGACATCGACGCGACCCGCACCTGCGCGCGGCCCGTAGTATTTGATGGTGTGCCCATAGTCTTGGTACACATCATGCGTGGCGGTATTCATCGCCAGCGCCTTGATTTCCGAAGTTGACCATGTGGGATGCGCTTGCGTCAACAGCGCCAAGACGCCTGCGATATGCGGACTCGCCATCGACGTGCCGCTCAGGGTCTGCGCGCCAAAAACCGTACCGAACAGCGCCGAGTCAATGTTGACGCCGGGTGCGCTGATATCGGGTTTGAGGTGGACGCCTTCGGTTTGAAGCTGTGTCACCGGACCGCGCGACGAGAAGCTCGCCAGGACGTCTTGGCTGCCCGTCGTCGAGGTGTTGGTGATCGCATCCAACGTTACTGTCACCGTACCGGTCAACAGTTCCGACTTGATGGTTGCCCCATCGTCCAGTGAAATCATTTCCGAGGAAATCGTGATCGTCGCATCGGTGCCACCCATCGCAGCAGGAAGGCCCGCCACATTGTTGACGATAATCGCCGCGATCGCGCCAGCCACCTGTGCATTCTTGACTTTCACCGTGAACGCGCAGCTACCGCGATCAATCAACGCGACCAAACCGGTGAATGTGCTGGCTGGATATGCCAAGCAACCGTCTCGATCGCTGGCTGGATACAGCACGTTGCCGCTTACCCCAATTGTCGTCAACACGGGGCCGAAGCCGCCCGTGGCGCCGACAAAGCTCTTGGCGTTCGGAACGGTCTGCTTGACTTCTGTGCCAGCGACACCCGGGTCTTGTGAGGCCGCCACCGATACCACGTTGGGGGCGGTGGTCGTGCCGCCGGAAATGAAGTGCGTGTCGCCGCTGTTGCCAGCCGAGTTGGCAATGCTGATGCCTGCATAGCCCGCTTGCACTGCCGTCAATACATCGACGGACTGATCGGAGCCGAAGTTATTGCCGATCGACATGTTGATGACGTTCGCACCATCGTCGGCAGCCTGATTGATGGCAGCCGCAATGTCGAAGCTGGTAGCACCGCCAGAGCAGCTAAACACCTTATATGCAAACAACTTTGCCTCAGGCGCAACGCCCGGTCCGATATTGAACGTCGCCAGATTGAGCGCGCTCGTGTATGGCCCGGTATAAGTCGCATTCGCGCTGGTGACGCCGAAGCCCGCCGCTGTGCCCGCGACGTGGGTGCCGTGACCGTTGCAGTCGAGTGGAATGCCAGGCGTGCTGCCATCGGTGCTGGAAACGAAGTTGTTGCCCTTCGTAACTTTGGCGGTGGGGAAGGTATTCGTGCCATCGCCACCGAAATCGGCATGGCGATAGTCGATACCCGTGTCAATGATGGCAATGTTGATGCCTAATCCCGTGAAACCCGTGGTGCCGTTGCCCCAGGCCGCCTGCGCCCCGATGAACGGTACGCTCTCGCGCTGACCATCTAAATGATACGTGTGATCGAAGAAAATCTGCTTCACACCTGGCAGTGCCGCGATTTGCGCCACTTTGCTGGCGTCCACCCGGATTTGAATGCCGTTGACCAGCGTTTGGAGGCGGCGGACTTCCGTCCACGCGATGCCCGTGTCATTCAATGCAGAGACAAACGCATTCTGCGACTGCGCCAGATCAGCTTTGTAACTGTTCAGATTCCCGCTCTTGTAAAGAGTAGTTTGAATACCGCTGGCCTGATGACGCTCCGAAGCGGATGCTGCGGTTAGTTGCACAAAAATGGGAATGATGCCCTTCAATTGGGCGGCTTGCGTGGCAATCTTGTTTTGATCGACACCCGAGTCGGTTGGCCGAAAGTGTGTTGGCCGGGGTGGAAGCGGCGCGCTGGGGCTGGCCGTTCCGCTGGCTGCTTGTGTCGCCGTGCTTCCAAAGAAGCTGACCGCAAGCAAAGTGACGAGACCCAATGAAATGAGACGCCTAAAGTTTTTCATTTTACCTATCCTGCAAGGCTCCGAACAAAGGGGGGGCGGATGTGTCATAAACACACCCTGAGCGAAGGGGGACGATGTACCCATAGTATAACATGGTGCTTTCGCAGTGAACAAATTTGCATTTCACATGGGGAGTTGGCAACGTCAATGTTCCGCCACAATGCCTGACGACCTCATATACTTATATTTTACAGAACATTGGTTTTACAAAAAACTTGTCGCACATTCTTTCTTGAGGGCCATTTACTTGAATCCATGATGGTTGGGCGAATTGTTAATTGTTTTTCGCACAAAACAATCAGATCAATGCGATCGATGCCTATTAAATTCAATAGATCAAATTCGATTGCTCTTGCATTGCTAGCAATAGCCAATTGTCGCTCCTCCGCCTAATCTGGACTTTGCACATCAGGCAACATAAGACAACAGGTCAGTGAAACGCTCGAATAGGAGACGTGGGACTTTTATCATGTCGGGGTCATCAGCGGACATTCGAATCAAGCTGATCACCGAGCATTTCTTGAAAATGCGTAATATGGTTATCATGGAAGGCAGGCCAGCCCCCTTCGGCCTGATAATGGCTTTGCAGATGGGCATTGATGCCTAAATACTGATTCACACGCGACTGGATAGGCATCCGTACCTTGTCCTAATTACAGACGGTTTTATGGTTAAGGGCCGAGAGTGTCATGCTCTCAGAATGTCCTCGATACTACAGATTATATCACTTGCTCTTCACGCTGGTACGTTTTGCTCCGAAAAAATCGATTAACCTGCCGTCAAGGCGCATCTGAGCCACAAATCGGGTGTGTATCGCGTATGGGTGTAAGCAGTTGCGCGATCTGGCTGTCGATCACCTCGGTCACGGCTGGCTCGCGCACCAGACGGCGGCACGCCTCATCTAATGCGCCCTTCAGATTGGTTTGCCAACGGCGCGCCTTTCCATCGACGCCGCTGGTGACCAGCCACGCGCCACCTAGCGCAAAGCCGATTGACAAGCCGCCGTCGTGCGCTGCCCATTGACGCCGTTCGATTCCGGTTTCGAGGGTCAGCAGATGCACCGTACCGACCTCATCCATGACCCCGACCCATTGACCATCCGAGGAAAGCGCCAACGCTTGCACGCTGGCCGCCTGATTCACCGTCCATTTGGGCTGACCGCTCGCGGCGTCCCAGGCTTGCAGGCCACCCTCGCCGCCCGTCACGATCAAGTGACCATCGGGCGAAAACGCCGCCGTGATCACCTTTCTGGCTTGGTGAGCGGCCAGCGTGCGCGTGTCGAAAGTCCCTTGCAGCGCGCCATTTGCAGTATCCCACACTTTGGCTGTGCCATCATAGCTGCCTGTCAGAAACGTGCGACCGTTTGGAGCGAAGGCAGCGCTCGTGACCCAATCGTTGTGCGTCACCGTGTTCAGCAATGTACCGCTCGCGGCGTCCCACACTTTGGCGCTGTGATCATCGCTGCCCGTCAGCACGAGGCGCCCATCGGGTGAAAAAGCCACGGCGCGGACGGCGCCGCTGTGCGCGCTCAATGTGTGGGTCACGGTGCCCGTCGCCACATCCCACAGTCGGACGCTGTTATCGATGTAGCCAGCGACCAGCGTTTTGCCGTCGGGACTGACGGTCAGCGCTTCGACGGCCTGGCTTTTGACGACGAACTGTTTAAGTTCCTGATCTGTGATGGCATCCCACTGGCGGATCGTGCCATCGCTGCCCGCCGTGAAAAGGGTCTTGCCATCTGGGGCAACGACGACCGCATTCACATTGCCAACGTGACCCAACAGTTCGCCCGGAATGCCGCGCGCCTCCCAGATACGGACTTCGCCATCGGAGCCGCCCGTCAGGATCGTTTGACCATCCGGCGCGAATACGGCGCTGTTGATCGCGCCGCGCTGACCGATCAGCACCCGGCGCGGGCTGGTCTTGTGCAGGTCCCACAAACTAGCGGTGCCGTCCAGATCGCCCGTCAGAATCGTTGTGCCATCGGGTGAGAAGGCGACGCTCGCAACCGAATCGGTTAGCCCGCTCAGCGTCTGCACCACCTGACCGCTGGCCGCGTCCCAGATTTTGGCGGTCTGGTCGGCGCTGCCCGTCAAGATTTGCGAGCCGTCGGGTGAAACGGCCACGCTC
>JBBRMW010000078.1:0-21559 GCA_038230635.1 Aggregatilineales bacterium | reverse complement strand
AAGTGACGGCTTGGCAAAACCACCGCAATGCCCAACATGCCACCGTTCACTGGCAATTTTCTGTTGAAAATGCACGCACAAAACTTGCACGTCTTTATCCATCACCTCCTGTGCGTTAGACTACTAGACCACCGACGGTTAGGTTATGATGTAACTCGGAAATCGGACAGTAAAATAGAAAATAGGGCAAAAATCAGTGGGTAGCCAACACGAACTTTAGACACAGGTATAGTCTCAGTAGATCACGATTTCGCGGGGAAACCCCTCTATCCCCCGGCCCTTTTCCCCCACGCAAGCGGTGGGAAAGGGGAGATAAGCCCTTCGCCAAGAGGGAGAAGGGTTGTGGGTGAGGGCACTTTCTCGATCTACTGAGTCTAGAATTCAAGGCAAAATTGTACGGGAAGTGCTGCGGGGGATAAAACACTGATTCAGGTGGCCGCCGGGTATGGGTTACATCCCAATCTGGTGGTGCCCCCAATTGCTCAGAGGTACGGTGGATATGTTTAGTCGGGGCAAAAAAGCGCGCACTTCATCAAGTCTTGGCCTATCACCCCCGAATCTATCTATTTCAAGAAAGGAGACCTGCCCACGGATAATTTGCCCCTTTTTGTGTCTTGATAATGGGGTACACCATAATCTATCTTATGGCGTAGCATTGGCACTGCCGCGTAACTATTCGTGCAGCGTTCGTATGAAATGTTCCAAGTAATCCCTTGCATCACGCGATCAACGACAGCACGTCCAATGGTTTTCTGGTAAAATGAGTGACATCCCCGCTCAGTATACTGTCACGGTGCTGGAGTCGACTTCTAAACCCCACTCGATCAGACATAACCCGATTCTCAAAAACCAAAGGCGAGGTGTCGTGGTGATAATTGAACTGAAGGCGCATATTGGGGAGGATGGGCAAATTATTCTTCAATCATCCCCTAATCTCCCACCAGGAGAAGTCGATATTGTGATCACCTATGTGAACGATGAAGAAAAGCGCGACGAATTGTTGTGGGATGCCCAATTCGAGACGACACCCATTGCAGTCTTTGAGAAGCTGATCGCCGAAGGCATGGAGGATTACCGTACTGGGCAAACCGATGAATTTGATCCTGTTCAAGAAGATGACTAGACGTGCAGTCACGTCGCAGTAAACGCTTTCGAGAGTTGTTTCGCGCGCTGCCAGACGATGCAAAGCGCCAAGCATACGCTGCCTACCGCCTATTTGTGCGCGATCCCCGCCATTCCAGTCTACATTTCAAGAAGCTATACGATAGGTTGTACTCAGCGCGGGTTGGAATCAGTTACCGGGCACTCGGAGTAATGGAAAATTCTGATCTGATCGTGTGGACATGGATTGGCTCTCATGCCGAGTATGATCAACTCATTAAACGATTGAACAGGTGAATTATTGGTACCGACTGTGTTGAGTAGATTTTCGTGAATGTGTTCATCCTATGCTCAAAGTAATCACCTGCATCACGCGATCAACGCCAGCACGTCCAATGGTTTTCAAGTAAAATGGGGCGCAACCCCGCTCAGTATACTGTCACGATGCTGGAGTCGACTTCTCAACCCCGCTAAATCAAAATTAGGGACTGCACAGATGGTTGGCGGAAATGCGAAAATCAAGCATCTGAGCAATGGAAGGGCAACACTTTTTGCATAGCGGAACCGTGCCAGAATCATAATGAAATGCAGCATCTGCTCAGACCACAATTCACATGTAACCTGAGCAGATTCCCGTTATTTCTCGGCGTCAAGCCATGAGAAGCGCTGCAATTATCTGGTGGCAACACCCACGATCATCTCACACGGGCCTTCAAACCCTTGACTGCCCTCGAACTTCTTCAACTCGCGTTCGATCTCGTTCCAGATATCTTGCCGTTCGGCTTCGCTGCTAATGCCTGACAACATCTGGTGCAACGCGCCAAACGATTCGCGCTCAAAGCGAACACACTCCGCGGCTGAGGTCATGCGGACAGGGGCTGGAATCACTCTGATTTGCACATTCCGGAAACCCGCCTTCTTATAGGCATCTTCAAGTACACCGGGATTCCCCAAGCTGAAGGGGCCGGGTTGCCCAGGCAGAGGCGGCGGTAGCTGCGCGCGCCGCCGGATGATGGACACCGGCACCGAAAAGAACTTGTTGTTTTCGGCTGTGGAATAGACAATCGCCGCCACACGTCCGCCCGGCTTGAGGGCGCGATACATGTCGGTCAGAGCCTTTTGTTGATCCGGAAAATAGATCAGCCCGACGCGCGAAATGATGACGTCAAACGTGTCGGGTTCAACGTCCAGATGTTCGCCATCGAGTACCTTCGTTTCAATGTTGGTCAGACCAGCTTGGCGTGCTTCCTGTGCGGCGAATTGCAGAATGTTTGGCGAAATATCGGTTGCCAGGACTTTTCCCGTTGTGCCTACACGCCGCGCCGCTGCGATAGTCTGTCCACCAGCACCCGCGGCAACATCAAGGACATGGTTGCCTGCTTGTACGCCCGCCAAACTCAACATTTCGTCAGTCGCGGGGCCGAGCCACTTCTCAATAGCGGGTCCCCAGCGGTGCCATGCTTCAGCGGCAGTTTGCCACTGTTCACGTGTTGTTTCCTTATACTTGGCCGGATCAAATTGTACGGTAGCCATTTGCATATCTCCCTTTATGCTCAAAGACGAACGATATCTGACTCTATGACATTTCGAGTGCAATGTTGTCGTGGAGAATACGGAGATCGGTTGAGTCCAATACGGAGCTTTCGCAGGCTGAATACGGAGTGCGGACAAGGAATCGGATTAGTGGGCCAAGCCCTGCTCAACGACCCAGACCGCGACCTGCGCCCGTGAAACGAAACCTAGCTTGGATAAAATGTTGCCGACATGGGTTTCAACGGTTCGTTCTCCCAGCACCAAGCTCTCGGCAATCTGCCGATTCGATTTCCCTTCGGCAATCAATAACGCCACTTCGCATTCGCGTTGGGTAAGGCCACCCGCCTGGGCTTTGAACGGTTGGTCGGTCAGTGCCATCGCGTTTTGCTTGAAAATTGCCGCAAGGGACCTTTCTGGGATTTTTACCGACAGTTCATCCACAACAGTCCGTACCTGCATGAGGTATTGATCGGCCTGCCTGTGATGTTTTTGGTTCTGATGAAGTCGAGCCAGCGACAGATGGAGCCGCCATTGCAGTGGTCGCACACCCTGTGCAAAGGCCATGTCAAGGGCAGCTTGCAGAGTGGCTTCGGCTTCCGTATATTGATTCAACTGTGTTAATGCCTCACCACGGAGTTTCAGCATACGGACGCCGGTACCCTCTCCAGATAGCCGGCTCACCGCATCCGATAATCGATCAAGTGCGTGCATGGCCGTTTGCACATCGCCTTTGCGCAAAGCCCATTCGACCCGTGCTCGCCATAACAAACGGTGTCCCAAGGTACGGATGGGAATCATCGCGTCAAGGAACTGATTGAGAAGAACATCAGCACGCTCAAATTGACGATGTTCAAGATAAACCAGCGCCAATAGGCCAGCGCTGCTATTTAACCAGTGTTGTGATCCACTGTTTCGTGCTAGAGATAAGGCGCGCTCAAGATAGCGCTGAGCTGCATCAAGCGCCAAAATATCCAGATGCACCGCACCGAGAGCGAAGGTTGAAGCGATGATCCACTGACGATGATCAATCTCAGTCGCCGTGGCAAGAGCGCCCTGAGCTAAGTCGAAAGCCTGCCGATAATCTCCTTGCGATCCAAGACACATCGACATAAATATCTGGCTATAAACTTCATCGGAACGCTGACCTGTCTCACGAGCGATTCGCAAAGCTGCCTCGCCATCCTTCGACACCTCAGCCAGACTATCCACTGCACCCAACGTATCCGTTTGATAAGTGGGTGCCCGCATGGTCAATGTGGCGAGGCTCGAGACTAACCCACGTTTATCCTCCAACTCATGAAACAAAATGATGGCCCGCCGATAGTATTCCGTCCCTTGCGCCAAATTGCCGCCGAGATAGCTTGCCATACCGAGCAGATCAAGCGTTTCAGCGATACCACGCCTATCCGCCAAGTTTTCAAAAACCTTCAGTGCTTCTTGATGATGCCAGTGCGCATCGGCGGGATGTTCTACATTGAGGTGCCAATTGCCTATTCGGTTGAGGCTGTGTCCAAGCGCCTTTTGATCATTCATGGAGCGTGCTAACTCGAACGCCTGCTGATAATACCGGCCTGTTTGGGCATAGTCTTGACTAGCCCACAACATTCCTAGATCGAGCAATAACTGCCAGCTCGCCGCGTGATCTTTAACAGCCTGTGCGAGCTGGAATGCTGTTTCCAAGTCTGTCCGTGCGCGCTGAAAATCCCCGATCGCTTCATAAGCCAAGCCTCGGCCACGATAAAGTTTGCTTGGCGGGTCGATAGAAAGCTGATCGGCTGAATGCTGACCGCGGTTGAAATGCTCAATCGCGGTGTGAGGTGCATAAAATGCTTGTGCCTGTTCACCTGCCGTGAGTGAGTAATTCAGTGCTCTGGTCCAGTCCCCGGTTTCATAAGCATGATAAGCCAGATCTGCCACGAATGGTGTATAGGCAGAGGGCGTGCGGCTCTCCAGTGCCTCCACAATTTGCTGATGTAGCTTTCGGCGTTCCCTTGATAATAAGCCACTGTAGATAGCTTGCCGCGTCAGCGCGTGGCGAAAAGTAAACCGATCGGTTGCTTCTTCCGAGACTAATTGAGTGCCAACCAATTCTTTCATTACGGTAAGCAACTGCGCTTCGTCAAGGTCAGTCAAACTCTGCAATAATTCAAAATCAAAACGGCGACCAATAACCGCTGCCAATCGCATGACCTGACGCGCCCTCTCGCTTAACCCTTCAAAATGCTTTTGTACGGCATCTTGAATGCTTCGAGGAATTCTCAACTCGTTAACTGGCTTACGATTCAAAAAGCCATCATGATAAGAAAGATCGCCTGTCGTGACCAATGCCTTGAGTACTTCTTCGACAAAAAATGGGTTGCCATCCGTCAAAGCATAGATAGCACTCACGAATTCTGGCGACCCGGCTTGCGATGTCACATTAACAGATCGCAACAGCGCGCTAATCTCATTATAGGTAAGCCGTTCCAGGATGATTTCCTGAACCCAATGATTGCGGTCGAACTGTGCTCGCCAGCGTCGTAAATTCGATGAGGTTTCCTCATCACGATAAGTTAGCAATAGAATGATCGGCTGATCGATGATTTGTCGCGCTAGATGATACAAAAATTCGAGGCTCGCATCATCGCTCCAATGGACATCCTCGATCACGAGTACAAGGGGCCGTTGCGGAGTCAGAGGGATGAAAAACTGCTTTAGCTTATCAAAAAGTTGTTGTTTTCGATGTTCTGGCTCAGGAAATATGGTATCCATAGCATTCGATGCAGTGAGTTCAGATAGCAGCAGTGCCCGCTCTTGCACAAGAAGGCTGTGTTGCCCTTGACTATCTTGTGGAAACGAGGTGCGCAACAGGTCTTGAAACGGAGCATAGAGACGAGCCGTATCTGGCGGAAAACAAATCCCCTGCAAGGAAACGAAACCTTGTGTCGCGGCATAGGAAATGGTCTCGGATACTAACCGCGACTTGCCAATCCCTGCCTCGCCAGAAAGGAATATGGTTTGTCCATTTCCGTTCTTAGCCTGATCGACAAACAAGTGAAGCGCCTGAATTTCATTGACACGACCCACTAAAATAGGACTAACTACTGTTTTGTCATGCAATACAGTCATAACCCATCCTTGTGGACATGAAACCAATGCTTGAATTCTAGCACCCTTTTTAGGATCGCTATCGCAAATAGCGTCGCTCTTGTTAACGCCTATTTTCAGCGTGGCCTACTCCCAGGAATGGGACTGCCGGTCTCCAAAAGACCATCCATGACCAGGGCTTGCCAAAACGCCAGTGGAATAGGCGCACTCAGCCGCTCAATACTCTGAGTAAGTTGTGCTGACGCCGCAGATCGTCCAGAACCGGATAGTTCTACAACCGAAATGATGCAGCGATAGCCGCAGTTGTTATGGGCTGGCTTCCCCCTCTCCGTGATTACGGAGAGGGGGACTGAGGGGGTGAGGTAAATCTGTGGCATTTGATGGGTCAAATCGTAAGTTCGGTTGTAGAACTAGGTGCAGTAGATCGACTACAGAAATGATTGTTTCACAGTTGAACGGTCTGATCGAGGTTATCTCACACCCCGATCAGCCAGGGGTTGCGCAGCAGATCGCGCCAGTTGCGCCATTTGCTATAGGTCAAAAAAAGGCGCGCCGTGATCGACCCCGCGTACTGCCGTCGCCACGCCCGTTCAGCCTGGCGGAAACGATCGCGTTCGGCACTGGTTGTCAGGTTACGCAGCGCATATAAATAGCGGTGCTTGTGATAGCGGCGCAAAAATCGGCGACTCATCGTGCCGCTGCCGCTGTGCTTCTCATCGTGAAAGGCGACCGCTTCCGGGATATACGCGACGCGAAATCCGGCTTTGCGCACCTGCGTACAAAAATCGGCCTCCTCATAATAAGCGGGAAAATATGCTTCTGGCAGATAGCCGAGGCGCGCGGCCACGTTACCCCGCGTAACGCACGCCGCCCCCATCACGTAATCGACATCGCGCCGAACGTCATGCTGACCGCTGTCTGATTCTCGATCGCCCAGGTGATAGGTCAACGCATTGTCACGAAACATCGCGCCCGCATGTTGCAGCAGCTTACCATCTCCATAGAATATCTTGCTGCCTGTCACACCGATCGTTGGCTCGGTTTCAAGCGCATCGATGAGCACGGCCAGCCAGTTCGGATCGAGCACCACATCGGGATTGACCAGCGCGAAATAATCCGCTGGAAACGCTTTCATGCCAATATTATTCCCGCCCGCGAAACCATGATTGGTGCGCTCAGCGATCAGGTTTACCCAGGGATACGTGCGCGCGACTAACTCCTGCGTGCCATCGTGCGAGTCGTGATCGACAACCACCGTTTGGATACGCTCCATCGGGTAGGATTGCGCCTGGATCGAGTCCAACGCCCTGCCGATGAAGGCCGCCGAGTTCATCGAGACGATCACGATCGTTACGGTCGGTTGGTTTGCTGCCATGCGCTTGCTTTCCCTGTGGCAATCGATGGCGGATATTCTAGCGACTCCGATCGATCGGGCAAAATAGGTGGCGCACGTTTTTTTGATATTCGCAATCGCCGCGCGCGCCCGTTATACTTTTCCGCGCTCTGTTGCCGTGTGGAGGTTCACTCGTCTTGCTCAACGTGTCCGTAATCATCCCCTGTTTCAACGAAAAAACGACCATCGAATCAATCGTCGAGGCCGTCCGCGCAGTCGGTATCGTCCACGAGATTCTGATCGTTGATGATGGCTCGACCGATGGCACACGCGATATTTTGCCTCGTTACCAAGATGATCCGTTGGTGCGCGTCATTTATCACGATCATAACCAGGGCAAAGGCGCTGCCGTGCGCACTGGCTTTCAGGAGGCAAAGGGCGAAGTGCTGATCATTCAGGATGCTGACCTGGAATACGATCCGCGCGAATACCCCAGCCTGCTCAAACCGATCGAAGAAGGCAAAGTCAAAATCGTATATGGTTCGCGCTTTTTGGGCGGCCCGCGCAAAACGATGTTTTTCTGGAACATGGTCGCCAATCGCGGTCTGACTTTGATCACCAATCTGCTGTACAACTCGATCTTGAGCGACATGGAAACCTGTTATAAGGTTTTCCGCGTCGAGGTCGTGCGCGATCTGAAATTGCGCTCGCGCCGCTTCGAGTTCGAGCCAGAGATCACCGCGAAGGTGCTCAAGCGCGGCTACCGCATCTACGAAGTGCCGATTTCCTATAATGGGCGCGAGTGGAACGAAGGCAAAAAGATCAAGTGGACCGACGCGCCGATCGCCGCCTGGACGCTGATCCGCTATCGCTTCACCGATTAGCTGGGCCGCGCTCGCTCGGCTTGATTTTGCCGATCCTGCTGCTGGGCGTGCTGCTGCGTATCCCGCTGTTGGCGCGCGATGTTCGCTTCCAGCCGGATGAGGCACTGTACGCGACCTTCGCGCGTCACGTTGCGTCGGATGGGCCGCTGCTGATCGGTGTGCCGCTCGATAAGCCGCCGCTCGTATTTTGGCTGATCGGCGGATCGTTTCGGCTGTTTGGCGCGACCGAGTTTGCCGCTCGTCTGCCCAATCTGGCCGCGAGCCTGTTCACCATTGCCGCCACATATGCGTTGGCGCGGCGACTGTACGGCGACTCGGAGAATGGACGGTGGGTGGCGCTCATCGCGGCGCTGTTAGTGGCCGTCTCACCATTCGATCGGGCGTTTGCGGCGACCGCTTTCACCGATCCGATTCTGACGCTGTGCGTGGTGCTGGGGTGCCTGCTCGCAGTTGCAGATCGCCCCCGTCTCGCGGGCGTGGCGATGGCGATAGCGTTCTTTGCCAAGCCCAGTGCGCTTGAATGGCTCCCGCTTGTGGCCGCGCTCGGACTCGTCTCGGCGCGGTGGGTCGCGTTGCGCCGTCTCATACTGGCCTTCGGGCTGGCCGTGCTGCCCCTTCTCGCCTGGAGTGTGGCACGCGACACGACGCCCGATTTTTGGACGTTGAACCTTTACAACAACACTCCAGGGCGGCTGATCCGTGCGAATGAATGGTGGCCGCGCCTGCAAAACTGGGCGGGTTATCTGGGTACGATCGCCCCGGCCCCACTTTTCGGCTGGCTGGCGATCCCGCTCAATTTGAGGCTTTCACGCGCGACGCTGATCGATGTTCTCTTATCCGCGTGGAGTATCGGATTTCTGGCGAGTCTGTGGCTGATCGCCTTCAATACCTACGATCGCTATCTGCATACGCTCGCACCATTCGCTTTGCTTCTGATGGCACGCACGGTGGCTGCCATCGCCGCGAAATTGGACATTTTTGAGAAGGACGCCATTCGCCGAGTCATCCTTTTCGCAGCGATTTGCCTGTCACCGCTGTTGACTGCCCAAATCACAGTCGGTGGCAATTTGAACGATTACGTTGGGATCGATCGGGCGGCGGCAATATTGAATCGCTTACCGCCCGCCAGCCGCGTTTACGATCACTGGCTGGGTTGGGAACTTGGTTTTTACCTGGGCGATCGGCCATCGGTCGCCATCGTTTGGGAAGCGACGATCGCTAACTTGATCGCGGAAGCCTCGACACAGCCCGGCTATCTGATCGCGCCAGCGAGCATATCCGATCCCTGGCTCAGTGCGCTTCGTGCGGCGGGCTTCGATATTCAAGCGTTGACCGGTGTGCCGGATGGCTTTGTGATCGTTCACCTGGAAAAGATTTCACGATAAAACGCAGATAAACGCGAATCGATCACGCCCTACCCGATCGGCGGCGGTCAGATCGAGGGGAAGCGGCTCGCGCCGAAGCGTGGGTATTCCGCCTAACCATGCGCGGATCGTGTCAAACTCTGGGGCGCTGTAACAGGTGACGAGTAGGATTCCGACGGCGGTCAAGCACGCCGGGACATTTTCGAGCGCGCTCCGCCAAACCAGCGGCGATCGATCGACGTCGGGATGGCGGATCACGATCAGATCGAAGCGCGTCGCAAAAGGTAGCGCGCGCACATCAGCCAAGACCCGGAGGCCAGCCTTGATCCGTGCCGCACCGCCCAATGCTTCTCGATCGTGATCAACGCCGATGATTAAAGGCGCCGGAAACCGTATGCGAAGCGCGCACAGACCATCACCGTCGCCACAGCCGAACTCGATCAGTCGCAGATTGGGGCGTTCCGCCAGACGCGGATAAATGCTGTCGAGCAAACTATCGAGCCGTGTCCGCAAACCTACTCGCCAAATTCGAGATAGTCCAGCAAATACGGATTGCTGGCGCGCTCGCGTCCGATCGTGGTGGTTTGCATGTGTCCGGCGGCCACCGTGTAATCATCGGGCAAACTGAGCAGCTTTTCGGTGATCGAGCGGAGCAGCACCGCCCGATCGCCACCGGGCAAATCGTAGCGTCCGATCGAGCCGCTGAACAGGCAATCGCCGCTGAACACGACCGCATCCTCGTGATCAACATAGCTCACATGGCCGGCAGTGTGGCCGGGTGTAAAGCGCACCTCGAAGGTGATGCCGCCCACCGTAAATGAATCACCCTCAGCCACCAGAATATCCGGCGCGGGTGGCGGCGGAACTTCCTGGTTGAGAAACAGGCGCATCTGCTGTGGCAGTTCTTGCAAGAGCGGCAGATCGGCGGCGTGCAGCCGGATCGTCGCGCCGGTAGCCGCTTTCACCTCACCCAGTGCCAGCACATGATCGAAATGGGCGTGTGTCAGCAAAATTTCGCGCACCGTCCAGCCGTGCTCGCTTACGGCGGCCAGGATCGCTGGGGCATCGGCAGCGGGATCGATGATCGCGGCTTCGTGGGTGGCGTCATCACCGATAATGTAGCAGTTGGTCGCCACCAGGCCGAGCGTCATCATGTGGATTCGATGCAAATTGGCGGACATAGGAATAATCTCTATCTTCAACCGTTTTTGCTGCTCTGGGACACGGCACTTTTCCAATTTCACAAGTTTCAGTAGATCACGATTTGCCCTCATCCCAATCCCTCTCCTTCATGGCGAAGGGCTTATCTCCCCTTTCCCACCGCTTGCGTGGGGGAAAGGGGCCGGGGGATAGAGGGGTTTCCCCGCGAAATCGTGATCTACTGAGTTTGGGAAGATGCTCTCGCTCAACCCTGGCGAAAGAGAAGGGTCGTCTCGCCCATGACTATCACGTCGCCATCGTGAATCGGTCGCGCCATTCCGGTCAGCGGCTCATTATTGAAGATCGTGCCGTTCGCGCTGCCGAGGTCCATCACCGTCCATGTATCGTCCTTCTGCTTCAAAAAGCGGCAGTGTGGACGCGAAATCGCGCGATCTTGCAGTGCAATATCCCAGGTCGCGTCGCTGGTGGCCCGCCCCAACGTCATCGTATCGCGCACCATCACGAACTCCATACCCTCGTTCGCCCCCGCCGTCACCCGCAGACGGGGCGGCTGTTTGTGGGTGGAGGGGATGACGATATTGCCCGTCGTGCGCGCCATCGCAACATCTTCCTCGGACACGGCGGCAGAAAAATTGATAATCGGCACGTACAACCGAATCACGTCGCCGTGTGCCAGCGGAAACGGATCGTTAATCTGTCGATCGTTGACAAAGGTGTGATTGGCACTGCCCAAATCGCGGATCGTGAATACACCATCACGGAAGGCGATCACCGCGTGCTGACGGCTGACGTGACGCTCTGGGATGCTGATGTCGTTCTCCGGCGAACGTCCGATGCTGGCGGTCGCGCCTTCAGCCAGCACGAACTCTCGGCGCTCGCCATTATTCGGATCATCCCAGGTAAGTTTGGCGAGGTTGGTATCCGTCAGGCTGCTCATGAAAATAGACCTTTTTCGCTGCGGGCATCTGCCAGGATTATATCCACATTTTGGCAAGGGGCGGGCAAGAAATTGACACCCCACATTGTACAGCGTTTTTTGGGCGGCGGTGTTGTACACTTGGCAATATAGTTCTACAACCGAAATGATGCAGCGATAGCCGCAGTGGGTATGGGCTGGCTTCCCCCTCTCCGTGAGGACGGAGAGGGGGACTGAGGGGGTGAGGTAAATCTGTGGCATTTGATGGGTCGAATCGTAAGTTCGGTTGTAGAAATAGGCAATAGAATAAGGAGAACGCCATGCGACTGTGCAGTACCATCATCTATACCGATAAGCTGGCCGAAGTCAGCGCCTTCTACCAGAAGTTCTTTTTTGAAGTGTCCCAGGACTCCAGCAGCCCGAATAACTTCACCATCTTCCCGTTTGCGGAAGCGGGTTTGACCTGGATCGACGCGGCGAGCGTTCATGCGGCGCTCACGCAGAATATGCTCATCCGCATCGCAGTGCCCTACATCGTGATCGAACATGCGCAGTCTGTCCAACGGGGCGCGCCATGCAGCGATCTGGTGGTGGAAGATTGGGGCGCCTATTATGGCGAGCGCGTGCAGTGCTACACCGTGACCGATCCGAGTGGCACGCGCATCGTCTACTACGAAGATCACTATGGTGAGCAAAAGCAGCTCATGACGACGGGTGCGGGTGTCGGCACGCGCGAAGTGCAGCAACAGCAACGAGCCTCGGAATAGTCGCATTTTCGATGAGACGGACGCGGCAAGCCGCCGTCCCTACACCACAGGGCTGTTGCAACAGCCCTGCCTGCCCTACACCAGACGGTTCTTTGGTAGGGACGTGGCCTGCCTCGTCCGCTGTTCATCCACCCAAATCAAAATACCTGCCTTTAACCCCTCTGGATTTATGACGTCGCGCTGGGGGTGGGGGCGACTTGTGCGCGCGTGAGCCGATAGATCGCGTTGCGTTTGGCGTCGGCGATGATCACGTTGCCGTCTTTGTCGAGGATGATCCCATGTGGCTCGATCAGTCCGGTAACGAGCGCCGTCGTCGCACCGCTCGTTGGATCAAGGCGCCATATCGTGCCACGCAATGAGTTGACCAGCAAGCTGCCATCGGTGTCGATGATCACGTCGTCGGGCGAAGCGATCGCCGCCACTTTTGACCGCTTGCCATCCGACGTGATGCGTTCGATCGTCTGGCGATATTCGTCACACACATAGAGCGTCCCATCAGCACCGAGCGCCACCGCCGTTGGCCGCCAGAAACCCGTTGCCATCACCTTCAAATGTGTGCCATCCAGACGCAGGCGCAGGATACGACCCATCGGCGCATCAGGAATCAGAAAATCGTCCGTGACCGGATCGTATGCGATATTGTCGATGCCCGGATTGGCGGTTCGGTTGCCGACGGCATAAAAAAGCGTCACTGTTTGCGCGATCGGATCGAGCCGCAGCAGTTTGTTGCTGGCCTGCTCTGCGACGATCAGGGTACCATCGGCAAGCGCAACCAACCCTTCCGGCTCTTTTATCGTCGGGCTGATCAGGCTCACCGTGCCGTCAAGGGCAATCGCGGCTACCCGATTCACGCCCAGATCGCCAAAATACAAGGTGCCGTCCGCGCCTAATGCGAGATCGTCGGGTGCGCCAAAGCCTTTCGTGATGAGCGTCAAAGTTCCGATGACGGCAATTGGCTCTGCGGTTGCGGTGGCGGCAGTGATCAATGCGACAGCCACCGAGCGCGCAGGTGAGGCGCTAAACAATGTCACACACACCAGGACGCCACTGATCATCAAAAAAACGCCCCGGATTGCTCGCCGTTTCAGATTTGTCATGCGCAATGTCCCACTATTTTTGGCGTGTCAATGTGAACGTGTAGGGGGCAGCCTCGGTCGTGAACGGGGTCAACCCCGATAGACTGATCACGATTCGCTGGACGTCACCGCCCACCGTCAACGTCCAGTCACCGCTCGCACCGTCAGACGCATCGAGCAGCCGCGTGACCGAGGTCGATTGGCCGATGGCAACGCTTTGGATCAGATAGCGCTGTGGCAGCGTATTATCGACGCGCACCCAACCTGCGCCAACCCAGCCGCCATCGTCCGTCTCAGCATCGGTGTGATAGCCGATTTCCGGGATGCTGATGTCGTCCACGAGCATTCCGGGCAGCGTGACCGCATCATCCGTGATGCTCTCGAAGCGCACTTTGATCGACTTGCCGGTATATTGCTTCAGATCGACCTTTTCATGTTTCCAGATCGCGGTCGTACCTTTCGTATCAAACTGGGCGATACCGCTGTTGCCCGTAAAACCGGGACCATAGGCATTGTCATGCGGATCGTTGGTATCGCTATCCGCCGTTTTGAGCGGCTTCCAGGTCGCGCCGCCATCCGTCGAAACTTCGACATAGCCGTAGTCCCATTCTTTTTCGATTGAATGCCACAGCCAAAAATCGAGCGTCGCCGATTTGACCCCGCTCAGATCGAAGTCATGCGTCAGCGTTGTATCGCTTTGGTCGGATCGGCTGCTCCACCACATACGCGCCCCACCGTGCGGATCAGTTGGCACGATATGTACGGTCGGCGCACCCGCGAAGTGTAGTTTGTAGGTGCCAGCAGCCGTGATCTCGAAATAGCGGGTGCCCCACTGGCTGACATCGCCGGAGGTTGTGCCCGTTGCCAGTTCGCCTTCGCGGTGAGGTGTTGGCAGATGTTGCGTGATCTTCGCGTAACCATAGCGACCATCGCTCACTTTTGAATCGTCGAGCAAGTTGGCAATCTGCCAATCGGCGAATAAATCGACCGCCGTGATTGGCTTCTTGGTGATCGGATCGATCGCATGAATCTTGGCGAGCACATCATCGAAACCGACCAAGCCATTCAGCGGATCGGCGACCAGCATTTTAAGCGCATCAACGCCAAAGCGCCCCAAAAAGTACGCCGTAAATAAATATGACGCGCCATAGTGGGGAATGTTACTCGTATCGGCATTCCAGCTATTCAGTTGCGTATTTGGCGTTTTCAGAAAAACAGGGGCAGAGCCAAGCTGCGTATAGCCGTTGAGCAGCCGCGAGAGTTCAGCCAGCCCCTCGTTCAGCCAGCCCTCTTCGTTCGGATCGACAATGTTATGCACCATGTGCTGGAATTCATGCGCCAAAGTCCCATCGTATTGTGCTGTACCAACACCTGCCCCCGTCGAATCCAGGTTGATGAAAAACACCTCGTGCTGGTTGCTGGTCTTGACGACCGCGCTCGGATATTCGTTGGAACTCGAAAAATAGCCGCCAACGGAGCTACCCAGATTATGTGCATGAAGCAGATACAAGTGGACATCGCCATCGATACCGGGCGTCCACTCGCTGCCAAAATATTGGTGAACGGTCGGATAAATGCGCTTCTCGAAATTGTCAGCAGAGCGCTTGACCGCCGCCAGATCAGGATTTTCGCCCACCTCGAACCACATGTAAACATGGGGCGTCGCGTAGAGCAGTTCGGCGGTTAGCTGGAAGTTGTGCTCGGTATCGGCATTGTCTGCCCAGAACTGCTCTTGATCACCGACGTTATAGGTTTTGAGCGGAGTCGTGGGCGGAGTCGGAATATTGGTCACACCGCGCAGCCGTTTTGCCAGATCGATCCGATCGGTGGCGGGGAGAATTGTTTCCGCCAATTGAGTGAGCGTAGCCTCACCATTGCTGGACAGAACGGCGGGCGTCGCTTGCTGCGCACGGATCGGCGTGACGCTCAGGGCGAATACGATGGAGATCAGGCAAAAGCTGCGGAATATCCGACGAACCATGATTTGTGTTCCTGGTAAACTTTGGGATTCACGAATCTCCCACCCCATTCAGATTCACCTCACCCCCGACCCATCGGCGTGACACTGAGGGGAGACGGTGCTGATTGTGCGCGGTGTCGCATTGTAAAATGGACGAGGCAGGCCTCGTCCCTACAGAAACGGCGTTTGGGGTAGGGACGCGGCCTGCCTCGTCCGCCGCCTAGATTTCACAAAACCCGACAAGGATCGCCGCCGTTCCTGGGGCGTGCAGGGATAACTCAGTGCTGCGTGCTGCCGCGTTCCAGGCCCGCTAACAGGCGGCTCAGGTTGTCGTAGTCTTCGAGGATGCGTCCGGCGCCGCGTGCCACGCACGTCATCGAGTCCTCGGCCAGCCACACGCGAATCTTCACTTCATCGGCGATGCGCTCGGTCAAGCCCTTGAGCTGGCTGCCGCCACCCGCCATACAGACGCCCGTTTCCATGAGGTCGGCGACGAGTTCGGGCGGCGTCTCATCCAGCGCATCACGGATCGTATCGACGATAATGCTCACCGAGCCGGACAGCGCCTCACGCAGCTCGACCGAACTGACTTCCACCGACTGCGGCAGACCGCTGACCAGATTGCGGCCCCGCATCATGATCGTGCGTTCTTCGGGCAGCGGAAAGCCCGAACCCACTTCCATCTTGGCTTTTTCGGCGGTGCGTTCACCAATCAGCAAGTTGTACTTGTTGCGCATGTACTGCACGATGTCTTCGTCCATCTCGTCGCCCGCCACGCGGATCGAGCGGCTGATCACGATGCCGCCCATCGAAAAGACCGCCACTTCGGTCGTGCCGCCGCCAATATCGACGATCATGCTGCCGCGTGTCTCCTGGATCGGCAGCCCTGCGCCGATCGCCGCCGCGACTGGTTCTTCGATCAAGAATGCCTCGCGTGCGCCTGCGCTCATCGTCGCATCATAGACGGCGCGCTTCTCGACTTCGGTAACGCCGCTCGGAATCCCGACCACGACGCGCGGACGCGGAATCGGCACCCAGTTTTGTTCGTGCGCTTTTTTGATGAAGTAATCGAGCATCCCCTCGGTCACTTCAAACTCGGAGATCACGCCGTCGCGCAGAGGACGCACGACGAGAATATGCGCGGGCGCTTTGCCGCCCATTTCTTTGGCTTCCTGCCCAAAGCTGATCGGACGGCGCGTTTTCTTTTCGATGGCGACATACGACGGCTCGTTGATCACGATACCCTTGCCGCGCACACTGACCAGCGTGTTGGCTGTGCCCAGATCGATTCCAATATCCAACGAAAACAGGCCAAACAGCCAATCTAATGGGCTGAGCACGAATAACGCTCTCCTAAGACTTCGCAGGCGCGTAAACCAAACGGATGATGCCAGCCGCGATTATACCATCCGCGTCCGCCTTGCCAATATCGCGCGAATTCAACGCACCGCGAACCGCTGATTCGTTGTTCTCAAGCGTTAACAAGGTAATAGGTAAATTCGCAGATGCTTTCCAAACGAAACTTTATCCAATGAACATATGTTCAAGGCAGTTGAGATTGGATAACGTATCAAGTGGCACAAGGGAAATTGGCGTTGACGCGATTTTGGTTCAAGCATTCATAACATGTGACGGCGGCATTGCTAACCGTTTCAATCGTGTGGGCTGGGCTAGAATACCGTTGGGAATCCGGTGGATTTAAGGTTGTTTCGTCGGCTCGATTTGTTGCTCATTCTCTCATTTTCTCGGTACTATCAGGGTTATCCAGACTCAGTAGATCACGATTTCGCGGGGAAACCCCTCTATCCCCCGGCCCCTTTCCCCCACGCAAGCGGTGGGAAAGGGGAGATAAGCCCTTCGCCAAGAGGGAGAAGGGTTGTGGGATGAGGGCACTTTTTCGATCTACTGAGACTATTCAGCGTCTCGCTCAGCCAACATCAGGATCACAGTTTATGGGTCGCCGTTTGTCAATCGCGTTGTTTGCGGGACTGCTGATTGCATTGATCGGGCTGATCGTCCATTTATTTGGCACGCTTAACACGGCCAATTCGCTGCTTGAATCAGTCCCCCAAGCATTGCTGCTGACCGTGATCGTCGCGTTCGGCGTGTTCATCGAAGTTCCGCTGAGCAGTGGCAGCTTGAATTTGGGCTATGCGGCAGGCTTATTGGCGCTACTGACGCTGGGACGCGGGGACAACCTTTTTACAGCGTTTTTTGTAATCTTCGTTGGCGGATTAATCGGCGCGGCGATGCGTGCGGTTTGGCGCGAACGACGCGCAGGGGGCAAGCTATCACCTGGAACGGTTGGCTCGGCGGTTATTCCGCCAATCCAGTTGGGCTGGTCGTTTCTATTTGGCACCGTATTTTATCTGGCGCTCAATGGCGATCTGCCGTTTACAGCGCTGACACTCAAGGCACTGCCGCCACTCTTTGCCCTGCTAATTGGTTCCTTGACCGTTTATTTGGCGATTGACGGCTTGGCACTGGTCGCGCGTGGTCGTCGATTCGCGCGGCGGCTGAGCGATAACCGGAACACATTGCTGGTCGCATTAATCCTTCCGCTGCCATTCGAGGTTGTCGCCGCATTACTGGCAAAAGAATCGACGGGCGGCTTTTTGCTGCTGGTGATCGGCCTGATCAGCGTCGCAGGGGTGGGGACACATCTCGCCTGGGGACGCCTGCGCGCCCGCCAACAACTCCGCGAACTCTCATCACTCTCGGTAGTTGCACGCACCGTCCGCGCCAACCTGGAGCTATCCGCCCTGTTGCAGACGATCTACCTGCAAGTGGCGGCACTCCTCGAAGTCAACAATTGCACGTTGGCGCTCTACGATCCCGACGGCGATATTGTGCGCTTTCCGCTCGTGTATCGGGATGGCGTGGCGCGAACGCTGCCGCCGCGACTGATGGGGCCTGAGCCGATCGACGCTGTGATCACAAAAAAGGCGGCGCTCCTGCTCGAAAGTGGGGTCGCGCGGGGTGCATCAGCCCGAAAATTATCACCGCCGCCCGACAATCCGCAGAGTTGGCTGGGCGTGCCGCTCGTCAGCGCAGACCGCGTGCTCGGCGCGATCAGCATCGCCAGCCATGATCCAGCGCGCCATTTCACCGTCGATGATCGGCGGCGTCTGAGCGCGATCGCCAGCCAAAGTGCGCTCGCCCTCGACAATGCGCAGTTATATCGGCAAACGCAGGAGCGCGCCCGTCAATTGGCGGCACTCAATGCGCTGGCAACACGGCTGAGCGGCACATTGGATCCACAGCGCGTGCTCGATCGCGTCATTGGCGCGACCGCCGAAATCACACGCGCGGAGGCGGGGGCGCTCTTTCTGTGGGATACCAACCCGGAGCACGCTTTGCCGTGTGTGCGTTCCTTCGGAGTCAGCATCAGCTATCCCGCCGATCCGCCGCCACCGCTGCTAACCGGCCAAATGCGCGGTGACGCACCCACGGTCGCACCCATAATCATCAGCGGCAAACATCGTGATCTGGCGGTCGAGCCGTTCCGCACGGTGGCCGCCCGCGAGGGGTTTAGCGGTTGGGTGGAGCTTCCATTACAAGTTGGCACGGAACGATTGGGCGTGTTGATCGCCTATTATCGGCAGCCGTTCCGTTTGCCCGCCGAGGAAATCGACCTGCTGCGCACATTCGCCAACCAGTCTGCGCTGGCGATTCGCAACGCGCAGCAATATCTGCGCACCGATCAGGCGCTTGGCGGACGGATCGAGCAACTGGCGGCACTCACAGCGATCAACCAGGAGATTGCCACGACGCTCAATCTCAAAGAGGTATTTCGACAGGTGCTGAACTATGCGCTATCCGGTACGCGCAGCACGGGTGGCGCGCTATTGCTACCCGTGCGGCTGCGCCCGGAATCGCTGGAAGCGTCGCTGGGGATCGTGGCCGGGCGGGGGTTTGTATACGATGGCAATACGTCGGTCGTCCGCCAACTCACGGTGCGCCGCGCCCTCGAAACGAATCAGGCCGCCATTGAGCACACCCCGTATCGCAGCGAATTGAGCGTCCCGATCGCGGAAGAACATATCACGACAGGCGTGATCACGATGTTCGCCGATCGACCGGATGCGTATCAACTCGACGACGTGGCTTTTGTGCAGCAGTTGGCAACGCAGACCATGATCGCGCTCGATAATGCCCGGTTGTTCAACCGTATCGAAGAAAGCCGCGATCGGTTGCAAATCATCCTCGACTCGATGCACGATGCGGTCTTGCTGCTCGATATAAGTGGCACGGTGCTGCTCGCCAATCCGCAGGTCGAAGTGCTGTGTGGGATTCATCCCTCGCAGTTAACAGGGCAGCCGATCGAAACCCTGTTAGCGCAGCCGGGCTTGAATCTCGCGGTCTGCCTGGGCTTTACGTCCGAAGAACTAAACGGGTTGATCCATCGGATGCGTGCTGGACAGTGGTTGGAAGTTGGCAACCGAAAATCGTATCGGGTCGATGAGCCAACGGTGCGCTTCATCAATCGCACTATCGTTTCGACACAAACGAGCGATGGCGCGCTCAGTGGACTGCTGATGGTTTTCGCCGATGCCACCGAGGAACGTGAACAGGCACAAGTCCGCGAAGATATGACGCGCATGGTCGTCCATGATCTGCGCTCGCCGCTGACGGCGCTCGCCACCAGTATCCGCTTGCTCGGCGAACTCGCCTCCGACGACCCGGCCCTCACCAACGTCTTGACGCGCACCACCGATGCCACCGGGCGCGCCTTGCGCAAGGTGCTGGGCATGGTCGATTCGTTGCTCGATATTGCGAAGCTCGAAAGCGGCACGATGAAGCTGGAATGCGTGCCGCATATGCTCGCGCCGATCGTCCTGGGCGCGCGCATGGAAATGATGCCGCTGGCCGACGAACTGGAAATCCGCATCGATGTGCTGATCCCGGACGATCTGCCCGATGTACTGATCGATGCGACCAAAATCGACCGCGTGTTTTTGAATCTGCTCGATAATGCGCTCAAATTCTCACCCGAAATGGCCGCGATCCAGATACGGGCGGCACGCTCCACCGATAGGCCAGATTTCGTGCGGGTCGATGTGTGCGACAGTGGATCGGGCATCCCCGATAGCTACAAAACACGCATTTTCGATCGCTTCCAACAGGTGGATGGCGCGGCGGGGCGACGACGCGGCACTGGACTCGGCCTGACCTTCTGCAAGCTGACGATCGAAGCACATGGCGGCCATATTTGGATCGAGGATAATCCGGCAGGCGGCAGCATCTTCGCGTTCACGCTGCCGATCCACGCGCAGTCATAATAGCGACGGCATTCATAAACAATCCGTCCCCGAAACTAAACCAATTCTTGGCTCGTTCAGGGGTGGATTTTACGGCTCAGTTGTTTGAGAAGCTCAGCAAGTATAAAGAAACTTACTGCGTGGCGACCGCCAACTGACCGCGCATCGCGCCGCCAGGGAAGTCCGCATTGTGGACGTTGACATAGTAGTTGGCCGGGTTTGTCAGAATCTTGGTGATCAAGTCGCGATCGACATTCTCCGTGCAGCCGCTGGCGTTGCCCGACGCATCGGGACCCATGAACGGCACGACGACCGGACCAGCGACACCCGCTGCACCCACGTGGATGTGCGCAGCCGTCGCGGGCAAGGTGAGTCCGGAGACCTGGATGTTGAAGCAGATTTCGCCGGGACCGGTGGCCGGACGGCTGATCATCAGGAGTGCAGTACCTTTACCATCTGGCGCGCCCGCTTTGGGCACTTCATTGGAACCGATTAACTTTGCGGTCAGTTCGCAGCCGTTCATCGACATACCAGGCATGACCGCCATCGTCGCAGCCATCGTGGCATTCGAGGAGGAGTCCATTGTTGCCGCTGATGCGGGCATCGCCATCGTAGCGGCCATCGTGGCGGCCATCGCTGACGTGCCAGCCATCGTGGCCGACATGGTGGACATCATCATGTTTTGCGGACACGGCGGAATCGCGCCATCGCTTGACATGGTGGCGGCGGCACCCATCGTACCCATTGCCGAGGCGTCAGTCGCCATTGCGCCTACGGTGGCGGTGGCTTGCGCGTTCGGGCGTGCCTGTGCGCTGCCGACACCGCTCACCACAATGGCGAGCAGTGCGAAAAGCACAACAACACTGCTGATGCGAAAAAACGTCGTCTGATTTTTCATTTTCAGTACCCTTCACTGATTCTATCGGTCTTAGAAACTGTAATGCGAACCAGCGCACGTTGGGGGAAAGTTGAGACAATGTTTAGACAGAATCGACTTCAATGTGCGCGCCGCAGCATTTTCACGAATCCGGTCGCTATTTTCCGTGCAGCCGCCAGCCGCTATGGATACAATATTCTGATGGTCAAACCAATCAAAGGCCACGTATGTCTAGGTTT
>JBBRMW010000077.1:0-21561 GCA_038230635.1 Aggregatilineales bacterium | reverse complement strand
CATAAAGATGATGTTTACATAATAGACTATCCTATAGGCTGTTATCATAAATCGATGACTGCGCAGCTAACATCCCTCATTGCTCGCATTTGTGACCCATAGTGACCCGAAAATTGCGAAAAAGACGGCTGAGCAGTTACCCCATTTTTTGATTGGCTTGAGACAAAAACATCAAAATTCTATTAAACCGAAGCTCATTCGTACCCCGATAGCTTGGTGCTGTTATTTTTCTCGACCATCACCTGTCAAATGTGCCAATTCCCCCGCGCACAGCATCGGCTAAAATGAACGGCGACCATTTGATGAGGAGATTGATCTATGATCGCGGTGATCGATTCGGGAGTCGCTAACTTGCACAGCGTCGTCCATGCCTTGAAATTCTTGGAGGCGGACGCCACCGTCCATACGACGCCGGATGGCTTGCAGCACGCCGATCGGATCATCTTGCCCGGAGTCGGCGCGTTTTCGGCGGGCATGGCGACGCTCCGCACGGGCGGCTTCATCGAACCCCTGCGCGAACTGGCGGCGAGCGGCATCCCGATTTTGGGCGTATGCCTGGGGATGCAATTGTTGTTCGATCGCAGCGAGGAAATGGGCGAGCACGAGGGTCTAGCACTGCTCGAAGGTGCGATTGTGCGCTTTCCGGCGGGATCGCTCAAAGTGCCGCACATCGGCTGGAATCAACTTGAACACGACGGCTCGTCGCCGCTGCTGGCCGGAATCGAGTCGGGCAGTTACGCCTATTTCGTCCACAGCTATTTTGCGCAAACCGTGGGTGCGACGCAGATTCTCGCGCATACCGATTATGGCGAATTGTTCCCATCGGTCGTCGGGCGTGGCAATATCTTCGGCGCGCAGTTCCACCCGGAAAAAAGTCAGGCGACCGGGCTGCGCTTGCTCAAAAACTTCATCGAACTTCAACCATCATGATCGTCTATCCGGCGCTCGATCTGCGCAATGGCAAAGTGGTTCGGCTGCGTGGAGGCGATCCGGCGCAAGAAACGATATACGGGGATGATCCCGCCGCCGTCGCCGATCGATGGATAGCGGCGGGCGCGGCATGGCTGCACGTCGTCAATCTGGATGGCGCGTTCGATACCGCCAACCAAAACGAGACGATCGTGCGCGCGCTGGCGGCGAAAAACGTGTCGATCCAGTTTGGCGGCGGCTTGCGCAGCCTCGATGCGATCCGGCGCGCGTTCGATTCGGGCGTCAAGCGGGTGGTGCTCGGAACATTGGCGGTCGAGCAGCCGGCGATCGTGATCGAGGCCCTGCGTCTGTTCGGGGCGGAGGCGCTGGCGATCGGGCTGGATGCGCGCGGCGGTCAGGTGGCGACGCGCGGTTGGGGCACGCTCGCGGATATTTCGCCCGCGCAGCTTGGTCAGCAAATGGCGGCGCAGGGTATTCGGCACGCGCTGTACACCGACGTGAGCCGCGATGGCGAATTATCGGGTGTCAACGTGGCGGCGACGGTCGAACTGGCACGCGCGACGAAGCTCTCGGTGATCGCGTCGGGTGGCGTCAGCGCGATCGGCGACGTGATCGCGCTGCGCGACTCTAAACAGGTGGCGGGCGTGATCCTCGGCAAGGCGCTGTACGAGGGGTTGATCGATCTGGCGTCGGCGTTAAAGGTGGCGGGCGAGTAAAATAGAGGCACATATCGCAAGCTAATTCTAGCCAATGCACAGTGAGCATTTTGACCGGTCGGTCAAAATGCTCGCGTTCGATAACAAAGCCAGAATCGCAGATCACCACCCCTGGATTCCGGCCTTCCTACGAAATTTGATAAGGAATCGCGTCTATGTTAGCCAAGCGTATCATCCCGTGTCTCGATCTTCAAAATGGGCGCGTCGTCAAAGGCGTGAACTTTGTCGCGCTGGCCGATGCGGGCGATCCGGTTGAACAGGCCGCGATCTATGATCGGGAGGGCGCGGACGAACTCGTCTTGCTCGACATCACGGCCACCCATGAAGGTCGCAATACGCTGCTCGATGTGGTCGGGCGCGTCGCCGATGCGATCTACATTCCGTTTTGTGTGGGCGGCGGCTTGCGCAGCGTCGAGGACATCCGCGCGACTCTGTTGGCGGGCGCGGACAAAATCTCGCTCAACAGCAGCGCCGTCCGCACACCGACCTTGATCAGCGAAGGCGCGGAACGTTTCGGCAGCCAGTGTATCGTCATCGCCATCGATCCGAAGTGGACGGGCGAACGCTGGGAGGTCTACGTTAACGGCGGACGCATCGCCACCGGACTCGATCCGATCGAATGGGCGCAGACGGCGGAACGGCTGGGCGCGGGCGAGATTCTGCTGACGTGTATGGATCGGGATGGCACACGCGCGGGCTACGAACTCGATCTGACGCGCGCCGTCGCCGAAGCGGTGTCGATCCCCGTGATCGCGTCGGGCGGTGCGGGGCGCGTCGAACATTTCTACGATGCGCTGACCATTGGCGGCGCGGATGCGGCGTTGGCAGCCAGCCTGTTCCATTACCGCGATCTGAGCATCGGCGCGGTCAAACAGCATTTGAAGCTGTGCGGCGTGCCCGTCCGTATCACTTCCAATTCATCGGAGATGACCTAAATGTCGATGGCACGAGGGATAATGAATCGCAACAAAATCGGCTATTTCCCGGCTTGCTCCCCTCTACCTGGGGGAGAGGGGTCGGGGGTGAGGGCGTCATGGTCGGGGGTGAGGGCTTCATGATTGCGTCTGAGTTGCTCCATTGGGACGCCGCCGGGTTGATCACGACCGTCGTGCAGGACGCCGACACGAATCAGGTGCTGATGGTCGCCTGGATGAACGCCGAATCACTCGCCCTGACCGAATCGACGGGCGAAGCGCATTTCTGGAGTCGCAGCCGGGGTGAGTTATGGCGCAAGGGCGCGACCTCCGGTAATGTGATGCGCGTCCTCGAAATCCGCGTCGATTGCGATGCCGATACGCTGCTGCTGCGCGTCGATCCGGCGGGGCCAGCCTGCCACACGGGCGCAGTCTCTTGTTTTTATCGAACGCTCACGGAATTGGAAACGATACCAAATGCCTGATACCAATCAAGTCGCTTCGGCGCAAATCGTCCTGCAAGATGTGTTCGCCACGATCAAAGATCGGCAGGCGAATCCGAAACCCGGCTCGTACACCAACACTTTGCTGACCAGTGGCCTGGACGAGATCACCAAAAAAGTCGGCGAAGAGGCGATCGAGGTGATTATCGCCGCCCAGCATCAGGGCAACGAGCGCCTGATCAGCGAAATGGCCGATCTGGTCTATCACTGTCTGGTACTGATGGCGCGCACGGGGCTGACGCTCGATGACGTGGCCGCCGAACTGAGCCGCCGCCATATTTCGCCGCGGCCCGAACGCTGACGAGAATCCAGAACCTCACCTATCCATTACTCACAAATTCACCTCACCCCCAGCCCCTCTCCGTCCTCACGGAGAGGGGTGCAGGACTCGCCTCTGTCACGATCTTTTGCGGATCCTGTGTGGATTGACACCCCCTCGCTGTGGTGACGGAGAGGGGGTTGGGGGGTGAGGTGAATTTGTGAGTAATGGATAGCTGTCCTCACGGAGAGGGGAGGATAGGGTCTTACGCCCCCTCGTTGTGATTACGGAGAGGGGGTTGGGGGGTGAGGTCTTTTTTCATCACGGGTTCATCATGCGTTGTCTTGCCCGTGTAAATGAAACCCAGGCTGAGGTATAACCGTGCCGCCACCGCATTGCTCGGATCATGCGTGAGTTCGATCGTATGATACCCGCTCAGGGCTTTGATATGCGCGATCATGAGCAGCATCAACGCGCGCCCATAACCGCGCCCCTGAAAGCGCGCATCGATGATTACGCTGTCGAGATAATAAACGCCCGCTTCGGTCTCACCAAAATTCACGAAGCCGATCAGCTTTTCGTCGTCGTAGACAGCGCGCGGCTGCCACTGCCAGCGGGTTTCGATCTTTGATAAGGCAATGCTGTAGACGGGTGGATCGACAAATGTGCGTTGATCGTCGCGCACGTTGATCGCCACGCAGTCATCGAAATCGGCGAACGTAATTTCGCGCAATTGCAGCATCATGATAGGTTCACTGGCGCGCCCGTCACACAATCGACCATTTCGATATGCGGATCGGGCGACTCGGCGGCGGCGGCCACATGCCGACACAGTGCCAGCGCGCGCGCCACCACGTCGGCTAGGTTATTCGCTGCGCCACCTTCGACCATCGCGCGCAGCAGATTCGGCTCCGTGCCGCTGAAGCGGATATTGACGCGCCCCTGCCCGTCGAAAGCCGCTAATGTCGCCTCCCGCAGCTCGGCCAAGCCCGCCACGCCATCCAGATCGACGCGCCGATCCAGTTGCGCCGACGCGATCACTTGCGGATAGCGTGGAATCTGTGCGGCGAGCGTGCTGAGTGTCGCGCCGTTGTTTCGCTTATTTTCGGCGACGAGTGATGCGATCAACAGTCCGACGTAAATGCCATCGCCCGCCGTGCGTTCACCATCCAGCAAAATCACATGTCCGGCCTGTTCGCCACCGAGCACGAAGCCGCCTGCCCGCATCCGCTCCATCACGTACCGATCGCCGACTTTGGTGCGTGCCAGGGTGATACCGTGCTCGCGCAAAAAGTGTTCGAGGCCACTGTTGCTCATATCGGTGGCGACGACGGTTTTCCCCGGCAAGTGGCCGCCCGCGCTCATTTGCACCGCCAATATTCCGAGCAAGTGATCACCATCGATCAACATGCCGTCAGGTGTGACGAACACGACTCGATCGGCATCGCCATCGAAGGCGATCCCCAGATCGGCGTTGTGACCCTGAATCGCCGAAAGCAGTGGCGCACGATCGCGGCGGACATATTCCGAGCCGCAGTTGAGGTTGATATTGCGACCATTTGGCTCGGCCTTCAATGCGAACACCTCGCCCGTTCCGATCCGGCGGAAGGCTTCCGGTGCGAGCAGCGACGCCGCCCCATTCGCGCAATCGAGCACGACGCGGATATTGCTCAGATCGACATCTTTGATGCCATCGAGCAGCGAATCGAGGAACATTTCTTGCGCGACCGCAGCCCCATCGATCAATTCGCCGAGATCGCCCGGACGGTCGGGATCGAGATCGGCGATCAGCTTTTCGATCGCCTCCTCGTCGGCATCGCTCAACTTGTAGCCATCCGCGCCGAACAGCTTGATCCCGTTCTGCTCAACGGGGTTATGGCTGGCACTGATCACGATACCCAGCCCCGCATGGTTCGCGCGCGTGACGACGGCCAACCCCGGCGTACTGATCACGCCGACATCATGCACGATATGCGATTCGGCGAGCAAGCCCGCGATCAGGGCGTGACCGATCATGCCGCCGCTGATACGGGTATCGCGGCCAACGATAATTCGATTGTCGGCGTGTTCATGCGCCCAGACGCCGATCGCGCGGCCAATATGCAGGACGGTCGCCGGGTCGAGCGGATATTCGCCCGCAATGCCGCGAATGCCGTCCGTCCCGAAGGTAATGGGTTCGGTCAAGTTGGGTGGTTCCTTTTTGTGATGCGAGTCCCATTGTACGGGAATTCAATGAAGAGAAGGTAAACGATACATTCCAGTTAGGATGTCGAACGTGGTTTGTTATTTTATGTTGACCACGAATATTTCGTTTAGGAACTTTTTCGCCCGGTTCAGCTCATAAACGAAGGCTATTTGGATCATTAGATAGACCGGACACCCAAAAGCCAGAATAATTGGTATCGCGTTCCAGTTCACCGCTGCGTGAAAGATAGAAAAAATAAACACGAGCACAATAAGTCCAAAAAGAAGCACACTAGGATGAAGCATTGCAAATATTTCAACCCTAACATGATCACGGTCTTGGACAAAGCGGCCGAAAATAAGTGGCAAAAATGAATTTCGATAGGATATTGCGCGTTCGATGTTGAATCCTCGTTGCGAAACTTTTCCTTCAAACGGCGATGCGCTTTTCCGGAAACACCATCGGAACCTGCCTCTCTCGCCCACTCTCATTGAGAGGTATGATTCGGCCTGTTGTAGTGACAATGGACTATAGATTGTCCATCGATGGAAGGGTGTTAAGGGAATCAAGTTTAGCTTCTTCCGAATACTGCCCCTCATTATCGTCACAACGAGGGGCAAAGTATGTGCCTACGGATTCAAAAAGTCGATCGGATACGGCACAAACGGCGTGAAATCGTTGATGCGTGTGATCTCCGTCGGCAAATCGTAGATTCCGGCAGGCCAGGGCAGCGTCTTGACCGTCCAGATTGGCGCGGCGCCATAGCGGAAGTTTGCCAGCGTAAAAAAGTCGAGGGCAGACCACGCACTCAAACCGTTGGCGGCCAAAAGCTGCGCATTCGGATAAGTCGGCTCGCTGCCACCAAAACCGACGCGCTCGCCCAGATAGGTCTGATAGCGCACCAGCCGCTCACTGAAAAACAACATCGGGTTAAAAGGCGCGCTGTTATCGAAGGGCTGCGCGTGCCTGTAATCGGTGAGCAACTGCCGTCCCGACGGGCGATAGATTTTGCTGTCGCCACTGAGCAGGTGAACTTCCATGTGCAGGTGATCGTTGCCCGTCTCGCCATAGGGCCGCCCGCTGATGCCGATCACGTCGCCTGCCTTGACGACATCATGGCGCTTGACCCGTGTATTGTCGGAAAGATGACCGTAGGCGACCAGCACATTCGACATCGTGCGCCGCCCCTGCGCATCATTGGCGGAAGTCGGCATGAAGCACCACAAAATGATCGACTTGTCGTTGGCGTTGCCGAGGAACTGCCATTGTGCTTGCGTGCCGATAATCACGCCATCGGCGACCGCCAGCAGCGGCGTCCCAAACTTGACGATGTGATCGAGGCCGTTGTGCATCCCATCGACGTGGCTGTAATATTGCGTCCAGTTGTGCAGCGAGAAGGTGTTCGGCCCGAAGCCATTGACCTGCATCCGCGTCAAAGCTGGATAGCCGGGATCGGTCGGCGAAACGTCGAACGGATCAGGCAGGCCGAGGATCGCGCGCTTCGCCCAAAAGTCGTAATAGCCCTGTGGGATTTTGACCGCATCCGCCGGAATCGAGGCGATAAAACTGTTCAGATCGCCGGTCGGCGCGACGCTGATCGGCGTTTGTACCGTGCCCTGATACGCCACCAACCACGCCGCCACATAACCCGATGCGACGCGCGCCGTCTTGACGTTGATCCACTGATTTTGTGCCTCGGTGGTACCGATCTTGGCGGCGACCGCGCTATCCGATTCGAGCGGGGTCATCGCTTCGGCAGCGGCCACCGCGTCGATCTTGTTATCGGGGTTATTGACGACGCCCGCCGAGCTGCGCACATTGACGCCGTTGCCCGTCGCCACGAGCAGTTTGGTGGCGGTCGGCTGCGTGACGGGCTGTGTGACGATCGGCGGTATAACGGGCTGGGAGTCGGCTTGCGGGGGATTGACGGTGATCGTGACAGGCGGCAGATCGACGTACTGCGCCGCGAGATAACCGACTGTGCCGTCAGGCGCTTGTGCGTGAACCCAGCCCGCCGACGGCATATCGAGCACCGTAACTTGGGTGCCCTGGGGCAGCACCTTGAGCACGGGGTTGGAGGGATCGGGACCGCTGCGCAGGTTCAGATTAACTTTGGTTGTTCCAGTGGACATGACATAACTCTCCTGGTGATCGGATTCGCCCTGCCTCGATTATGGTCTGAAAGCTGAAAAATGAAAGTGGATCGTTCGTTAGGAGTGCATTCAGGGATTGGGGCGAGTCGTTCCGAACGGCGTGCCCCCGGCAATGCCCTTTCGAGACGGACGAGGCAGGCCTCGTCCCTACAGAAACGGCGTCTAGGGTAGGGACGAGGCAGGCCTCGTCCGTCCACTAGATTTCACTTTGCCATTGATGAGTTCCAGGTCAATTTCAAAGCCATTTCGACTGATTTCATCGCGCCTCTTGTCGCTTCGCGCGCGTCCTTTGGTTGAGCCATCTTTCACGGTGCATGATCAGCGCCAGAAGCAACTTGCCACTTCTGGCGCTGGTGTGAGAGCGCGGAACTAGTCGCGGCGCCCGCCGCCACCACCACCGCCACGATTACCGCCGCCGCCGCTGCGATTGCCACCGCCGCGCGGGCCGCCGCCGCCACCCCGGATGCCGCCGTCACGCTCGCGCGCTTCTTCGGGCGTCCAGTCTTCCAGCACGGCCTGCCGACTCAGGCGCACTTTTCCGCCAGAGTCCACGTCTGTGACCATCACCATCAATTCATCGCCGATCGCCACTTCGTCGTTGATGTTCTCGACGCGGTGATCGGATAGCTGGCTGATGTGAACCATGCCTTCCTTGTTGGGCAAGAATTCAACGAACGCGCCATACGGCTCGACGCGCGTCACCCGCCCGGTATAGATACGCCCGATCTCGGCATCCTCGGTCATGCCCAGGATCGCATCGACCGCGCGATCGGCACTCGCGCCGTCGGCTCCGCTGATGAACACGGTCCCGTCCTCGGAGATGTCGATCTTGACGTTGTAGCGCTCCTGCATGGCGCGGATCGTCTTACCGCCGGGGCCGATCAACATGCCAATTTTTTCAGGATCGATCTTGATCGAGTTCATGCGCGGCGCATATTGGCTCATGTGCTTACGCGGCGTGGCGATCGTGTCGTTGAGCAGTTCGAGGATCGACAGCCGAGCCACGCGCGCCTGATCGAGCGCTTCGCTCATCATGGCTGCGCTGATGCCCTTAATTTTGATGTCCATTTGCAGCGCCGTGATGCCCTGCTCAGTACCCGCAACCTTGAAATCCATATCGCCCAGGTGATCTTCCATACCCTGGATGTCGGTCAGGATCGCGTATTTGTCGCCTTCTTTGATCAAGCCCATCGCAATCCCGGCGACGGGGCGCTTGAGCGGCACGCCCGCATCGAGCAGCGAGAGCGTGCTGCCGCAGACGCTCGCCATCGAGGTGCTGCCGTTGCTGGAGAGCACTTCGCTGACCACGCGGATCGTGTAGGGGAACACGTCTTCGGGCGGGATCATCGCGCGCAGGGCGGTTTCGGCGAGCGCGCCGTGACCAATTTCGCGGCGTTTCGGGCCACGCAGCGGTGAGGCTTCGCCCGTGCTGAACGGCGGAAAGTTGTAATGGTGCATGTAGCGCTTGGTGTCGTCGGGATCGAGGCCGTCAAGCTGCTGCACATCGCGCGGCGTGCCGATCGTGACGATGCTGAGTACCTGCGTCTGACCGCGCTTGAACAGGCCAGAACCATGCACGCGCGGGATCAAGCCCACTTCGGCGGCCAGCGGGCGGAGCGTCTTGTAGTCGCGGCCATCCGGTCGGATGCCATCTTCGAGGATGCGGCGGCGCACCTCCCCGCGATAGGCTTCCTCGAACTGCTCGCGCGCCTGCTTGACATCGACGGCGACCGTATCTTCGTCGGGCACGTTCATATCGACGATCATGCTGTCGCGCAGATCATCGAGTTCGGCCTGACGTTCGTCGCGGTCGAAGCGGGTGGCGAGGATGTTGGCGATCTGCGTGCCGACGTGCTTCTTGACGCGCGCCGCCAATACCGCGTTGTTTTCGGCGGGCTTGTACGCCGACTTGGGTTTGCCGATGATCTTCGCCAGTTCAATTTGGGCGCGGATCACGTCTTGCATCGCGGCGTGACCTTCGGCGAGCGCCTTGCTCATGGTCGCCTCGTCCACTTCGTCCGCGCCGCACTCGACCATGATGATCGCGTCGCTGGTGCCGGCCATGCGCAGGTCGAGCTTGCTGTTCGCCATTTCGGGGATCGTCGGGTTGATCACGATCTGGCCGTCGATCAGGCCGACGCGCGTTGCCCCGATGGGGCCTTCCCAGGGCACATCGCTCACCATCAGGGCAGCGCTGGCCGCGATGATGCACATCATATCGATCGTGTATTCGCCGTCGGTCGAGAGCGCGGTCAGGATCAACTGCACTTCGTTGCGCAGATCGTCGGGGAATAGCGGGCGCAGCGGGCGATCGGTTAGGCGGGCGGTCAGGATCGCGCGCTCAGCCGGGCGACCTTCGCGCCGGAACCACGAGCCGGGGATGCGCCCCGCCGCATACAAGCGCTCCTCATAATCGACGGAGAGCGGGAAAAAGTCGATGCCTTCGCGCGCTTTGGGACTCATGGTGGCGGTCGCCAGCAGCATGGTATCGCCGATGCGGACGGTTACAGCGCCGCCTGCTTGTTCGGCGAGCTTGCCCGTTTCGATGATCAGGTCGTGTTTGCCAAGTTTGGCGGTGACGTGTTGGGGCGTGCCCATGGTTCCAGGGTTATAGGATGGGGACATAGTTGATTCGTTTCTCCCTAAAATAAACGCCCGATGATGAGGCATTGGAGGCTGTGGTCGAGCGCGAACGCCGCGTTCGACACCACCCTCCAATTCCTGATCCGTCGGGCGTACAAACAAGAGTTATGCAGTTAACGAAAAGCCTGGTCAACCGATTGACCAGGCTTTTTGAACCACAAAATCAGCGACGCACGTAATCGCGCAGACCAAGCCGCTCGATCAACTGTTTGTAGCTTTGCGGATTGGTTTCGTTCAGATAGCGCAGGTGGCGTAGGCGCGCGCCAACCATCTTGAGCAGGCCACGGCGCGAGTGTTGATCGTGCTTGTGGGTTTTGAGGTGCTCGGTCAGTTGGTTGATACGGCTGGTGAGCATCGCCACCTGGACTTCCGGCGAACCGGTATCCCCTTCGTGGCGGGCGAATGATTTGAAGATGTCGTCTTTTTGCTCTTTGGCGAGCGGCATTGCGTTCAGCCTCACTTTCTTGACGTACAAAGCGGATCGGAAGCCACCAAACAGGCCGAACGCGATGGCCTGTCGGTCTGATCAGTTGGAACGCGGTTAAGTATAGCAGAGGCGAGGCGGCGCTGCAATCCTGAACGAGCTTAGGGTGCATTCAGGGATGGGGGCAGATCATAGAACCCCTCTATCCCCCCACCCCTTATCCCCCACGCAGGCGGGGGGAAAGGGGAGTCACAGCCGACCGCTGACCGAGCTTGCCAGGCGGGCCTCAGTCGATGGGTGCGCCCCAGCGATCACCGCCGCTTCGGCTCCCTTTCCCACCGCCTGCGTGGGGGAAAGGGCTGGGGATAGAGGGGTTTGTCCATTCCCGAATCTCGCCCCCAACGTTGAATGCCCCCACGAGCTTATGCGGTCATTGCCCGAATATTTAATGCTGGATAAAATGCCCTAAAAGGAAAATGATCCCATGCGCGATTTTGAGCGGATACCACGAGCTTATTTTCGGCTGCTATTCGTTTTCACGACGATCGCTTGCCTGCTGTTGACGAGACCCCATCTCGCCGCCGCGCAGGAAACGAGTATCACGTATCAGAATCCGCTCGCGTATGTGGATCAAAACGTTCACCTCTATGTCACAAGCCTGGATGATGATCGGTCAACCCTGATTGCTGCGTCATCTTCGGTTGATTCATTTAGTGCTCCCCATTGGTCACCAGCAGGATCACAACTCGCATTCATAGAAATTGTTGATCGCACAGAGGACCACACCTTAGCCGATAAACTATATGTGATCCCTTCAGGCAAATCCCCCGTCGAGATGGCGCTTAGTAACGATAGTGAGGAATTAGGCTATCGCGCGCTTGCATGGTCGCCTGACGGAAAACAGATTGCCTATATAAAGGGTGGACCAAGTTTTGGCGGATCACTTCACTTAATCACTCCGAATAATAGCGGAGAACATACGATTGCGGGTTTGGAAGGCGGCTGCATCGGAGAAGGGCCGGGATCCGAAGATGCCGGGGCCATTCTCACAGGCGAGCAAGATGACCAAGCCTTAACGGGGATATTCTACGTAAATTGGATTAAGCCAGGGATACTAACAAATAATTCCTGTACGGGTCCGACCACGCTTTTTTCGCCGGATGGATCGGTCATTTGGCAGCGCTATCCAGGGATAGGGCATATGCTCACCTCCCCTGACACAACACATGCTATTTTTGGCACAGCGATATATCACGAAAACGATCAATCATATACTTCCCAGCTCGTAATGATGGATCTGGCAACTGGTCAGGAACTGCCGCTTTTAAACTTCGACGGAATCTCACCGTTGGCCTGGACTAACGATGGGAAATCGATCATTTATAGTACGCAGACCGTGATATATACCATACGCGATCCCCAAACGTATACTCATGGGCAATTTATGCTGACCCTTTGGCGGCGTGGTCTTGACGAAACGCAGGGAATCAAACTATTTGAGCACCCCGGTTACGCCTTTGGCACGGTCGTCGTTTCGCCGGATGACTCGACGGTTGTTTTCAGCCTCGTCGTCAATCCCTACTTCGATAAATCCACGCCGCCCGTTCAGCTTGTCGCCGTGCCATTGAAAGGTGGAAAACCCACCTGGATAGCGAATGGCGGCAAACCTGCGTTTGGCAGAGGATCATTTACCGCGATCCCTGACAAAGAATATTATATTCCTGAACCGCAGCAGTGCCCCAAATCGCTCATAACGCGGATTCAAGCTGGACAGCGCGCAAAAGTGACCGCTGGTGTTGCCAATCATCTGCGTGCGCAGCCGATCGATGGGGCGATCCTGACGGATATACCCGCCGCCAGCGTCGTCCTTGTGCTCGATGGGCCAGCCTGCGGATCAGATGGCGTCGCGTGGTGGCAGGTCAACTATCAAGGCACAGTCGGCTGGACGGCGGAAAGCGACAGCAAATCCTATTGGCTCGAACCCTAAAGTGTCGGACGTCGGGATCGGCTGCGGTGATTGTGGAATGTTTCGTGATACGGGGTACGCACGGGCAAACCGCGTCTGGTATAATCGCGGCGTTACAGCCAAAGTCCAGGCAGAAATCAAGAACAGGTTCCATGAAATATTCGATTCTCGTGGCGACGACGCTCACCGATGAGGCGCTCGCGCTGCTTCGTAACAGCCCCGATGCGGAAATCACGATCGTCGCGGCGGAGTCGGGGCGCGTTCGGGCGGCACTGGCGAATGCCGATGCGCTGATCATCCGCGATGATTTTGCTGTCGATGCCGCGCTGCTCAGTGCGGGACAAAGACTCAAAGTGGTCGGGCGAGCGGGCGTCGGCTTGGCCGGAATCGATACCGAAACGGCCACCGCGCGCGGCGTGATCGTGATGAATACGCCCGGTGCAAACGCCATCGCCGCCGCCGAATATACGTTGGCGCTGCTGTTGGCGCTCAGTCGCGGCGTGATTCCGGCGCACACGGCATTGGCGGGTGGCGCGTGGGAGCGCAGCGGCCACACCGGGCTGCAATTGTATGGCAAGACGCTCGGCCTGATCGGGCTGGGGCGCGTCGGGCGGCGCGTGGCTGAGCGGGCAGTCAGCTTTGGCATGGACGTGATCGCCTATGATCCGTATGTGGCCGAGGCACAGGTCAGCGATTTGCGCCTCAAATTGGTCGGGCTGGATGATGTGCTGGCGCGCGCCGATATGATCAGCTTGCACTGCGCCGTGACCCCGGAGACCTACCATATTCTCGACGCCGATGCGATCAGCCAGATCAAGCCCGGCGCACGGATCGTCAATGTGGCGCACGGCAGCATGATCGACGAGATCGCGTTGGCCGCCGCGCTCAAGAGTGGCCGGATCGCGGGCGCGGCGCTCGATGTGTTCGCGGCGGAACCGCCCACCGACTCGCCCTTGATCGGGCTGCCGAACGTGATCCATACGCCGCACCTGGGCGATGCCACCGTCGAGGCGCAGCGCGATCTGAGCGTGCAAATCGCGGGGCAGGTGCTCGATGCGTTGCACGGCACGGATTACCGGAACGCGGTCAATATGCCGTTCATGCCGGGACGCGACTTCGAGGCGATGGCCCCCTATTTGCGCCTAGCTGAGCGAATCGGCGCGCTGCAACATCATTTGGCGAGCGGACGCATCCGGCGGGTGGCGGTCGAATATAAGGGCGACGAAATGGCGGGGTTGGTCAAACCGCTGACGGTCGCGCTGCTCAAAGGGATGTTGACGCCCGTACTGGGGGATACGGTCAACTATATCAATGCGCCGCTGGTGGCGATGGAGCGCGGCATTCATGTCACGCAGACCAAAGGGCTAGATGTGGCCGATTACACGAGCCTCGTCAGTTGTCAGGTACATTGGGAAGGCGGGGGACAGTTGATCATCAGCGGCGCGCTGTTCAACCATGTTGAGCCGCGCATCGTGCAGATCGACATGTATCGCACCGATTTTGTGCCGGATGGTGTGCTGCTGATCTTCGGCAGCTACGATGTGCCGGGCGTGATCGGCAGAGTCGGGACGCTCCTCGCCACCCACGCCATCAACATCGCGGCGTGGCGCACGGGACGCACCGAAAAGGGCGGCCAAACCTTGACGGTGCTGACGCTTGATCAGCCGTTGAGCGAGTCGCTGCTGACGGAATTCCGCGCGCAGGATTTCGTGCGGAGTGCCTCGCAGGTGACGTTGGGCTGAATAGTGCCGCTCAGTGCGCCTGAGTGAGATTCAGCACCAGCAGAACCACAAACGCGCCGATCGCAATCACGCCGCCAATGATAAGCCCATAGCCCGCCCAGCGTCGGTTCGTAGGTGTTTCTGGCGTCATGCGCCGCAATATACGCCGCCCGCTCGCTAACAACGTGATCCCCGCGAATAAACCTCCCGCCACGTTGAAGAATCTGATCAGGTTGGCGATGGTTAAAAAATCATCACTACTGGTCGGAAGCAGGACGGCGTTCATAGCCGCGATGGCGCCAAAGCAGACTTTCCACACACCGATCTCATTTTGCAAAACGATTCGGTTGTTCGTATTGGGGGGCAAAATTGCGGCGGGTTCGGGCGTTGAAATAAACATGAGACTCTTCAAAAAAGGGTTCATCTTACCCGTGCCTGACACGATCCGCAACTCCGCCAGATTGCCACTCCGTTTTTCAACTGTGAAGACGATACCGCTGGCATCGAAATTTCCCGTATACTCAAGGGGACGTTGGTCGATCGTGGCTTGTGCGGTGCCGACATCTTGTTTGCAGGTGGCCGCTACCATCCGAGTCACATCATGTCCATATAACCCCGATGTGTAATTCTGGATCGCGTCAACCATGCCCTTCTCGATGCCCACGCTGCTCTGGGCATTGCTGCACCCGGCCAACAGTACGATGCACCCGATCAAAACAACGGCGATTGACTTCAAGGTAAGCATCCTCTCTATAACGTACCTTACCCAGCCACGACCAGCCGCAGCCCGATCGGGAAGCGCGACTCGTCGGGCGCGAGATATTGTCGATACACGGCGGTGAAGCGCTTCCCCGGCGAGAGATAGCCGCCGCCGCGCGCCACCCGTGCCTCGACGATATTGAGATCGTGACGCCCCCCATTCGCGCTGTACGGATAGGGCATTTTGCGCGCGAGCGTCCATTCGGCGGCGTTACCGATCATATCACTGACGCCGTAGGGACTGTCTCCGACCAGCCGGTAGTCATCAATAGGCGTCAGCCGCTCCAAATGCGCCTCAGCCGTGTTGCAATAGGCCGGATCGAAATCGTTGCCCCAGGGATACAGGTTTTTCGTGCCGAGTGCGGCATTCCAGGTGGCGGCTTTTTCCCACTCGGCTTCCGTCGGCAGCCGAACTTTCGTCGCCGTTTGCGCGGATAGCCACCCGCAATAGGCGATCGACTCCGGCCAGGACAGGCAGACGGGCAGCATCGCATCTTCGAGCCAGCGGACGGCGCGCGGCCAACGGGCGGGCGGGTTGCGATTCGTGGCGATCAAAAACGCCGCATACGCCAGATTCGTGACCGGATAGCGCGCGATCTGATACGCGGGCAGCGTCACGTAATGGGCGGGCTGCACTTCGCTCGATCCGAAATCGTTGCCCATCAGAAATGGCCCTGCCGTGATCGTGATCATCGATGGCAGGCAAATCTCGCCGCGCATCCAGATGGGCGGGAGACTGGTGCGCACGGGCGTATGGGCGGCGGATTCGAGCGGATGGACGGGCATTGGCAGACTCGGATTCGATCGAACAGATGTGCAGAGTATAGCGCACCCGGCGCGTTTGTGTCTTTGGCGTACAGGGTAAGGCAGGGCATTTGCAAAGTCAGGGAGAAGTGTTGAGATCACCATTCACCCCACCCCCAACCCCACTGACGTGGAGAGGGGGAATCAACTGTCTCCGGGCGCCCCTCTCCACACAGTGGGGAGGGGGTTAGGGGGTGGGGTCTACGACTTTGCAGAAGCCCTGCCGCGTCCGCCGTTCGTCCACTGGAGGCTCGATCGGTTTGCGATCAGATGATGCCCGCACGGCGGTAAGCAGCGATCGTCGCGGCGTCCAGATCGAGGATTTCGTGCAGGATCGAGTCGGTATCGCCGCCGAGCGCGGGCGGTGGCAGGCGAATCGTGGCGGGCGTGGCCGATAACTGCGGCGTCGGGCCGACCATCTTGATCGGCGTGCCGTCCGGCAGCGTTACCGTCTGAACGAGGCCGCGCGCCCGCACGTGCGCATCCTCGAACATCGCCGGAATCGCGTTGATCTCGCCAGCGGGTACGCCTTCGTTCACGAACAACGTGACCCACTCGGCGACGGTGCGTGTCAGCAAGATCGGGCGCAGCGTGGCGATCAGCGGCTCGCGGTTGATCGAACGCGCGGGATTGGTGGCGAAGCGCGGATCGTCGGCCAGCGCGGGCGCACCGATCAGGTCGCAGCAGCGGCGAAACTGGGCGTCATTGCCGACGGCGAGATTGAAATAGCCATCCGCCGCCGCGAATGCCTGATAGGGCACGATGTTCGGGTGGGCGTTCCCATAGCGATGGGGCGCGTCGCCGGACACCAGATAATTGCTGGCGACGTTGACCAACGCCGCGATCTGCGAATCGAGCAGCGCGATGTCGATATACTGGCCTTTGCCCGTCCGCGCGCGATGGTGGAGCGCCGCCTGAATGGCGTTCGCCGCGAACAAGCCCGTGATCACGTCGGCGACGGCAACGCCCACCTTCATCGGTTCGCCCGCCACCTCGCCCGTGATCGCCATCAGGCCGCTTTGCCCCTGAATCACGTAATCATAGCCCGCGCGATCGGCATACGGGCCGCTTTGGCCGTAGCCCGTGATGCTGCAATAGACGAGTCCCGGCTGGTCACGATGCAGAGTCTCGAAATCCAGCCCGAAGGCGGCCATTCCGCCGACTTTGAAGTTTTCGATTAGCACGTCGCTGCGCCGCGCCAACCGTCGCGCCAGATCGCGGCCTTCAGGTGCTTTCAAGTTAAGCGTCAGGCCGCGCTTGTTGCGATTCACGCTCAGATAATAGGCGCTCTGGCGCAAGGCTGGATCGCCTGCCCAGGGCGGCCCCCAGGTGCGCGTTTCATCGCCGCTCCCCGGTTGCTCGACTTTGATCACGTCCGCGCCGAGGTCGGCCAGCAGCATCGTGCAAAATGGACCCGCCAGCACGCGCGTAAAATCCAAGATGCGCAGGCCAGCCAGGGCGGTGGGTTTTTCCATGGGTGAGCCTCCGGGTCAAAGAACCTCACCCCCGGCCCCTCTCCGTCCTCACGGAGAGGGGTGTCGTGCGGCTCGACGCCCCCTCGCTGTGGTGACGGAGAGGGGGTTGGGGGGTGAGGTGAATGCACGAACTTTATCTGGTTTCACGCCTAGCTTCTCTTCATGCCGATGGGCTGAGGGTGCGCCACGCGGATCGCCTCGACGCCGATCAGGGCATCGTCGGGGCGGCCTCGCTGATGCGTTTCGTGAAAACCCTGCGGCTCGATCGACAGGGCGTCACCGTGCAGCAAGCCGCTCACGCCCGCCTGATTGCGTTCCTCGTGGGCGCGCCGCCGACAGCTTGGGCAGGTCGCGGAGTCGTGCTTGGCATAGTGCTCCGGCTCGGTGTAGGTCGTGATGAAGCCCTCGTAATTGCGCAGCACCGCTTTACCCGGCGCCTGCGAGATCAGATATTGCGGCATCACCGGAATTTTGCCACCACCACCCGGCGCATCGATCATGTAGGTCGGGATCGCGTAGCCGCTGGTGTGACCGCGCAGGGCCTCCATGATCTCGATACCCTTGCTGATCGGCGTGCGGAAATGTCCCGCACCCTCGACCAGATCGCACTGGTACAAGTAGTACGGACGCACTCGATTCTTGACCAGCTTATGCAGCAGATCTTTCATGATGTTCGGGCAGTCGTTGATCCCCGCCAGCAACACCGTTTGCGCGCCCAGCGGAATCCCCGCATCGGCCAGCAGGCTCAGCGCCCGCGACACTTCCGGCGTGATCTCTTGGGCGTGGTTGAAGTGAATGTTCATCCACAGCGGGTGAAACTGCCGCAGCATAGTGACCAGCGCCTCGTCGATGCGCTGCGGCATAAAGACCGGGACGCGGCTGCCAATGCGGATGATTTCGAGATGCTCGATCGCCCGCAGTCGGCTCAGAATGTGTTCTAGCAGCTTTTGCGGCAGGATCAATGGATCGCCGCCGCTCAGCAGCACATCGCGGACTTCGGGGTGTGCCGCGATATAGTCGATCTGCCGATCATAATCGTCGCGGGCAAACTGGGCGCCCGGATCGCCGACGATTCGCGCGCGCGTGCAATAGCGGCAATAGCTGGCGCACTGTGTCGTGACGAGCATCAACACGCGGTCGGGGTAGCGATGCACGAGGCCGGGTACGGGGCTGTGCGCATCCTCGGCCAGCGAGTCGCTCATCATCGAGTCGAACACGTCCAACTCGGCACCGGTCGGGATCACTTGACGGCGAATCGGACAGTTGAAATTATCGGGATCGATCAGGCTGGCGAAATAGGGCGTAATGTCGAGGCGGAAGCGGTCATGCGCGGTGATGCCCGCGATCTCATCCTGGCTGAGGTGGATCAGGCTTTGCAGGTCTTCGAGGCTGTTCAGACGATGGCTGAGCTGCCAGCGCCAGTTCATCCAGTCGCTATCGGGTACTGCCGCCCAACGTGCGGGGCGCGGCGAGACCGGATAGCGGCTCGTTTCGGGAGGCTCGTCAGAGGCGACGAGCGGAGGTTGTTCCGAATCTTGTGTGATGGCGATCATTTTTAGCTACTGCTGGCTCCCGTTGGGCGTCATATCGGGTTTCCGTCATGTGCTGCGGATTCCCACCGAATTTAAAGGCGATCATAGCACACTCTCGATTTATGCAGTAGTGATAAATTGGAAGCAAGAAAGTTTTTTAAGGGTTTGTAAAGTCTCGGATTCGTGACGCGCCGGAAAACGCGCCGTACCGCCATTCTCCGTGTTAAGAGATTATTGTGACGCTTGCGCGGGAAAGGGAAATTGAGGCTGCTTTGATCGACATGTTTATCCTAAATTGATGCTCAATAGAACATAGCATTGTAGTGGAATGATAAGAATCTTTCTCAGACGGCTCTTATTTTGGATTTGGATCGACACTGCAAAGGATCGACCTACAAAAAACCGACTCAAAAAAAGTTATCCACATACGCGATTCTCACCTGTGGATAACTTGTGGATAACTCGACAAACCATGTGGATAACTTTTTTGGACACGTTTGCCGTCATAATCGACCAGTACCGCCACCTGTGGGGGTATCCCGGATCGCATACCCCCACAGGTGGTGCTTTTTGCGGGTTCCGCACAGACGTTCGGCGATTTTTGCAAAATGGTGCTTGTGGATAATGTGGATAACTGGCCGAGTTATCCACACCCCCTTGTGGATAACTTTTTGGGTCGATTCGCTGATAGGCACGCGCCGATCGCCGATCGGGCATCGAGTTATCCACCGTTTCCACAGCTCTACGGCTACGACTGTCCTATAAAGAAAATAATGTGGATAACTCAGATCAATAAATCATACAGGTTCGGAGCAGGCTGGATCGTCGTTCGGGGAAAAAGTGGGATCGTTTGTGGGGAGAATTTCGCTTAAAGAGTGGTTTGAAGGTGACAAATAGCTCTCACCGCAACCGCAGACGCCGTTCCTGTAGGGACGAGGCCTGCCTCGTCCGTCTCGAAAGGGCATCGCCAGGGAAAAGCCGTTCGGTACGACTCGTCCCCAGCCCTAAATGCACCCCTCAATGACGCGTGCATTCAAGGTTGGGGGCAGACTATAGAACCCCTCTATTCCCCAACCCCTTATCCCCCACGCAAGCGGGGGGAAAGGGGAGTCACACCTGACCGCTGACCGAGATAGCCACGTCCTTCAGCCAGCGGGTGCTCCCTTTGCCCCGGCTGCGTGTCCTCACCCGTATCGCTGCCCTGCTGATGGTGAACGCTTGCAGAAGCATCTGCTCCCTTTCCCCCCGCCTGCGTGGGGGAAAGGGCTGGGGATAGAGGGGTTCTTTCGCCTATTTGCAAGGCAAGGGCAGGGGCGCAGGTAGAGGGGTCTGTCCATTCCCAAATCCCGCCCCCAGCCCTAAATGCACCCCTCAATGAGCGCACACTGGCAGTCCCGCACATTTCCATGTATGCTCGCGGGTGAGACATTCAAACGATTGAGGATTTTGCGATGAATAACCGATTTCGTGGCCTGATGAATGAAGTCGTGAACGATACTGTCGATTCCGCACGTGATCGTGCCACCTGGGAAGACGCGAACGCGATCGAGCGCGCGACCTTCGGCAAAATTTTCGGCGCGATCGAATTTGTCCTGGGGTTGATCGCGCTGTTCGGGTGTTTCCTGATCTCCAGCGCCACCCAAAATGCCCGTTTGCTGACTTACCTTTGCGGCATCTTGTGGCTCATCCCGTTCATCGCGGGCGGCGTGCTGCTGGCGCGTTTGCAGCATCGTCTGTTCGTGCGCGTGCGGGTCATTCTGAGTAACTTTTTAGGCGGTCGTTAGACGGAGCAGACTCAATCCGTGAGCGATGTAGGTTTCTCAGAGACGAGATGACCGTGCGTAACCTGCTCCAGCTTTTCCAGAAGCCGATCAACGTCGAATGGTTTGCGCAATATCTGGTCCGGATTCAGCGCCGCCAAGTGCCAATCGGGTAAATCGAACAGTTTTGCCGAGCCTGTCATCAAGATGAAGCCGATATGCTGTGTGTGGATATTTGCGCGCAGTGCCAGATAGAGCGTGAGGCCATTCATGATCGGCATATCGTAATCCGATAAGATCACGTTCGGTTCGTGTTCAATTGCCATCTGCAAGGCGGTCAGACCATTGTCGGCCTCTAATGTCTCATAATCGAATTGGCTGAGAATTGCACTCAGCCCCCGTCGCAAGTCGCCATCGTCATCGACAAGCAGAATTTTCATGATAGAACTTCCAAACTAGCCGTCACAGCATACGTCCCATTTACGAGGCGTCGTGTTGGGGCAGGATGTATCCAGTGTAAACCATTGCAGCCAAAGAAGTCCTAAAAAAAGACAAAATATTCCCTCGCAAGATGTGACTTTGTGACCGGTGCGTTATCTTCCGCCGATGTTGTTAAGTGTAAAGATGAGGTCGTATGAAACTTGATGCCACGCTGCGTGCCTTTCTCGAAAAACCGTTGATTAAGAAACATTAAACCACTACCTCTGGTAGTGGTAGGAGGAAAAGGTTCTACCGTGAAAGGTAGGTAAGATGGAACTCCCTAGAAGGTGCAACACTTTAAGGAGTTCCATAGTGGCCCACCAATTCAAGAGGCTAT
>JBBRMW010000076.1:0-21883 GCA_038230635.1 Aggregatilineales bacterium | reverse complement strand
TAGAGCAAACGCGCTTGAATGGGCGTAAAGCTAAGGGGAGACGGTGCGAGGCGTCATCATTGTGAAATGGACGAGGCAGGCCTCGTCCCTACAAAAACGGCGTCTGGGGTAGGGACGAGGCCTGCCTCGTCCGTCCACTAGATTTCACAGAACCCGACAATGACCGCCGCCGTTCCTTAGCTTCACACCTATGACCCCCAACCCCCTCTCCGTCACCACAGCGAGGGGGCGTCAAACCACAGCGCATCGGCCACAGATCGAGATTGAGTCGAGTCCTGCCCCCCTCTCCGTGAGGACGGAAAGGGGCGGGGGGTGAGGTGAATTGGTGGGAGAGGGGACTGGGGGTAAGTGGTTCGCAAAAGCGATCGGCTTTATTTGAGATTGGTTTGAGTGATCAGATTTTGATAGCATGTGGCGCGCTTATCGAGTATAGTTTAGATCGTCAAAGGCTATACCCAAATTTTTATTCGAGCAATGAACTCCTCTGGGGAGGTGAGCGGTGGCAAAAGGGCGAATCCTGGTTGTTGAAGATGATTTCGACATTAGCGCCATGCTGAAAATCTATTTCAGTGGGCAGGGCTACGATGTGCAGGTCGCCCCGCGCGGCGGTGATGCGCTGACGCTGACGCGCAAGCAGCTTCCGCAATTGATCGTGCTGGACATCATGCTGCCCGACATCGATGGTTATGCGGTGTGCCGCGAACTGCGTCAGACCACCCGCACCAGCCATATTCCGATCATTTTCCTGACCCAAAAAGACGAACGCAGCGACAAGATCGCGGGCTTGGAACTAGGCGCAGACGATTACATCACCAAGCCGTTCGACATCGAAGAATTGAAGCTGCGCGTCAAAAACGCGATCGAACGGGTTGACCGCGAAAAGAGCATGGATCCACGCTCGAACTTGCCGAGCAGCAAGCTGATCGAGGAACAACTGCGCGACCTGATGCGCAAAAAAGACCCCTGGACGTACATCGACTTCAAGATTAATCACTTCGAGCCGTTCCAAGAGCTGTATGGGTTCGTCGCCAGCACCGAAGTGCTGCGCTTTATGGCGCTGTTGATCGGCGAAGTGGTTGATGAGATGGGCACGCCCGATGATTTCGTGGGCCATGCCGGCAACGATAACTTCGTGGTGATCACCTATTCGCCCAAGCCGCTGCAATTGCAGGAACGTATCCTGAGCCGCTTCGAGGATGAAGTGAAACAACACTACTCGTTCATCGACCGCGAGCGCTCGCACATCGTGCTGGAAAACGGCGAAACGAAGCCATTGATGACCGTGAGTGCAGGTTCGGTGAGCAATGCCACCCAGCAGTTCGCGGATATTCGAGAAATCACCGAAATGGCGGCGGAAGCGCGGCGGCGACCCACTGGTGATTCGGTCACGCCGATCGAAACCGCTTGGTAGATCGCCCAGTGACGCGCCACCCCGAAATGTATTGAACAGTCCGGTTGACCGCCAGACGACAGAGGATATCTCATGGGCCCCATTCTGATGCTGCTGGTGTTGGGGTTGGCGATATTTGCCGCCATCCCACTGGCCGTCGCCTTGATCAGCGATCGGCAGCGCTCCGAGGAGAGCACTGTCGAAGCGGTGGTCCCCGTCAATCTCGTCGATAGCAGCGATGCGGTGCTGGTGGCCGAGGGACGCGGGCGGCTGGTCTTTGCCAACCAGAAGGCGCGCGCGTGGTTCGGCATGAACGGCGACGAGCCGAATCTGGAGGCGATTGCGCAGCAGGCGCAGCCCGCCGCTAGCTTCCTCGAACTTTTCGGCAAAGAAGGGCAAGCCTCGTTCCGCCTGGGACAACGGCGTGTCGAGGCCAGTTCGCACTTCATCCCCAGCCAGGATACGCAGCGCAAGCTCGTCGTCGTGATGCGCGAACTATCCAGCGCGGCAACGACGGGCACGGGCCGTGACTCGACCCGCACCATGAACGTCATCAACGAAATGGCCGAGATCATCAGCGGCGGTTTGAACCTGAACGAGACGCTCGACGCGATCCTGTTCAACCTCAATCATGTGATCGCATTCGATTCGGGCGAGATCACGTTGTGGGACGAGAACCTGCGGATTTTGCGCCCACTGGGACGGGGCGGCGCACACGGCAGCGATTATGCGGCGCAGTTCGAGGCCACCGATGGCATTTATCATCTGGAAGACAGCCTGAGCGGTTGGTTGGCGCGCTATCGGCAGCCGCTGCTGGTGGCCGATATTTCTACCCGCCCCGATATTCGTCCCAAGATCACCACGTATCCGCTGGTCAGTTATGTGGGCGTGCCGCTCCAAGTCGCCGATCGGCTGATCGGCACGCTCGAACTCGCCTCACGCGAGCGGTTCGCCTTCGATCATGAGGATATGGCGCTGTTGCAAGCCACCGCCGCCCAGACCGCGATGGCGATCGAAAATGCGCAGTTGAATCAGAGTCAGGTTGAGCGCGTCGCCGAGTTGAGCGGCTTGCAGCAGATCGCGCAGACGATGGGCGTGTTTACCGATGTGCGCCAGATGTACGGCCAGTTGACGGCGCGCATTGCTGGGTTGATGAATACGGAGATGTGCGGCGTCCTGCTGTATGATGCTGATCAAAAAGCGCTCGTCAGCCAGCTTCCTTTTCACAATGTGCTCGATGCGCTGAGCAGTCTGTACCGAATCCCGCTGAACGAGGATGGTCAGGCCACCAAAATCTGGTTGCAGCGCGATTGGTGGTATTCCAACAATGTGGCGACAGACGATCTGACCCGTTCGCTGGGATTGCTCAATCTGGCCGATGTACTCGGTATTCGCAGCACGGCGATCGTTCCGATGCTGGTCGGCACACGGCGGATTGGCGCGGTGCAGGTCAGCAACAAGCGCGATCGATCGGGTTTCAGTGACGATGATATGCGGCTGCTGGCGGTCTTCGCCTCGCAGACGGCGATCGTCGTCGAAAACGCGCGCTTGTATGCCGAAGAACAGCGCCGCGCGGAAGAACTGGGCGGATTGCAGCAGATCAGTTTGGCGCTCGGCGTTTTGCACGACGCGAGCGAGTTATACGGCCAGATCAGTGATCGTGTCGCCAAGCTGATGAACGTGCAAATCTGCGGCGTACTGATGCTCGATACGGAGCGCCACGTTTTGGAGGCGCAAGCACCGTTTCATGGCATCCGCACCGACTTGATCCCCTATTATGAGTTGAACGTCGCGCCCGGCACGCCGCTCCACGCGCTTTATCACGAATCCGACTCGTGGTATGTCAACGACATGTTCAGCGATCCGATCGTGGGCAGCGCGGGACTGGATCGCATCGGCGGCTTAGTCGCCATGCGGCAAACATTGCTGGTACCGCTGATCGCGGGCGACCGCCGTTTGGGCGCGATTCAGGTTGCCAATCGCGTCGATGGCCGCGACTTCAGCGAAGAGGACGCGCGCATCCTGGGCATGTTCGCGGCGCAGGCGGCGGTGCTGATCGACAATGCGCGCCTGTACCGCGAGATGCAAACGCGCGCCCAAGCGTCCGAAGGGCTGCGCAAGATCGCCGAAATTGCCAGCAGCAACTTGGCAATCGCCGAAATCGTGAAACAGGTCAACCGCGAAATCAGTGCCTTGTTCAACTGCCAATCGGTCTTGGTGGCGCAGATCGACGAACGCATTGGTCGTTTGGTACTGCGCCCGGACTATGCCTTTGGCGTGCGCACCTTCACCGAGGCGCTCCAGATCGACATCTACGCGACGGGCATGGAACACAGCACCGTCATTTCAAAGCGTCCGTTCGTGAGCACGAATATCCGCACCGACGGGCAAGTGCTGCCCACCTACCGCGCCATTGCCGAGCGGATCGGCCTGGATAACGTGATTCAAGTGCCGCTGCTCTCGCGTGAGCAGGCTATCGGCGAATTAACGATCGGCAATAAACGCGAGGGCGAATTCAATCAGGCGGATGTACGGCTACTTCAATCGGTGGCGGTGCAAATCGCCACGGCGCTCGAACGTTCGACGCTGTATCAGGCCACCGACGCCGATTTGCGCGCGCGCGTGCAGGAACTTGACGCGCTCAGCCGGGTGAGCACCGAACTGAACCAGACCATTCAGTTGGAGCGCGTGTTGGATGTCGTGCGCGTCGAGGCACAGCGGAATACCAACGCAAAGGCCGCCGTCGTCGTCCAGCTTGAAGAACCCGACCAATGGCCGAGTCCTGAGCAGCCGGTGGTGGTACAGCGTCTCGGCGGACAAAAAGTCGCCAATGACCTGACCCCGATCGAACTGCGGGCGGTGCTCGAAAATCGCGTGGTGCTCGTGACGGACTACAACGAGAGTCCGCTCGAAACGACGCAAGCGGGCGTACAGAGCGCCCTGGCCGCGCCGATTCAGTATGGCGGCCAAGTGTTGGGCGTCATCCACATCTACAGCGATGTCGCGGGTGCGTTCGACAACCGCGCTGTCGATTTTATTACGGCGCTCGCCAAGCAGTCGGCCATTGCCTTTGGCAACGCCGCGCGCTATCGCCAGCAGTTGGAGCGTGCCGATCAAGTCAAGGAACGCACCGATCAACTGGCGCAGATTTTCGAGTTGGGGCGTTTGCTGCGCACCGAGAGCAACCTCGAAACGATCCTGGAGGCGGTCGCGCACAGCGTGATCGACGCGGTGGGGTTCAATGGCGTGTTAATCAGCGTGGTCGATCGCCCTACACGCTCGCTGCGCCGTTACGCGCAAGCGGGTATTCCAATCGCAATCTTCGAGGAGATGAAGAAGATTTCGCCGCCATTGGAGCAGGCTGAATCGCTGTTTCAGGTACGCTATCGGATCAGCGGCTCGTATCTGCTGCCCACCGAGCACAAAAGCGACTGGAATACACCTGATCTGCCGATCACCACAGTGGGTGCGAAACAAGCGGCCAGTGGCCCCAACGCATGGCGCAATGAAGATGTGCTCCTGATCCCACTGCGTGGCGGCAACGGCGAGATGATCGGCTTGATGAGCGTCGATGAGCCGCGCGATGGCAAGCGTCCGACCCTGCGCGTGATCGAGGCGTTGGAAATCTTCGCCAACCAAGCCGCGTTCGCCATCGAAAACTATCAGCTTTTGCAGGCTTACCAGTTCGAGGGCGAAGCGACCCGCCGCGAGCGCGACCGTTTGGCGCAGTTGCACCAAGTAGCCAGCGAAATTCAGCGCGCGCCCGATGTGCCGACGCGTTTGCAAGTCGTCGCTGATGGGATTTACGCGGCGGGTTGGGGGCGCGTCAACATCACCCTGCGCGACGCCAACTTAGAACCGCGCGAGCTGATCACAGCGGGTTATACCCCCAGTGATGTGGCGAAACTCAAAGAACATTTGCTGCCCGGCATCGTTTGGCAGCAGCGACTCGCCGACCCATCGTTCCGTAGTTTGCGCGTTGGTCAGGCCTATTATCTACGACAGAGCGATCCCTGGGTCACGGAAAACAAGTTGATCGCGGCGGGCACGCCTTCCGCACCGCTCTCGAACGATCCGAATGCGTGGCAGCCACAAGATACGCTCTATCTGCCGCTGTATGGACTCGATCAGAACCGCGTGATCGGCATCATTGCGATGGATTCGCCGCAGGATGGCCGCGCGCCGACCGAATCGACGATGCGCCCGATCGAGTTGTTCGCGTCGCAGGCTGCCTCAGCCATCGAGAATACGCGGCTGTATCAGGAGACGACGCGCGCCGCCCAACAGGAAACGCGCGTCAATGCGGTGATGGAAGCGGTCGCCAGCACACTTGACACGACCGAGATCATCACGGCGGTCGCCAAAGGCTTGCAGCAGTTGATCGCCTTTACGCGCATGAGCGTGGCATTGCTCGATCGCTCCGAAACGCATTTCGATGTACTGGATGTGCGTCAGGACATTCGCACGAATACGGTGACGGTCGTCCCGATCGAGGCGATTGGTCTCGATAATACGGTGCTGGGGCGCGTCTACTACGATGCGACCGGGCGTGTTTATCACCAGGACGATCTCGCCAGCGGCGCGGAATATGAAGACCTCCAGGCGTGGCGCGCCAGCGGCGAACGGACTTCACTGGTGGTCCCGTTGATCGCAGGCGGTCGCGCCGTCGGCGTGCTGCACATGGGCAGCGAACTCATCAGTGCCTTCGGCTTCGATGAGCAGCTTCCACTGGTGCAGCGTATGGCGAACCTGACGGCGGTTGCCATCGAAAACGCGCGCCTGTTCGAGCAGACGATCGACCGCGAACGTTTCACCTCGTCATTGGGCCGCGTCGGCCAATCGCTCAACGCCATCTTCGAGTTGTCGAGCATTTTGACAATCGTGTGCGCCGAACTGGTTAACTTTTTGGAAACGGGCGTGTCCTCGTTCGCCTCGGACAGTGCTGATATGGACGCCGCCCAGGATGTGACCGGAGCCTCGATCACGCTGGTCGAAGGCGGCGAACTGGTGGGCTATGCCGGGTATGGCAGCGTGGCCGACGAACTGAACGGCATTCGCGTGACCCAAAACGATCCGAACTCGGTCACGGCGACGGTCTTTAAGTCGGTGCAGCCGTTGATCGTCAACGATTTTGGGCAGCAGACCCAATATCACAATCCGCTGCCGGGTGGTCAACCGCTCAGCGCCCTGATCGCCACCCCGCTGACGCGCGAAATGCGATCGGTCGGTGTGCTGACCGTGTTCAGCCAAAACCCAACACGGCAGTTCACCGAGAGCGACCTCGAACGCACGTCGGCGTTTGCGGCGCAGGCTTCGCTGGCGCTCGAAAATGCGCGCCTCAATGAACAGACGCGCGGTCTGACGGCTTTCAATGAGTCGATCGTGCAGTCGATCCAGCAAGGGATCATCGTGCTCGACAAAGACCTGCGCATTCGCACGATCAACAGCTATATGATCCACACCTATGGCTGGGACGAGAGTGCCGTCGGCCAGGCGCTGTTCGAGTATCGCCCGAACTATGTTGCGACGCTCAAAGATACCCTGCAAGAGATGCTCAGCGGCAGCAAGATCGAGCCGCTCTATAACGTGCGCGAAACCAACTTCCAGGGCAAGCCCGTCGTGCGCAACTTCTACATCTATCCGCTGCTGCAAGCCAGCACGGTCAACGGCGCGGTGGTGCTGATTGAAGATGTGACGGAGCGTTCCCAACTGGAAGCCAATATCCAGGAACGTGCCCAGGAATTGACGGCGCTCACCGAAATCTCCGGCCAGTTGACCGCCACGCTCGAACCGGATGCGGTCGTTCAACTGGTGATCAACCAATTGGGGCGCATCCTGACCTTCGATAACGTGACGTTGTGGCTGCGTCAGGATGAGAAGCTGGTCATCCGCGCTGCGCAGGGTTATCCCGACGTGGAAACCCTGATCGGCGTCGAAGTCGAGATCGCGGACAGCGCACTGTTCCGTGAGATCGCGGCGCGCGGGCAGGTCTTGAACATCCCGGATGTCCACAAGGATACGCGCTTCCCGCCCGATGAGAACCGTCCGACCAGTTCGTGGATGGGCATTTCGCTGATCTCCAAAGGCAATCTATACGGGCTGCTGGTGCTCGAAAAGAAAGAACCCGCATACTATCACCCAACGCAGGAGCAGCTTGGCGTGGCCTTTGCCAACCAAGCGGCAGTTGCACTTGAAAATGCGCGCTTGTTCCAGCAGCGTGACTTGGCCGCCCTCGAAAATACGCAGTTGTACCAGGAAGCGCGCGGGCGTGCCGCCGAATTGAACCGTCAGGCCGACCGCTTGGCGCTGCTCAACCGCGTATCGAGTGCATTGGCGCAGTCGCTCGACATCGAGAATGTGTTCGAGGTCACGATCAGCGAACTCGTCAAGGCGCTTAACATGGATCGCGGCGAGGCGATGCTGCTCGAAGTGGCGCAGAATCGGCAGCGTCTCGTGGTCGAATTTCCGCGCGGTGATGCGCCTCCCGAACTGTATCTGCCACTCGACAACAACCCGCTGTACGATGCCATCCGCAAGACGATGAGTCCCGTCTCGGTTTACGAGGTGCGCGAAGACCCGATTACTGCCGCCGTGCGCAGCTTTCTAATCGACCGCAACGTGCTGTCGTCGATTTTTATCCCGCTGGTCGTCGGCGGCCAGTTGATCGGCACGATTGGCATCCATTCGACTGAAGAATATCATGCCTTCACGCCTGATCAGAACGAATTGGCGCAAACGATCGCCAGTCAAGCCGCCGTCGCCGTCCAGAACGCCAGCCTGTTCGAGCAATCGGTCGTGCGTACCCGCGAACTGGAAACCCTGTTCGAAGCGACACAGGCCACCTCCGCCACGCTCGACCTGGACGAGGTGATCCTCAACACGGCCATGCAGATGATCAACGCCCTGAGCGCTGATGGCTGCCAGATCGGCCTGCTGGACGACGTGGAAAACCGGCTCGAAATTCGCGTCGATGTGCAGCGGCGCAACAACCGCGATCAGATTTCGCAGCCGGGCACATTCCTGCCGCTGTCTGAGTACCCGGCGCGCTTGCGAGCGGTAAATCAGCGCCAGATTGTGGCCGTTCATGCCGACGATACGGTGCTCGATGTGGCCGAAAGCGGGCTGCTGATCGGGCACGGCGTGTTCGGGCGGCTGATGCTGCCGATGATCGCGCGTGATCAGGTGATCGGCTTGATCATCGTGGAAGTCGCCAGCAAGACGCGGCGCTTCGGCTCGGCGGAAATCCGTTTGGCGCGCGCCCTCTCGAACCAAGCTGCCGTCGCCATCGACAACGCGCGGCTGCAAACCGAGACAGCCTTCAAACTCCAAGAATTGTTCGTGATCAACGAACTGGCGACGGCGCTGGCCTCGAGCATCGAGCAAGAGCAGATTTTCCGCGTTTTCCACGATCAAATGCCGCTGCTGACCGATGCGGAAATCATCCTGCTCGCCATCTTCGATCCCGATACCAAGCAGGTCAGTTATCCGGTTGCCCTGCGCAAGGGCAAAGATTTCGCGGTCGAACCGTATCAACTCGCGGACGACGAAATCTCCTACGTGATCAAACGCCGGATGCCACTGCTGTTGGCGGGCGACGACGTACAGGAAGTCTTGCGTATCTTCGGGATCACTTTGCGTGTGACGCAGGCGCGTTCGTTCCTGGGTGTGCCGCTGCAAACGGGCGAAAGCGTCGTGGGCGTGTTGGCGCTGGCCGACGAAGTGAGCACACGCGCTTTCGGCCTCGATAACCAGCGGGTTCTGACCACGATCGGCTCACAGTTGGCCGTTTCGATCCAGAACTCGCGGCTGTTCGCGCGCAACCGTCGCTTCACCTCGGAATTGGAAACCACCGTCGAGTCGCGCACGGAAGAACTCCGCAACGAGCGCGACCGTATCAACTTCCTCTATCGCATCACCACCGGACTCACGGCCAGCCTCGATATGGAGCAAGTTTTGTCGCAGGCGTTGGAGATGATGGCCGCTGCCGTCGGCGCGGAGATGGGCGCGATCCTCGGCATCGACTCGATCTCCGAAAACCTGATCTATCGCGCCACCTTTGGCCTGTCGGAAAGTGATCAGGAACGGGTTGTACAGTTCACGCAGAACGAAGGTTTGGCCGGTTGGGTCATCCAGACCCAACAGTCGGTGATCGTGGCGGATGTGCAGGACGACGCCCGTTGGCTGCACCGCACCGCCATCGACAACGAACCGCGCGCGGCCATTGCGGCGCTCTTGGAGGCCAACGAGGATATTCTGGGAGTGGTGATGCTGTACAGCCGCACGCCCGGCAAGTTCAACGACGATCACCTGCGCTTGGCGGTTGCGGCTTCCGGGCAAGTGGCGACGGCCATGAACAACGCCGACCTGTACGGTTTGATCCGCGAACAGGCCGAACGTCTCGGTGCGATGGTGCGCCGTGAGCAAATCGATGCAACCAAGAACGCCGCCATCGTCGAATCGATCGCCGACGGCGTGATGGTGGCCGACCCCAACGGTGAGATCATCCAGTTCAACAGCGCGGCGGAGCGCGTGTTGGGGCTGCCACGCAAGCACGTACTCGGCCATCGCATCGATGAATTGAGCGGCCTGTATGCGGCGGGCGGTGGGCGGCGCTGGCTGGATACGCTCCAAAGCTGGATGGACGACCCGACCCAACATCGCCCCGACGACGTGATCCAGGAACAACTGCAACTGGAAAATGGCCGCGCCGTGCGCGTTGTGCTTTCCCCGGTGAACATGGGCGACCAATTCCTGGGCACGGTGTCCGTGTTCCGCGACGTGACGCGCGAAATGGAAGTCGATCGGATGAAGACGGAGTTCGTCGCCACCGTCAGCCACGAACTGCGCACGCCGATGACCTCGATCAAAGGCTATGCCGATTTGCTCATGCTGGGCGCGGCGGGCGAGATCACCGAGCAGCAGCAGCGCTTCCTAGGCACGATCAAAACCAACGCCGATCGCTTGTCGGTATTGGTAAACGACCTGCTCGACATTTCGCGCATCGATCGCGGCGTCGTCAAGCTGTCGCTGCAGCCGATGAGCGTCGAAGAAGTGATCGGCGACAGCATGGCGCACCTCGACGGGCGTATCGCGGGTGAGCACAAAGACATCGAAACGAGCACCGAGATTGAGCCGAGTCTGCCGCTCATCAACGGCGATTACGAGAAGATGACGCAGATCATGAACAATCTGCTCGACAACGCCTTCAACTATACGCACGCAGGCGGCTCCGTCCGCGTCAAAGCGGCCATCGATGGCGACGCGGTGCTGATCAGCGTGGCCGACACGGGCGTGGGCATCCCGCTCGAAAAGCAGGCGCGCGTATTCGAGCGTTTCTTCCGCGACGAAGAAAACCAACTGGTGATGGAAACGTCCGGCACGGGACTCGGGTTAGCGATCGTGCGCGAATATGTAAACATGCACAAAGGCAGCATCTGGCTGCAAAGCGAACCGGGCCGGGGCACGACGTTCTTCATCCGCGTTCCGGCAATGGGCGAAAACAGTGGGCGCGGTGATCGCAGCGGGACGCAAAAATCGGCGGAGGTCGATGGCGATCTGTCGGGGCGGTGAACGCCCTCACCGGACGGGCGACCACGCCGGCTTCGCCCCTACGAAGACCGCGTGCGGTAGGGGCGACCCAATGTGGTCGCCCGCTCTTAATCGCGGTTTTAAGTGCTATAATAATTGCAATTACATCGATATGCGCGACGCAAAAGGGACATCATGGCGAAAATTCTGATAGCCGAAGACGAACGCGATATCCGCGACCTGATTGAATTCACGCTGACATATGCCGGCCATCAGGTCTTCAAGGCGGCCAATGGTGCGGAAGCCGTCGAGCTTGCGCCAAAAGTGCTGCCCGATTTGATCATGATGGATGTGCGGATGCCGCGCATGACCGGCTACGAGGCTTGCCGCCAGATGAAGACAATGGACACGGTGAAGGATATTCCAGTCGTCTTTCTGTCGGCCAAAGGGCAGGAATCGGAAATTGACACCGGGTTGGATGCGGGTGCTTACGATTATATCCTCAAGCCGTTCGCGCCAGATTTGCTGAGCAAACGGGTCAGCGAGATTCTGGCGAAATTCGCCGCAGATACTGCGAGTTCCGCCAGCACACCGACTCCGCCCAGCGCCGCCAGTCCCGATCCGATCCCGCCACCCGCCAAACCAGCACCGTAATCGGAAATCCGGTTGATCAATGTAGGTTGTAGGGACGGGTGACCATACCGGGGTCGCCCGTTTTCTGAACGATAAAGAAATGCGCGGTTGCCGTAACATTTGGTTTCAGCATGAGCAATTCGCGCGAGAACTTGTTAAAATAGGGGCACAGGGCGAGCGGGGTTCGGGTGCGACACGGAACAAACCAATGAGCGCAATCACAATTGACAACAACGACCTGGTTCACTATGAAGTGATGGGGCGTGGCCGTCCCGTTATTTTGATTCACGGTTGGCTCGGCTCGTGGCGCTATTGGATTCCCACGATGCAGCAGCTCAACAGCAAGTTCCGCATCTACGCGCTCGATTTGTGGGGTTTTGGCGACACGCAAAAGAATGTGACCCATTACGATCTCAAAAGCCAAGTGGCGCTGCTCGGCGCGTTCATGGAAAAGCTCGGCATCACGAAGGCGGCTATCGTCGGGCACGGGCTGGGTGCGGCGGTTGCCATCGAGTTCGCGCGGACACACCCAGAAGCCGCGCCGCGCGTGATGTTGGTCAGCCCGCCCTTGTTTGAATTGGGCGGCTGGGCGGCAGTCGGCGTGCCGGATAAGCGCAGCACCAACACGGTGTCCGCTGTGCCCGCTATTGGCTCGACGGCGACGATTCCCTCACCCGCCAGCAAGCCACTCGATCCGGTGACAACTGCCGACACCATCCGGCGTAATCCGTTTTTGGATAACCCGGAAATCCTCCTGAAACTTGGCTTGACACCACCCACGCTCACCGCGCCGAATTCGGGGACGGCAGCGGTTGCCGCAGTCGTCGTGCCGCCCGCGCCGCCGAAACCGCCCACCGAAACGCCGCGCACCGATCGTCCGAACCCGCTGCTGACGGTACTCAATGGCAAGGCGCGCTCACTGCTCGAACGCAATATGGCGCGCAACAACGAGAGTTTCGACAAGCTGTTGACCGAGATCGAAAAAATGGACGAGCGCGTGATCGATGTCAGCGCCAAATCGTTCAACGGGATCAATTTGGCCGTGGCGCTGCACCAAGTCACCTCGCCAACGCTGCTGCTGCACGGCAAAGACGACGGTTTGTTGACGCCTCCCGATGAAGATTTGGTCGGGCGCATTGGCACGAACAAGCCCGACGGCCATTTCCTGCCGTTCGTCGTCCCGGAATTTCGTCATTTCCCAATGCTGGAAAATACGGTCAAATTTAATCGTTTGTTGAGCGATTTTCTGGAAACGCCAGAGGCCGAGTTGGCAAACGTTCAGCTCAAAGAAATGTGGCGGCGGCAACTACGTTAGCATGGCTACGCGAAAAAACACCTACCTGATCGATGCGAATAACACCATGGGACTCGAAGGGCTGATCGATGCCGTCAATGCGCGCGGCAGCCCTTACGAGATGCCGATCCGCACGGCAGCGCACCTCCAAAATCTGCCGTTTGCGGTGTTCATCGATTATCTGCGCCGCCCCGCCGATCCATCACCCGTGCAGGACTTGTTCACTTTCGATATGGACACCGACGAGTTGATTCTGTTCAGCGATGAGGCGCGCGTGGCGCTTGATGCCCTGTTGGAAATGGCGATGTTCATGCGCGGCTTTACGACGCTGATGGGCTTGGCCGATGAATGGAAGGTGCAGGTGGCGATTGGCGCGTGGCGGCGCGTGCGCGAGTCGCTCAAACGCGCGCATGATCTGCCCTATTGGGATGGGCAAATGTGGTCGGTCAACCTGACGTCGGAGGGTGTCGCGCATTTTGACGAGGACAGCTTCAGCATGGCCGTCACATTGGCGGGCTGTATCGAGGTCGATGTCGATTTCCCAGTCGGCACATCACCAAAGCTGATCGAAGCCTATCGCCAAATGGGACGGGTCTACGATGCGATCAGCGACTCGCTTGGACTCGCCGATTCGGTGACGTTCAATCGACGGCTGCATGTGGCGTTGACGCTCATCGAACAGCATATCGCACCGCGCCCAGATGGTGCCGACGGCGATCCGCTCGACAAGGATTATCGCTTCACTTTATGAGCCGATTCCGCCGGACTCTTGAAAAACAACTGAATGGAACTTTGAACGGGCAGGGCTTGGCAGAACAAGGAGAGCGATTCATGTCCCAACGACAAATGCTCCAATTCAGTTCCGCGGCGATCGTCGCCGCGATCCTTTTAGTCATCGTTGTGGCGTGTGAAGGTGGAAGCAGCCCGAGTACGTCGAGCATCGCGCCACCAGTCACGCTTTTAGTAGCTGCTTATCCAACAGCTCCGCCGGGAACACAGCCACCCAAAGTCGCCAATCTACCCTCATTGCCCGGCTCTAATGGCAATGTGGCCGATGTGAAACCCGCCCAACAAGGGCGATCCGGTCAGCGCATCATCCTCAAAAATGCCGCGCTCGCCGTGACCGTCACCGACGTGACGAAGGTCATCAATCAGGTGACGCAGCTTGCCGAAACATCCGGCGGCTGGGTCGTCGCCTCGAACTTAGCCAATGCGCGCACCGATCAGAATAACACGGCAGCATCAGGCACAATCAGCATTCGTGTTCCGGCGGATCAGCTCACGACCGCGTTGGCACAGATTCGCTCGGCCTCCGTGTCCGTCGATTCAGAGGTGATCACGGGCGACGATGTGACGCAGCAATATGTTGATCTTTCGAGCCAATTGACCAACTTGCAATCGACCGAAGCGCAACTTCAAAAGATCATGGCGACGGCTACCAACGTCAATGACGTGCTCGCGGTTCAAAATCAACTGACGACGGTGCAAGGACAAATCGAAGGCATTCAGGGAAAGCTCAAATATTTTAGTGAAGCGGCGGCCTATTCATTGATCAGCCTGACCTTGACGCAAAAAGCGCCTGTGCTGACTCCGACGCCCACTATGACCCCGACAATCACGCCGACTCCCACCCCCAAAGCGTTCGGACTGAGCAATTGGCATCCGCAAGCCACCCTCGAATCCGCCGTCGATCTGCTCGTTTCGACCATTCAGGTGATCATCTCACTCGTGATCTGGGGGGTGGTGTTTGGCGGACCCTTTGTCATCGTCGCTTTGATCTTGTTCTTGATCTGGCGCGCCGCGCGGAATCGCGTTCGGCTCTCAAAATCCGGGTAAGACTCACAAGCCCAGATCGGCAAACAGACGCGCAGTATCCACATCGGTATCCACGAGCGCCCGGAAACTGACAAGCTCCACCGGCTGGCCGAGGCGCGTCTTGCCGAACACTTTTTGCGCCATCTCGACCGTCTCGATCGTATTGTTGGGCACGAGCAGCACAGCCACACCGAGCGCATCGGCGCGCGCGACGATTTCCGCGTCGGGTTGCAAATTGCCTGTCAAAATCAGCGCGGTCGTGCTGGTGGCAAGTGCCGCCGCCTGAATATCAGCACGATCGCCGCCCGTGATTACTGCCTTGTTGACCAGTTGACGCATCCGGGGCAGCGCGGATTCAGCACTCATCGCACCCACGCTCAGATTATCGATGATCGCCTCGCTGTGCGATTCCTTCGAGAGCACCCGCGCGTGCAAGGTATCGATCAACTCGCCTACGCTGATCGAAGCGAGCGTCGGTCGGTGCGGTAGGACACCATACACCCGGACGCCCTGCGATTCCAGATATTTCGCGGCTTTATCCTTCACCTGATCGAGAGCCTCTGCGGGAACGCCGTTAATAATGATCCCCAATAGACGCCCCGCCATCCGATAGCGCAATGCCAGTGCATCATCGAGCACTTTGAGGCCGTCGCGGTAGCGCACCACGCCCAGCGTCGGCAGTTCGAGCATATCCGCCACCGCAATCGTGCTCAGACCAATGGCATAGCCTTCGCGCATACTCGCGCCGCCTTCGACGAGCAGCACGTCTTTGTCCGCGCTGAGATGGGCATAGGCGCTTTTGATCTCGTCCCGGAAATCGCGCGTGCCTTTATTTTCGATCAGCGCCTCGAACAACGAGTCGTCGATGATCACGGAGGCCAGTTCGGCGGCAGGCGTGCTCAGACCGAGCGTGCGCCGCACAAACTCCGCATCCTCATCGACCAGTTTGCCGTTCAGATACGAAGGCTGCGTGCTGATCGGTTTGAAGTAGCCGACCGTATAGCCCACGCTTTTCAGCTTGAGTCCGAGTCCGAGCGCGAGTGCCGTCTTGCCCGAATTGCTGACGACGGCGGTGATAAATAGTGGTTTCATTCGTAATCCTCACATCCATTTGTTTGAAAGCCAACCGAAACGTTATACTGTGTCGAAAGTGAGTGAGTCGAGATACGGCAATGTGGTGCAGCCCGACCTTTTTTGGATCGCGTCGGGCGGTGCGTGCGTCGAAGTCGATCGCAAATATTTTCGGGGCGCGCCCGATCTGGTGGTCGAGGTCGCATCGCCGGGTACAGTGCGGCGCGACAAACGCGACAAGCTGCGCTTGTACGAAAAACATGGCGTGCGCGAATATTGGTTGGTTGATCTCGAAGCGCGCCTGATCGAAGCCTGGCCGGGACAGGCCGGACATTTTATCTGGATCGGCGTGTTCGGTGCGGGCGATCCGTTCACATCGCCGTTGTTGGGCACGGTCGATCTGAACGGTATTTTTGCGCAATAACGGCACATCACCAAGAGTCGCGGCGTACCTTTAGACGGCGCTGCGCTGGCGATCCGATTGGCGACGACGATCTGGGTTCGGCTTATCATTGGGGTGGCCGCTCCCGTTTTGCCGCGCCTGACTGTTTTGGCTATTCTGGCTATTCTGACCATTTTGGCCGTTTGGTCGGCGTTGTCCATTTTGTCCGTTTTGACCCTGCGGCCTGTTTTGCGGACGCGATGATCCTTGTGGACGCGGGGCAGCGGCGCGATTGTTGCGCGGCGTCAGATCGGTAAGCTGTGGCTGCGCAATGTTCGACGGGAACGGATAATTCGTGGCGCGCGGCACATGCTTGCGGATCAGGCGCTCAATATCGACCAGGAATACGCGCTCCTCGACATCGCAGAACGAGAGCGCGATACCCGACATACCCGCCCGCCCCGTTCGTCCGATGCGGTGAACGTAGCTTTCCGGCTCGTTGGGCAGATCGTAGTTGATAACGTGCGTGATGTCATCGACATCGATTCCGCGCGCCGCGATGTCCGTCGCCACCAGGACGCGCGTCGTGCCCGCCTTGAAGTGTGCGAGGGCTGCTTCGCGTGCCGATTGTGATTTATTGCCGTGAATCGCCTCCGCCACGATCCGCGCTTCGCCCAACTGTTTGACCACCTTGTTCGCACCGTGCTTGGTGCGCGTAAAGATGAGCACGCGGCGCACCGCTTTGTCGCTCAGGAGGTGTTCCAGCAGCATCGGTTTGTTGGATTTTTCGACGAAAAACACGGATTGATCGATCGTTTCGACGGTCGAGGCGATTGGCGTGACGACGACCGTCACGGGGTTATCGAGGATATTATCGGCCAGCGCCTGAATATCGGGCGGCATCGTCGCCGAGAAGAAGAGCGTTTGGCGGCGAGTCGGCAGTGTCGCAATGATGCGGCGTACATCGTGGATGAAGCCCATATCCAGCATCCGGTCGGCTTCATCGAGCACCAACACTTCGAGCCGATCAAACTTGACGTAACCCTGATTCAGCAGATCGAGCAAACGTCCCGGTGTGGCAACCAGCACATCCGCGCCGCGCCGAATCGCGTCGATCTGCGGATTCTGGCCGACGCCACCGAAGATCGTGATCGGCACGACGCGCGTAAATTTGCCATAGGTTTTGAAGCTATCACTGATCTGTGAGGCCAATTCGCGGGTCGGCGCGAGCACGAGTACGCGGATGTGGCGCGGGCCGCTGAGTTTGTTGGCATCCAAGCGCTGCAAAATCGGGAGCGCGAAAGCCGCTGTTTTGCCCGTGCCCGTTTGTGCGCAGCCGAGCAGGTCGCGCCCGGCTAAAACGTGCGGAATCGCCTGTTCCTGAATCGGGCTGGGGGTCGTATAACCTTCGTTGTGCAAGGCGCGCAACAAGGGTTCGATAAGCTGAAGGTCGTCGAACTGCATCCGGGCTTCTTTCGTTTACATGAAGAGCGCCGGGAGGATTCGCGGCGCAAAAACGTCTTAGTATACCACAGAATGCGCGACGATTGAACGCCGAATGTAAAAATGGGCAGGGCAATTGCATTTTACTTTGCGACTGTTAACCAATGGTGCAAGTCTCATTTTGACGCCATTCCTGAAGGCAGGTTTAGACGATCTCAAAAGCATGGTGTGGCTTATGGGTCAGATCAACGCCGTTTTTGCTTGGCGAGACTTGCACCATTGGTTACTACGGAGAGGAAATTCGGGGGACTGATGGTGAAACCAAATAAACTTCGTGCATTCACCTCACCCCCAGCCCCCTCTCCGTCATCACAGAGAGGGGGAGTCGGAAGGCACACCTAGACATACGTGGTCTTTATCTGGTTTCACCATGAGGTAAATTGTGGGCGGCGGCGCTTCGGATACGGAACTTTTCGGCATGGGATTCGTATATGTCTATGAAAAACAGATTCGCAATTTGATTCGAGGGGGGAACTATCGGCTATGCCAATCACCAAAACGCGACCAGTCGGGATCACGATCATTGCGTTCATTTTGGGCGCTTATGCGCTGTTCGGCTTGTGCGGCAACCTGACCGCGCTCAGCTTTGCACCGCTACAGGTATTTCATGCGGGTTTGGGCGCGGCTTTCGGCACTGGCATCGGCGCGCTGCTGGGGCTGGTTTTCGCCATCGCCGAACTGGGATTGGCGATCGGCTTGTTTACGTTGCAGCCCTGGGCTTTTTGGGCAACGGCGGTGATCGCCGTGCTCGATCTGTTCGGATCGAGCCTGACTTTCGCCGGGCATCCGTTTGGGCTGATCTGTGGCGTGCGGCTCGTCCCGCTCTTGCTGGTGATCTACCTGTTCGCCGATCGCAACGTCCGTCGCGCCTTCAACGTGTAGGGCGGTTGCAAAAGACGGGCGACCACGCGGGGTTCGCCCCTATCGCACGCGGTCATGGGTAGGGGCGGCCCGATGTGGCCGCCCGTCTTGATTATCGGGGTTTATGCTGAGGTGCTTCGCTCAGGTATGGCCGAGCAAGCCGCGCAGGACCGTTTGCAGGATGCCACCATTCCGGTAGTAATCGACTTCGACGGGTGTATCGAGTCGCGCCGTCGCCGTGAAACTGACCACCGTGCCATCTTCCCGCGTCGCCGTGACGGTGATGTCCATACGCGGCTTCAGTCCACCCGACAAACCTTCGATGCCGATCGTCTCCGTTCCCGTCAAGCTGAAGGTAGCTGCACTTTGCCCCGCCTTGAATTGCAGTGGCAGCACGCCCATCCCGACCAGATTGCTGCGGTGGATGCGCTCGAAACTTTCGGCGATTGCCACCTTGACGCCCAGCAGATACGTGCCCTTCGCCGCCCAGTCGCGCGAGCTGCCCGTGCCATATTCCTTGCCCGCGATAACCACCAGCGGCGTGCCATCGGCCTTATAACGCTCCGCCGCATCAAAGATCGCCAGCACTTCACCCGTCGGCAAATACTTCGTCATACCGCCTTCGACGCCCGGCACAACTTGATTCTTGAGCCGGATATTGGCGAACGTGCCGCGCAGCATCACCCGATCGTTGCCACGCCGCGCGCCATAGCTGTTGAACTCGCGCTTCGGGACACCGTGCTCGATCAGATAGCGTCCGGCGGGGCTGTCAGCGGCGATGCTGCCCGCTGGCGAGATATGATCGGTCGTCACCGAGTCGCCCAGCAGTGCCAGGATTCGCGCGCCGTGAATGTCGCCCACACCCGACTGCGCGTCGAGATGCTCGAAGAATGGCGGCTCCTGGATATACGTCGAATCAGGATTCCACGCATACAGATCACCCGTGCCGCTGATCGGAATCGCGTTCCATAGCGGATTTGTATTCGGGATGTCGCCATATTGGCGGCGGAACATTTCAGGCGTGATCGCGGTACTCATGGCGTCCGCGATCTCGCTCTGCGACGGCCAAATCTCGCGCAGATAGACGGGCTGACCACTTTCATCGTGGCCGAGCGGCTCGTTATCCAGATCGATGTCCGCGGTGCCCGCCAGCGCGAAAGCCACCACCATCGGCGGCGAGGCCAGATAATTGGCGCGCACCAGTGGATTGATGCGCCCCTCGAAGTTGCGGTTGCCGCTTAGCACCGCCGTCGCCACCAGATCGCCGTCGTTAATCGCGTCCACCACGTTATCGGGGATCGGACCGCTGTTGCCGATGCAGGTGGTGCAGCCATACGCCGCCACATTGAAGCCGAGCTTTTCGAGCGGTTCCATCAAATTCGTCTGATTCAGATAGTCGGTGACGACGCGCGAACCCGGCGCAAGGCTCGTCTTGACATAAGGCGGAACGGTCAGGCCGCGCGCGACCGCCTTTTGAGCGAGCAAACCCGCACCGAGCATCACCGACGGATTCGAAGTGTTGGTGCAGCTTGTGATGGCCGCGATGATCACCGCGCCATGCGTGATCTCAGCCTTTTCGCCGTCGGCTAATGCGACATGCGATTTATGCGCGATTTGTTCGTCGTTCAAGGCGAATCCGCGCTTTTCGATTGGGGCACGCAGCGCGCCCTCGAACGCCTTCCGCATATCGCCGAGGCGCACACGATCCTGTGGACGTTTGGGCCCGGCCAGACTCGGCTCGACTGTTGTCAAATCGAGTTCGAGCAGATCGGTGTATTCGGCGTCGGGCGTGCTATCCGTGCGGAATAAGCCCTGTTCCTTGTAATAGCGCTCGACCAGCGACACTTCGGCGTCGGTGCGTCCGGTCGAGCGCAGATAGCGCAGCGTCTCATCATCGACCGGGAAAAAGCCCATCGTCGCGCCGTAATCGGGCGCCATGTTAGCGATGGTGGCGCGATCGGGCAGCGTGATCGCGCTGAGTCCGACGCCGAAGAACTCGACGAACTTATCGACCACGCCTTTCGCGCGGAGCATCTGCGTCACCGTCAACGCGAGGTCGGTGGCGGTCGCGCCATCACGCAGCGCACCCGATAAGCGGAAGCCGATCACCTCCGGCGTGACCATATAGATCGGCTGGCCGAGCATGACCGCCTCCGCTTCGATGCCGCCGACGCCCCAACCGAGCACGCCCAGCCCATTGATCATCGTGGTGTGCGAGTCCGTGCCGACGACCGTATCCGGGAAGGCGACGATGCCGTCATCTTCGGGACGGGTGAGCGCACCTTTCGCCAGATATTCGAGATTGACCTGATGGATAATGCCGACAGCGGGCGGCACCACGCGGAAATTCTGAAAGGCGTTCTGACTCCAGCGCAAGAACTCATAGCGTTCGCGGTTGCGCTCGAATTCGATTTCGATATTGGCTTGCAGCGCGCCCGGCGTGCCATATTGATCGATCTGCACAGAGTGATCGATCACCAAATCGACCGGAATCTGCGGCTGGATCAACTGCGTATTGCCGCCCACGCGCGCAGTTGCTGAGCGCATGGCCGCCAAATCGACCGCGCAGGCCACGCCCGTAAAATCCTGTAAAATGACGCGCGCAGGCTTGAACGGCAGTTCGCCATCGGAGGTGTGCTTGGCATCCCACTTGGCGAGATTGATCACATCTTGATCGGTCACGTCGTAGCCATTCGATTCGCGCAAAACCGCTTCGAGCAGAATGCGGATCGAAAACGGCAGGCGGCTGATCGGCGCGATGCCGTCGTCTTCGAGTTTGCTCAGCCGATAATAATAAGCGGACGCGCCGTTGCCGGTATCAAACCGTGTACGCGCGCCCAGCGTGTTGCGGGTGCGATTGACAGGCATCAGAAAGCCCTCCGGGATTTATGGTCGATGATCGTCGTGGTTGGCGCGCGCGGCATAAGCTGGCGCGGCAGTCCGTGAATAGTCGTACTATAACGCGATCCGTGTAAATGGGGGCAGGCCACGTCTCTACAAAAACGGCGGCCTTTGTAGGGACGGCGCTGCTGCGCGTCCCATATGCACCAAGTTAAGGCGAGACACCGGGCGACCACGCAGGGTCATAGGCGTGAAGCTAAGGGAAGACGGTGCTAGGTGCGGGAGGCGTCGTTATTGTGAGATGGACGAGGTAGGCCTCGTCCGTCAACTAGATTTCACAAAACCCGACCGCGACCGCAGTCGTTTCTTATGATCAAACCAATCAAAGGCCACGTATGTCTAGGGTGTGCCTGCAAAGTGTTTGGGCGGCTGACCCCTCTCCCCAACCCCTCTCCCACGCAGGCGGGGCGAGGGGCTTGACTCCCCTTTCCCCCCGCCTGCGTGGGGGAAAGGGGCCGGGGGATAGAGGGGTTTGCAGACACGCACTAGGTTTGCCTTCCGACTC
>JBBRMW010000075.1:0-21931 GCA_038230635.1 Aggregatilineales bacterium | reverse complement strand
GCCATGCTCGATGTCGCGCGCCACTTTTTCAGCGTCGCCGATGTCGAACACTATATCGATCTACTCGCTTATTACAAGTTCAATCATTTTCATTTGCATCTGACCGACGATCAAGGTTGGCGGCTGGCGATCGATGGCTGGCCGAAGCTGACGACGGTTGGTGGGAGCACTGCCGTTGGCGGCGATGCAGGCGGCTATTATACGCAGGCTGATTACCGCGCGATCGTCGCCTATGCTCAGGCGCGCTATATCACGGTCGTGCCCGAAATCGACCTGCCGGGGCACAGCAACGCCGCGCTCGCCTCATACCCGGAACTAAACTGCGATGGCGTCGCGCCCGCTCTCTATACTGGAACTGAGGTTGGGTTCAGTTCATTTTGCGGAAACAAAGAACTCACCTTCAGTTTCCTGACTGATGTGATCAAGGCGGTGGCCGCCCTCACGCCTGGGCCGTACATCCATATCGGCGGCGACGAATCGAAGGCAACGAATTCCGATGATTACGTCCGCTTCGTGGAGCGCGCCCAATCGATCGTCGCGGCGGCGGGCAAGCAGATGATCGGCTGGGAGGAGATCGTCGCCGGACACTTGCTGCCCACCACGCTCGTTCAGGATTGGAACGGCGATATTGCTGCCAAAGCCGTTGCCCAAGGATCGAAGGTCATTGTTTCGACCGCCTCGAAAGCGTACATGGATATGAAATACGACTCGAACACGCCGCTCGGCCAAAACTGGGCAGGACTCATCAACGTCAAGGAAGGCTATACGTGGGATCCCGCAACGTTGCTCACTGGCATCGGCGAAGCTGATATTGTCGGTGTTGAGGCCGCCCTGTGGACGGAGACGATCCGCACCCGTTCCGACATCGAGTACATGACACTGCCTCGGTTGCCGGGCTATGCCGAGATCGGATGGTCGGTGGCGGCTGGTCGTACCTGGGCAGAATACAAGTCTCGTCTGAGTTTACAAGGCGCGCGCTGGGAGGCGATGGGCGTCAACTTTTATCGATCGCCCGAAATACCCTGGCCGTAGGTTTGCGATAATCTACGAATGACCGATCCAGCCACCCGCGCCCGCCCGACGCTCGAAATTGCCCTGATCAGTTTGCTGTGGCCGCCCACTGTTCCCGCACCGCGCGGAACGCCTTCGCCGAAGTGGGCTGTCGATCTGGGACTCGATGATCTCGTGCGTGCGTTCAACCCTGCGCCGCGCCATACGGCGTTCATTCGTGCGACGTTGGATACCCTCACGTCCGATCCGGCGGTGATCGAATGGCGGGCGGCGGTGCTGGCTGATTTCACGCAGAATCCGCCGCTCGTTGAGGCGATCGACGATTTGCTGCCACGCCTTGCCGATTTGCGCGCCGATCATGTGCTGCTCGGTCGTCGGCAGCGCGGTCTGTTGTTGGAAACCGCCGATCGACTCGCCGAACTCGACCTGTATCTGAGCATTGTTCAGGAGCTAGGCGCGGCACTGGACGCTGCCACCTTACATTCCGAGGCATTGCGCGGCCTGCGCGGAATGGTCGCCGCGCTCAAAAACGATGCGAACTTTGTGGCGCTGCAAGCGGAAATGCCCGCGCTGCGCCGCCCCTTGCAAACATTCGCAAGTCTGACCATTGGCGTAAATCTCGATGCACAGTTACAGCCGATCGCGGCCACGCTGCTGAGCGTCAACGAGCGACCGTTCGGCGAACTGCGCTCATTCCTGGGGCGTTTACTCGGTGCGCGCGGATCGGATCAGGAGGCGGGCATCGCGCCGTTGCACCGTCTGCCGTCTGAGCATCAGCAGCGCATCCTCACGCCGCTTTTCCAGGATTTGGAGCGCCTGATCACAACGGCGATACAGCCCGTCGCGCGTGCGTTGGGGCGTTACGTTCGCGTGAGCAGCGCACCATTGGCTGGACTCGAAAATGAGATGGCCTTTTATGTGGCGGCGGTTGGCTTGCGGAATCGCCTGGAAGCGCGCGGGATCGCCTTGTGTCAGCCGACGATCGCGCCTGCTTCGGAGCGTCTCAGCCAGATCGACGGGCTGATCAACATTCATCTGGCACTCCGCACGACCGACCGCCCCATCACCAATGACCTGACTTTCGATGATGTCGGGCGCATTGGCATTTTGACCGGGCCGAACAGCGGCGGCAAAACCACGTACTTGCAAGCGGTCGGGCTGGCCCATGTGCTGTTTCAGGCGGGTTTGTTCATCCCAGCGACTGCCGCGCGCATTAGCCCCGTCGATGCGATTTTGACGCACTTCCCGGCGCTCGAAACCCGCCAACAGGGACGCTTGGCCGAGGAAGCGGAACGTCTGCGCGAGATTTTCTTGTACGCCACCGAGTCAAGCCTAGCGCTGCTCAACGAATCGCTGGCGAGTACAACGCCCGGTGAAGGGCTGCATCTGGCGCAAGATGTGCTTTGTGGATTGCGTCTGATCGGTGTGCGTGCATTATTTGCCACACACCTGATCGAACTGGCGACGCGCATTGAGGCCATCGAAGCCACCGTATCGGGTAAGAGTCGGCTGATGAGTCTGGTCGCAGGGGTCAACCTGACCGAAGACGGCCACGCGCTGCCCACTTTTCAGATCACGCGCGGGCTGCCGCTCGGTTCTGGCTATGCTCACGAGATCGCCCGCCAGCATGGGATCACGCTGCCGCAGATCATCGCCGCCCGCGCAGCCCAAAATGGCCGCCATCCCTGATTGATGTGTCATAAAATATCGCCCGCCATCAATACCCATTGACTTGCCTGTGTGAGTCGTTCGCCTCCGTTGAAACACGCGGGGTGGATTTTCACGGTCAAATAATAGGTAGTCACCCCACGCGGAAGCCGCAGACAACCGCGCAAAACTTGCCGCCAGAATGGGTTGTCGAGGACGTAATGAATAGCAACCCGCGTGCCAAGCTCAAAAATGAGATTGTGGGTTGCCGTCAAGATATTTTGCAAGTCGCTGCTGTTTTCGCTGGTGGTGATCAGATCGTAGACATGATATTTGTAGCCGGATTGCCGAAGCACGACGTAGCCCGCAAAACAGGTGCCTCGTATCAGTCGATAGACCTGATAATCATGATTGGGTTTGCGAAGGTAGCGCCAATTCAAATATTCCAACGATTTGTCGATCCGCACGAAATTCATCCCCGCCGTGTAAATCGGTTCGCTGAATGTATCTGTCCGCTGGAGCGTGTAGGGTGTGCTGCGTCTGCGCACGATGATTTTCCCGTAACGCATAAACTCACCGACAATTTTGTAGCCATAACCATTCGCATGTTGATCGACTTTCACCCCTTCGTCGTTGGAGAATCCGATAGATAACGCCGCATTCTGAGCGATCACGTCCGCATAGACTTGCCGCGAAAGTTGTGAGATCAAACCCTTGCCGCGAAAATCGGGGTGGGTTGCCATGTCTGCACAGATCATACCGCTCAAAAGACGAGGACCATCACGGATCGGAATGGGAAAGTTGGTATATTGCGAAACGACGTTTCCAGCATCATCCAACGCCACATAGGTGACGGTGCCACCCCTGTGAAAATCATCGAAGAACTTCCAGCGAATCAGTTGCTCTTTATCGGCATTCTGTATCTCGAAGGAATCATCGAGCAGCCGAGTTAAGGCGGGTAGCTGGGCAGGGTTGTAGCGTTCGATACAATTGTTCATGGCTGTGTCCTTCATGACGAGGATACAGCCAGTTCAGGCAGAATAGGTCAGTCTGTCATCCGATCATCCGTCAGCCGTAGGATCAAACGCAGGTAAGTGGTTGCGCTCCCACCGCGTGTGTCCTCTACGAATTCTCGTGATCGGCTTTCAGATTTGCCACCTTGAGCTGGCCGCAGCCTGCCTGAATGTCGATGCCGCGTCGCACCCGCACGGTACTGGTCACGCCGTGCAGCGACAACTCGGCCTGGAAAGCTGCGACTCGTTCTGGATCGGATGGCGCGCCCGCATAACCGCCCGTCGGATTGAGCGGAATTAGGTTGACGTGACACATCAGCCCGTTCAGCAGGATACCGAGTTTGGTAGCTTGTTCGATCGTATCGTTTTCGCGGCGAATGAGCGCCCACTCGAAGGTGACACGCCGTCCGGTCGTTTCGACATAATCCCGCACCGCCGCAATCAAATCCTCGATCGGCCAGCGCTTGTTGATCGGCAGCAGTTTGCTGCGCTCCTCATTGGATGCCGCGTGCAAGCTGATCGCCAACCCGATTTGCAGATTTTCGGCGGCCAGTTTGCGGATTGCGGGTATGAGTCCGACGGTGCTCAGCGTGATGTGACGCTGACCAATGCCTAACGCCGTTGAATCGATTAGTTTGCGTACTGCTCGCAGCGTGTGATCATAATTGTGGAGCGGTTCACCCATGCCCATCAGGACGATGTTGCTCAGCCGCTCGCCTTCAGCTTCCAACTGGCGCGCGAAAAAGAGCGCCTGCTGAACGATTTCGCCATCGGTCAAATGGCGCACGAAGCCCATCTGTCCGGTGGCACAAAAGACGCAGCCCATCGCGCAGCCCGCCTGCGTACTGATGCAGGCCGTTCGCCGCCCATCGTCATATTCCATCAAGACGGACTCGATCATTTGGCCGTCGGGCAGCCGAAACAGCCGCTTTACCGTTTGGCCGTCACTTGAATATTGCACATCGATTTCTTCGAGTGTGCCGAGTTGTGTTTCGGCGGCCAATTGCTCCCGGAGCGCGCGGGGCAGGCTCGTCATCTGGTCGAAGGCCGTCACTTTGTGTTGATACAGCCATTCCCAGACTTGTCGGGCACGATAGGCGGGTTGCTCCCAGCGCGCGAGCAAAGCGGTCAATTCGGGCAGCGTGAGATTGTACAGATTCGTTGGGTTTATCATTTTGCCAATTCTGGCGACCCTTATCGAGGGGGCGCTAAACTTTCCAAACGGGAATGGGAGAGGGTGGATGAATAGCGGACGGGGCAGGCCGCGTCCCTACAACAGACGGGTTTTTGTTGGGACGACGGCCTGCCGCGCCCCTCACTGACAATCCACCGCGATCGGTTCGATAGTATTTTCCGCGACGTAGCGTCCGGCCTTGATGAATGGATCATGCTGAAAAATCAGCAGCGCGCCCGTTTCGAGTGCCCATTTGCGCCAATGCCGTTTCGATTCGAGCGTCACCAGCGGCTCAATATCGTAGGCCGTCATCCAGCCGATCTTTTCAAAGTGAATGGCATTGCTGGCAAGATCGGTGACGAACAGTGCTTGTTGACCGCCGCTTTCGAACTGGATAACCATCATACCCGGTGTGTGACCAGGCGCGACGATCCCGCGAATGCCCGGCACGATCTCGGTATCGCCATCCAGCAACCGCATTTGCCCCGACTCGACGAGCGGCTGATAGTTGAGCGGAACATAGGTGGCGCGGGTGCGCTCATTGGGCTGCATGGCATCTTCGTATTCGCGGCGCTGCACCGCGTATTCGGCATTCGGGAAAGTGGGATGCACACCGGTAAAATCGGGTTTGAACTCGGTGTTGCCCGCGCAGTGATCGGCGTGCAGATGCGTGTCAATCACCAGATCGACATCGGTGGGACGCACGCCCAACCGTGCCAAGCCCTCGATCAGGCCGCCGTGTGGTCGTTCCAATTGCCAGTTTGCTTTTTGCTTGTCGTTTAGCTTGCTGCCTAACCCCGTATCAACCACGATATGCTTGCCTCCCGCGCGTACCAACAAGCAGGTCAACATCATGGCAAGGGTGTTATCGGCGGCGGGCGGATAGCGATCGGCAAACAGCGCACGGGGTGTCAACCCGAACAGGCCGCCCGCATCAGGATGGACAATGCCGTCGTTGATCAGGGCGATTTGAATCTCACCAATTTGAAACATCTCAATTCCCTTGCAAAACGGATGTATCGTGCTTACTCAAAGTTGGAATTTGCAGTAGAACAACAGCGAGATCGCAATAGGTATTATGTTGACGAATTTGCTCCACGAAACGATCCACAGTTTCCTGTGAAGTCAATTGGAGGTCAGAAAATGCGGCTTCAATAGTCATGCTCAACTCAGGCACAATTGAATTGCCAAATCCACCACTACTCAACAAAACAATTCTATCGTTGGGAAGAAGTGTCGTTCCCTGGTTTTTGAGGGAATGGCTATCAGTTTCATCCTCCGTCAATCTTAGCCTCAAATCTATCATAGGTATATCGACCAAATTGCCTAACGCCATGCTCGTTGGAGGCGGATCGAAAGGATGATGCGCAATCTGATCCCATGTCAGTATACCTCGCTCAACAAGCATATCCCCCATTGCATGGGCAACGGCGACTTGCCTAGCATGGTGATCACGCACCAATATAATACGGCAATTTCCACACGAAGCGACGTATAGTTGACAATTCGTCACCACTGCCGCAGAACAGGTTACTCCGACAGTGTTGAAGCTGTCAGCAATTCTTTGCGAAGCCAAGTGAAATCCTTGACTAAGCAATGATACAATGTCTTGCGAAGCAGCCTGATCAAAAGCCTCAATCAGGGTGGCTACCGTCAAATCTGCCGCGATCTTAGGGCTGTCAGCTTTTGGGTCGCCTAGTCCATGTGTCACTATCGCAAGTGTCATTACCTCCAGTTGGTCACTTGAAATCTGAAACGACTTGACCGCAAAGCTATCGTAATTTGGCTTTGCTGGCTGCGATTCTCGATATCCGGCTGAGGCATGTTGACCAATCAACAAATCGGACTGGATATGTTTACTCATTGGTCATGCCGACCTTTTTCTATGAGGGCTGCTCTGCGCCGGACACAACCTTATCATCATCGGCAATTTTATCAAACCCGGCCTGGATACTCGCCAAGAGCGTAGCCCGCACATCGTCGGTGACGAACGCGGCGGCGGTACTGCGCACGACCGCACTCTGAACATCTTTGAGCGACAATCCCATCTTCTGGACGACGATCGAAAACTCGTCTGACAGCGTGATATTGCTGATCGAAGGATCGTCGGTATTGATAGTCGTCTGCAAGCCCAGAAAGTTCATATCCGCTAAGGGGTGATGTTCCATCGCGTAGACGACGCCGCTCTGCACATTGCTGGTGGGGCACACCTCGAACGTCACGTTTTGATCGCGGGCGAGCTGCACCACCCGGCTATCTTCGATGATCCGCACGCCATGCCCGATCCGCCGCGCACCGATCTTTTCGATCGCCTCGCGGATGTTGTTCGGCCCCGCCCATTCGCCCGCATGAACGGTGATCCCCAAGCCCGCCGCGCGCGCTTGACGGAACACATCCAGGAACGGCGTCGCTGGATAGCCCGACTCCAGTCCACACAGATCGAAACCAACCACGCCGTGCGTCCGATAATCGAGCGCTGCCCGTAGCTGCCGTTCCGCCTCGCCGAGGCTCTCGTGGCGATTAACCGACACGATCAAGCCAACTTTAATGTCGAATTTGGCCTGCCCTTCGGCGATCCCCTCGCACACCCACCCGATCACATCCCAATAGCTGAAACTCTTTAATTTAGAAAGCGCTTGCGGGGTGAAGCGCAGTTCGAGATATTTCACATTGTCGGCGGCAGCGTCAACGACCGCTTCGTATGCCACCCGCCGAATCACTTCTGGCGCGCAGAAAAAGCGGCGCAGAATCGAAAATTTTTTTAGAAAATGGGCGGCGTCATTGGCATCTTCGGGCGTCACCTGGACGTAGCTGCGCAGCCCTTCGAGCGTGCGTTCGGGCAGATCAACCGCATAGTGATGCGCCACATCGAGCAGCGTTGACAGCCTGATCGATCCTTCCAGGTGGCGATGGAGATCGATCTTGGGGACTGCGGTGAGAAACGATCGTAAATCCGAGTGAGGCATGGCTATCAACTTTCGTCTATACGTAAAACTTCGGGCAGATACAATGGCTCTGCCAGCGGAAAAGTTACCAAAAACAAGCTGCCCTTCGACGGCTGCGATTCAACTTGGATGCTGCCACCGTGCGCCTCGACGATCCGTCGCACGATCGCCAACCCCAGACCGGCTCCGCCAAAACGTCGTCGCATCCCGCCTTCGATCTGATAAAATCGATCGAATATCTGCGCCAGTTTATCCGGCGAAATGCCGATTCCTTCATCCGATACGCCGAGTCGCCAGCCCGTGCTATCTTGCCCTGCCGAGACTCGGATGCAGCCACCCTGGGGGCTGAACTTGACTGCGTTTCCAATCAAGTTGTCAAGCACCTGATTGAGCCGATCGGCGTCGCCCATCATGAAGATTGGCTGTTCCGGCACCTCCGCGACAAACGCGATCGAGGTCTCCCGATGAGTCAGATGTGCGCCATCGACCGCTTGGATCACAAGCTGGCGGAGATCGACCTGAGTGAGCAGCAAATGATCGGCGCTCAGCGTTTCCAACATCATTATATCGGCGATCAGGCGTGCGATCGTCTCGGATTTGCGATCGATTATATCCAATGCGTCGTGCTGCTCATCCGTGATCGTGCCCAGATCGCCCGCTTTCAACAAACCAACATAGCCTTTGACGAAGGCCAACGGCGTGCGCAGTTCATGACTCAGGTTTTGAACAAGCTCATCACGTAAACGATTGAGCGCCTCCAAGTCTCGGTTGGCGTCGGCCAAACGTTGCGCGCGCTCACGCGCCTCCTGATACAACCGGGCATTATCGATGGCCGCCGCGATTTGTGAGGCTGCAATTTCCAGGGTGCGCTCATGTTCTGACGTAAAAGCACCCGCAACCGTACTATCGATCGCCAACGCTCCCAAAACGATTTCGTGCGCGATCAAAGGTACGGCCAGCAGCGAGCGTGCGCCGTCATCGTAGCCGAGATTTTGCCCGTGCGCGCCCACATCCGGCACATGGATACTGTGCCCCTCGGCGACAACCTGCTGAATAACGCCGCCATTCATATTGAACTGAAGCGCGCTAAACATTTCGGGCGATAGTCCGGCAGTGGCGCGAATGTGGAGCACGTCGTCGTCATCGTCAGGCAATACGATCAGGCAGGCGCGGCAGGGGAAGATTCCGCGCAAACTGGCCGCTACGTCCTGCAAAATCGCATCCAACTCGAGCCGTCCAGCCACCTGCCGCGATACCTGATACAAGGCGCTCACCTCAGCCAGACGGCTGCTCACCTCGGCACTGTACCGGGCATTCTCCAATGCGCCCGCCGCCTGACTGAGCAGCAAACTCAAGGTGTGTTCTTCGTGTTTGCGAAGCACAAACGCCCGCTTGAAATGCAGCGTGATAACGCCATACATAAAAGCGCCGCGCCGAATCGGATGTGCCACCCAGGTTTCGCGGAACGCGACTTGCGCGCTGTCCGCTTCCGCAGACTCGACGACCACGATTGGCAGTCCGCTGCCCGTCACTTGCTGCGCCATGCGTTCGGCGGTTGCATCCGATGTGCTCAGAAGGGATTGCCAATCCGCGTCGAAGGCCAACTGCGGCGTCAATTGATGAGTTGGCTGCGAGCGGCTGTAGATGCGGATTTGATCGGGATTCAGCAGTCGCCTTGTTTCGCGCGCGACCAATTCATGGATAAGGGGTTCGTCGATGCGTTCGGCCAGCCGCGAACTGGTTTGTTGAAGCGAAGCTAGTGTCGCCAGTCGCTCGTTGGTTTCGGCGAAAAGCTGCGCATTGCGAATGGCGGTTGCAGTGTGCGCAGCGATCGTTTCTAGGAGATTAATCGCCTCGGCACTGAAGAAATCAGGGTGATAGCTCTGCACACAAATCACCCCGATCGCTTCGTCTCGCGCCACCAGCGGCGCCATCACCAGATTGCGCGAATTCGGTGTTCTCAGGGAATTATAAACTTTCGCTGGATAGGTATCGCGTTCTTCGTCGCCCATCACCAACGTTTGGCGCGTCCGAACCACATAGCCCGCCAGCCCGTCCGCCGGCCAGTTATGTCCACGCTCCGTCCAAATGCCCCCTTCCAGGCGATGCAGCATGTGCATCGTTTGCGTTTCGGCATCATACAGCGCCACATAAAAAATATCAGCTTCCAACAAAGGAGCGATTTTGTAGGCGATGGCTTTAATGGCGTCGCCTTCTTCGAGATGTGAAACCGTCGTCGCAATATCGTTCAAAGTGCGCAGCCGTCGCGCGCGCGTGCGCACGGCTCGATACAGTTGCGCGTGACGGATGGCTGCCGCCGCCTGCTGCCCAAAAATCTGGCCGATGCTGGCATCCACCAGTGTGAACGCATCGGGGTGCTTCGAAATCAGTTCGAGCACGCCGCAGAATCGCCCTTTATAGACGAGCGGAATGCCCATCCAACTTCGAACGTAGGATGAGGTTTCCGTCACGCGCCAATAGGGGCTGTTATGGCAGTCGTTGATGATCAAAAAACGGCGTGTCTCGAACACGCGCCGCAAATTTTCATGGATGAGCCAATCTGGTGTGGGCGGCAGTTCGGCGTCCGCCCGCAGGCCACGCGATCGAACCCGCTGCAGTTTTTGCCCGCGCAGCAAAAAGATGCCGCAATGTTCGCTGGGGATGACTTGAACGACCTGATCGAGCACCAGATCGAGTACCTGCGAGAGGCTGAGCGAGCCACTGAGGGCCGTAAAAATCCGTGTCAATGCCGCCAGTTGATCACGGCGGCGCACCGCATTGCGATACACAACCAAAAATTCGTCACGACCAGGAATGGGCGTGACTTCCATCGACATCGGAATCCGATCGCTCTCGGCAGTCCGTAGCATAAACTGCACCTCACCGCCGATCGAACCCACCTGCGTGATCTGCGCCCATTGATGAACCAGTTTGCGACGGTTGGACAAGGTACAAAACTGGCGGAAGTTCAGCCCGATTAATTCGCTCTGGCTGTACCCGGCAATTTGCGCCAGCCCTTCCGAGGCATAACGGATCGCGCCATCAAAGCCACAGATGGCAATCGCATTGTCGAAATTCAAGGTGATTTACCTCCATCCCCACGTTTGCGAGCGGGTTCTTTGATGGCCGCGCCGCGTTCTCCCAGCAGCCACCCCCAATAGAACCAGACGACCGGGATGGCGAGCGTCAAGCCAATTGCCAGCGGCATCCGAAAAATCAGTTGCAGGTTGCCATCGGCGGCATCCGCTCCCAGGTTGAGCAGACGCAGTAAAATCGTCAACGTCACCAACCCGATCGACACATAGAGCAAGCGATAATATTGGGGGCGTTTCGTGACAGCACCCAGGCGTTGGCTGAGTACCACAAGCACCAACAGCGCAATAATGACCGAAACGGGTCCGGCCAAGCCAAATAATATCAACAGGTTGTTCATGACTATTCAGTATAACGTTTATTGTTTTTTGGAGTGGATGTTTTTTTCAAACTATGGGCGACCTGCGGTCATTGAGCGATACAGGTGAACACAGATGGCCGCCAGCAGCACCGCACCTGTCAGCCACAAACTATCACTCAACAGGTCGCCGCTCACACTGTCCACAAAGACATCCCGTGCCGATGCCGCCGCGAAAATGATGATCACGAAGCCGAATCCGGGGTAATAAGTACGCTCTTGGGAAACGGTCTGATAGAAGCGTGCAATCAGCAAGAGGAGTGACAACAGGATCGCCAGGGCGAACCAAATATATAAAATGAGGGCTTGATTGGCGGAAAGTGTTGGCATGGCCGAACTTTAAGTCACCATCGATGGGTGCACGGTTGGTAGAAGGCGTTCGGCCATACCGGGTCGCCCTTCCCCAAGACCGTCCGGGGTAGGGGCCACGCGATAGGGTCGAACGTCCCTTCAACAACCATTGCGCAACCGGATTCCCTATCAGATCATGCGCCGCGCATCCTACGAATGACGTAATAAATGGCTTTGATCCGAAACTGGTGATCATCACACGCCAGGATGAACGAGTTGATCAGCTTCGTCATGTTCCGATCGCGGGCAAGCATATACACAATCGTATCGTTGCATGACTCGGATTGGAAGACGCCCGTTTCCACCAATTGGTCGAGTTCCGGGATCACGCTATCGACTGCGCGGCCCGTGGCATAAGCGATATTGTCGGCGGTATCGGCGGTATCTGGATTATCGTGGAAAAAGCGTACCAAGTCCCATTTGATGAACGAATTGACTCGTTCATGCATGAAGTCCAACAAACGCGGGTCAATATCCTCGACAGAGCGGGTGGCGACCTCTTCTCGGCTCATCGACGACTCCTTACTGCACAGCAGTCTTACGTTTCCGATCGATCAGGTTTCGTACTAAGTTATCGAAGCGGCTGACGAAAAACTCGCAAAGTCACGATAATAAAGCGACTTTGCGACATGCTGAGGCGGTTTCAGTGCCGCCGATTGACCGTCCGTTTGACCTCATCCTGGGCGACGGTTTGCCGCTGCCGTTGAATTTCGGCATAGTGGCAATTTTTGAATTTTTTACCGCTGCCGCACGGACACGGGTCGTTGCGCCCGGCCTTATCCCACGCATCTGCCCGTACCGGTTCGGGTGCGCTGTCCTGAGGACGCACGGCTTTGGGGGCATTGCCACCGATCGCACCCAGTGCCGCCCGCACATTGCGCGCATTTAGGGTGTTGGTCGGCTGAGCGGGCGGCTGCTGCGGAGCAAGTTCGATCCGATACATCAATTGTACAGCCTGCCGCTGAATTTGCGATTGCAGTTCTTTCCACATATCGAATGCTTCGCGCTTATACTCGACGAGTGGGTCGCGCTGGCCGATGGCGACGAGGTTGATGCCTTCACGCAGCATATCCAGATCGGTCAGGTGTCGCACCCACAGACTGTCCATCGCGCGCAGCATGACCTGTCGCTCGGCCAACCGCGCAATCTCCGGCGTCAGCTTTTCCTCGACGCGATCGTAGGCTTCGAGCGCGCCTTTGGTGAGTTGCACTTCGATATCTTCGGCGTGCATGGTGTCCCAATCATCGGGCTTGATGTGATCGGGCACCGGGAACAAGGTCAATGCCGCGCGATAGACCTCTTGCGGTTCCCAATCTTCGCGGTCACTGTCCTTGGTATTGGGCAAGTACATATCCACCATCGCGTGGATTTCTTTAACCGTCATGCTCTCGATGCGCTGACGTAGATCGTCAGCGTGCAGCACTTCCTGGCGCTCTTTGTAGATCGCCTCGCGCTGCTTATTGACCACATCGTCGTATTCGAGCACCTTTTTGCGAATGTCGAAGTTGTAACCTTCGACGCGCACCTGTGCCTGCTGGATCGATCCGGTGATCATGCGGTGCTCGATCGGCTGGCTCTCGTCCATATCGGCCCATTTCATGAAGCCCTTGACGCGATCGCCACCGAAACGGCGCATCAGATCGTCTTCCAGCGACAAATAAAAGCGCGACGAACCCGGATCGCCCTGGCGACCGCTGCGTCCGCGCAACTGGTTGTCGATACGACGCGCCTCATGCCGCTCCGTGCCGATCACATGCAGCCCGCCCGCCGCGACCACAATCTCGCGGTCACGCGCGACTTCTGAGGTCGCCTCATCGAGGGCGGCTTTCCACTGTTCGGGTGTGGCTTCGGTCACATCGATTTCCTGGTGACGCAGCTTTTCGCGTGCCAAACCATCGGCATTGCCACCCAGCAAAATATCGACGCCACGACCGGCCATGTTGGTGGCGATGGTGACGGTGGCGGGGCGTCCGGCCTGCGCGATGGTGATGGCTTCGCGTTCGTGCTGCTTGGCATTCAAGACGTTGTGCGGAATTTTCGCCTTGTCGAGGAGTTTGCTGAGGTGCTCGCTGGTTTCGATCGCCACCGTACCGACGAGGATCGGCTGGTTTTTCGCGGTGCGTTCTTTAATCTCCGCGACGACGGCATCCCACTTTGCTTTTTGCGTCATGTACACGAGGTCTTCGTGATCCTTGCGGACGACGTTGCGGTGCGTGGGAATGGCGACCACTTCGAGTTTGTAGATTTCCTCGAATTCGTCGGCTTCAGTCATGGCCGTTCCGGTCATACCCGCCAGCTTATCGTACATACGGAAGTAATTCTGGAAGGTAATCGTCGCCAGCGTCAGGTTTTCGTTCTGAACCTTGACGTTTTCCTTCGCTTCGATGGCTTGGTGCAGCCCTTCGCTGAAACGGCGGCCATACATCGGTCGTCCGGTGAACTCATCAACGATGATCACCTGCCCTTTTTCGAGCATGTATTCCTTGTCGAGGTGGAAAATCACCATCGCCCGCAAACTGTTGTCGAGATACGGGATCATCTCGGAGTTTTCGGGATGGTACAGGTTATCGCCTTGCAGCATTCCCATCGTTTTGAGCGCCAGTTCGGCTTTCTCGACGCCCGCATCGGTTAAATAAACCGTCTTGAGTTTGGGGTCTTCGACATAATCACCATCTGGCTCTTCGGCGTCGATGCTGTCCTGGCTGCTTGGATTCAGCTTCTTGACGACGCGCGCAAATACGCCGTACAGATCGCTCGGTTTGTCGGCGGTGCCGCTAATGATAAGCGGAGTACGCGCCTCGTCGATCAAGATGTTGTCCACCTCGTCCACGATGCCATAGTTATGGCCGTGCTGCACCATTTCCTCGGCGCTGCGCACCATGTTATCGCGCAAATAGTCAAAGCCGAATTCGTTGTTTGTGCCGTAGGTGATGTCGGCTTGATAGGCTTCACCGCGGGTGACTGGGCGCAGATTTTGGTAGCGCTCATCGTCGGCGGCGAAGGTCGGATCATAGATAAACGAGCCGCGCGATTGATCAGCGGCGGCGTTCTGGATCACGGCGGCGGTCAGGCCAAGCATCTGATATACGGGACCCATCGTTTGGAGTCCGACTTTGCTCAGATAATCGTTGGGCGTGACAAGGTGTGCGCCTTCGCCCGCCAGAGCATTCAAATAGAGTGGTAGGGTGGCAACCAATGTCTTGCCTTCACCCGTCTTCATTTCGGCGATCTTACCTTCGTGCAGCACGACACCGCCGATCATCTGCTCATCGAAGTGCCGCAGCCCAATGGCGCGGGTGGCTGCCTCGCGCACGACGGCGAACGCCTCCGGTAACAGATCATCAAGGTCTTCATTTTCGAGCAAACGGCGCTTGAACAACGTTGTTCGCTCGCGCAGTGCGTCATTTGAGAGCGCTTTGATCTCCGGTTCGAGCGCGTTGATTTCATCAACCGTCTCGCGGTAACGGCGAATATCGCGCTCGTTTGGATCGCCGACGACTCGCCGCACAAGGTTTCTCAGTACCATTACACACCCTCAGATTGTTGGTTGACCAGCATACAGCCATCTCAATGATTGTGTCACACACAATTCAGACGCCGTGAATCGATTATATCATCCTTTGCGGCGTGCAAATAGTGATTTGTCTTGGAGATTGCCTCTATTTATCCGTCCTAAATATCCGTGATTCGAGCGGACTATCTATCGAGTATACTTCAAGCGTCGCGGGTGGGGTACACTTTCTGACGTATTTTTTCCTTGCGAATGCCCACTCCGCTCCGTATAATGATTTAGCTAACGCTCATTAGGTTGGAATTCATGGATCATCTGTATACACCCTGGCGTATGATTTACCTGCAAAAGGACGCGCCCCCCAAAGTGGAATGCGTTTTCTGCGCCAAAGCCGCCTCGACCGACGATCGTGCGGAGCACATCGTGGCACGCAGCCAATTCGTGTTTGTCACACTTAATCTGTATCCGTACAACAACGGTCATGTGATGGTCGTGCCCTATCAGCACGTCGCCTCGCTGGAATTACTGCCCCCAGAAGCCCTGACCGACCTGATGCTGACGACGAATAAAGCGATCACGGCACTGCGACAAATCTACAATCCGCACGCCTTCAATATCGGCGCGAACATTGGCGCGGCGGCGGGTGCGGGCATCGCCGATCATTTTCATCTGCACATCGTGCCGCGCTGGGGTGGCGATACGAACTTCATGACAATCACCGCCGATACCCGCGTGATCCCCGAATTGCTCGACGACTCGTGGCGCAAATTGAAGGAAGCCTGGGAAATATGACAAACAATCATACACAACTTAACGGAAAGCACGGTGACGATGCCGTGATCGTGGGCGCGGCACGCACGCCGCAGGGTAAGTTTCAAGGCGCGTTGCAGCCGCTCAGTGCCGTAAATTTGGGGACGGTCGCTGTCAAAGCAGCGATCGAGCGGAGCGGAATCGCGCCAGAGTCGATCGACGAAGTGATCCTCGGACAGGTCGTCGCGGCGGGTGCAGGTCAAGCGGTCGCGCGTCAGGTTTGGCTTGGCGCGCAATATCCCGATCGAGTCGGTGGCTTGGTGATCAACAAAGCCTGTGGCAGCGGCATGAAGGCGATCATGCTGGCTGCCAACGCGCTCAAAGCCGGCGATGGCGCGGCGTATGTGGCGGGCGGCATCGAGAGCATGAGCAACGCGCCCTATCTCGATATGACTGCACGGACGGGCGCGCGCTACGGCAATGTCGAACTGACCGACGCACTGATCCACGACGGGTTGTGGTGCAGCCTGCAAGATTGGGCGATGGGCAACGCCGCCGAGTTTATTGGCAACCAATTCGAGATCAGCCGCGAAGAAATGGATGCCTTCTCGTATGACAGTCACCAAAAAGCGATGACGGCGACGGATGCGGGTAAATTCAAACGCGAGATCGCAACCGTGACCGTCAAAGGCAAACGCGGCGATACCGTAATCGACGCCGACGAGCCGATCCGCCGTGACACGACGCGCGAAGCACTGGCCGCACTCAAGCCCGCCTTCGAGAAAGATGGTCGCGTGACGGCGGGTAATGCACCCGGATTGAATGACGGCGCGGCGGCGGTTGTGGTCACGACGCGCGCCTATGCCGACTCACATGGTTTGACGCCGTTGGCGCGTATTGTCGCGTATGGGCAGGCCGCCGTGCATCCACAGTGGCTGTTTTATGCACCTGTCAAGGCGATCCCGATCGCGTTGGAGCGTGCGGGCTGGACAATGGAAGATGTGGATTTATTCGAGATCAACGAGGCGTTCGCGGCACAAACGCTCGCCGATGTCGAAGGTCTCAAACGCGACGGGCGTATTCTGCCAATGGAGAAGCTCAACGTCAACGGTGGGGCGATCGCGCTCGGTCATCCGGTCGGGGCGAGCGGTGCGCGCGTGATCGTGACGCTGATCCACGCGCTGCAAGATCGCGGCTTGAGGCGGGGTGTCGCGGCATTGTGTCTGGGTGGCGCGGAAGCCGTGGCAATGGCGATCGAAGTGGAATAAAACGGGTGATCAAGTGGGGGCCGCTCAAACGGAAGACTGGTTTAGGTAAGGGCGACCCGATGTGGTCGCCCGTTATGGATGACTCATTCCGCCTTTTCCGGAGAGTCCGGCAGCGTCAAGCCATAGTCGGCAAAGGCGGCGCGCGTTGTCGCCAGATCGACGTGACGGATGCTGTTGATCCCCATCCCGCGCGCGATCTGCACGAATAAATCACGATCGTCCACGTAGACGACCTGTTCCGGCGCGGCCTGCGAAATATCGAGCGCCAACTCGTAAATGTCGCGGTCGGGCTTACGATAATGGACGAAGCAGGATACCACGAACGCATCCACGAAGTTATCGAGATTGAATTTGCGAACGCGATGCAAAGTTAGTTCGCGTCCCTCATTGCTGACGACCACAATTCGCAGTTGATGCTGCGCTTTCATGGCGCGCATAAATTGCAGCATATCCGGGAGTGGCTGCGACTGCGCGTACATGAATCCTTTGAAATCCGCTTTGGTGAACGGGCGCGGTTCGTAGAAAATCACTTGATCGAGGTACTGATCGAGCGTCAGTTTGCCATCTTCGTAAGTGTTGAAGCTCAGGTGATGGCGTTCATCCAGTTGGGCATAATCTAGTTTGAAAAGTTCGGCGGCTTGGCGGCGCATCTGACGCCCCCAACCATTGGTCAGCATCACGCCACCCACATCCAAGAAAAGCGTCGTAATCTGCGAGTTTGCCATCGACACATAAATCCTATTCTCTGAAAGGATCGACGGGGCTGAGTGTACCGTGTTTCGCAGCCAAAAGCGGGTAGAATAGCGATGCTTTTTGTCGTTCTCGCCCTCCTGAAATAATAATTGAGGTGTCGTGTTATTCAAGCGCCCGGTGCCAATCGCGCTCGGTTCAATCTTCATTCTTATTTTGGCGTTTGGACTCACCGCTTTGATCAGTCATGCGCCGACGGTGGCTGCACTCACCACCTTACCGACTTTTTGGGGCGTGCTGGGCGTAAATTTGCTGGTAGGCGGGTCGCTGATCCTGTTCGTAATCGAAAACGGACGCGGCACGCTACGTATCGTGCTGACCGTCGCGTTGGCATTGCTGATCGGTTTCGTAATCACCCTGCTGATCAGTCATGATCCCGTCAAAGCCTATACGGCGCTGCTAACCGGACCGCTCACCCGCATCAATCGATGGGGCTTCTGGATCGAGGATGCGCTCTCGCTGACATTGGTTGGGCTGGCAATTGCGATCGTGTTTCGGGCGCGTTTGTTCAGCCTCGGCGCGGAAGGGCAAATTTATTTGGGGGCGCTGGCGGCGGGATTGGTGGCGTTGAATATTCATGGGCTGCCCGCAGGTTTGACGATCTTGCTGGCAATCGCGGCGGCTTGTCTGGCCGGCTTCTTGTGGGGATTGCTGCCCGGCGCGCTGCGTGCGTATCTGGATGCCAATGAACTCGTCTCGACGCTGATGCTCAACGAGATCGCCGTGCGCATTTACAGCCTCGTCCTGAACGCGATTCGACCGCCCGACGCCGGATTCACGGTTTCAGCGACCTTTCCGCCGGAGTCGGTATTTCCGCGCTTCATCAACGGTACAAAGATCAGTACGGCGATCGGATTTGTGATCGTGGCCGTCTTTCTCAGTTGGCTGTTGATTCAGCGCACGCCGTTCGGCTTTGCGATTCGCATGATCGGTGCCAATCCGAATTTCGCGCGCTATGGCGGCATCAACACGCGCCGCACGATCATGCTGACGATGGCCGTCAGCGGGATCGTGGCGGGGTTGGTGGGCGCATATCTGGCACTGAGCATCCAGCAAAAGCTGATCGTCGGCATTTCGAGCGGTTTGGCCTTCGAGGGAATCGTGGTCGCATTGCTGGCGCGCAACAATGTGCTGGCCGTGCCCGCGATGGCGCTGTTGTATGCTTATCTGCGATCCGGCGCACAGATCATGCAGCTTGAGTCCGATGTCAACTTCGAGATCGTGCGTGTGATTCAGGCGATCATCATTCTGCTGGTAACGGCGGAATTTGGCCTCGAACTTGTTCGGTTGCGGCGAAACCGGGCGGCCAGACTGAACGCCGAAAGTGGAGCGACGGCATGATCGACAATATCCTCGGCAGCATCTTCAATGCGCTGTTTCTGGCAAGCATCTTGCGTGTCGTCACGCCGATTTTGCTGCCGTCACTGGGCGCGTTGATCAGCGACCGGGCGGGCGTGATCAACATCGGACTGGAAGGGATCATGCTGGCCGCCGCTTTCACGGGCGTCGTCATCAGTGCGTACACGCGCACCAGCGGGATCGGCGCTTGGTTGGGGCTGATCGGCGGCGTGATCGTTGGCATAGCGCTGGCGCTTGTGCTCGCCTTTTTTCACTTGCGCTTCAAAGGCGATCTGGTGCTCGGCGGGCTGGCGATCAACATCCTCGGCTCGGCAGGCACGGTGGCGATTATGTCGGAGTTGACGGGCGATCAGGCCAGCACAACCAAGCTCGCCAGCCTGCAAATGCCAATCGTTGATCTGCCGTTCCTGCGCGCGATTCCGGGGATCGGAGAGTTTTTGTATACAGTGTTTGGCAGCCAGAATGTGATGATGTGGATTGCGCTGCTCAGTGTTGCGCTCATGTGGTTTTTTCTGTATCGCACGCCGCTTGGACGCCATATCCGCGCCGTCGGCGAAAACCCCGATGCGGCGGCGTCGGTGGGCATTGATGTCGTGCGAATGCGCTATTTGGCGTTGGCGATCAGCGGGGTGCTCGCGGCATTGGGTGGCATCTATATGAGCATGGGCTATCTCGGCAATTTCACCCGCGACATGACGGCAGGGCGCGGCTTCATCGCATTGGCGACGCCCGCCATCGGGAATAACACGCCCCTGGGAACCGCTTTGGCGGCGCTGTTTTTCGCTTTTGCCCAGGCGCTCAGTATACGGCTTGGCACCTTGAGCCTGAACAATAAGCCGCTTCCGTCCGAATATGTGCAGATGATCCCCTATGTGGCGACGATATTGGCGTTGGTCGTCAATACACTGCGCAAACGCCGTGCAATCGCCGCGCGGGCGCGGCAATATCAGGAGCACCAGCAACCCTCTGGTGCGCCGAGTCGATAAGAAGCGTGTTACTCGTTTCCGATTTGGCAGCATGTGATTTGATAAGGTGGCTACGTTGTTGCATTGTCTAATCGCGCAAACGATATAATAAAGCCAACTGTTCAGCATGTGAGGAATTAGCAATGGATAACATTCTGAATTAGCGGACAGTGCAAGCGCACGTGTTATTTCACTTTTTGTCAAAAAGGCAGTCGGTGGAGGAGGCGGGATTCGGAGATAAAGCAGGCTGGACAAATGAGGAGGGAGCCAGTAGGATTTTTCGCGGTCGAGGCCATTGTAACCGACGAAAATCCAAATGCAAACCCCTTTTTGGCAGTTGCTGATACGAATTTATTGTGATGGGATGTTCGTGTGTGCCTTATGGCTGTGGACGATCTGCTGGCCGCACCTGAGACTGGGGTTAGGGACAACCCTGGTCGCGGCGAGGAAGAAACGCACGCTGCATCCGCAAACACCGTGCGACTGTCCAGCGTGTAGTGCCAAGCACAAGCAGTGTGACATCCCGCAGCAGCGGGTTATCCCGCCGTGGTCAGCGCAACACAGCGGGCGTGGTCGGCCTAAACGCATTGAGACGGAGGGACACAGTTGCAACAATCCAACCTGCGTGTATTTTCAGGCGACCGACAGCCACCTTCATGCGCTGGTCGGTTGTGGAATCCATCGGGGGGTGGATACCATCCAATATTTCAAGTGCCAGGCGTGCGGAACCAAAGTGACGGCGCGCTGGAACACACCGATGTACGACTTAAAAACAGCGACGCACGAGGTGGCGCGGGTGATGACGGCCAGCAGCGAAGGGGTGGACATCGCTGCGGCCAGTCGCATCTTTGCCCATGACGAACGCACGGTTCGGCGGTGATTGGCGCGCGGCGCGCATCATGCCGAACGCTTGCACGCCCGGTTGCTTAGAAACCTGGTATGTCAGCATTTGCAATGGGATGAATTAGTCACCAAACTGCGGGGCATCAAAGAACGGATTTGGGTGTGGGTAGCGCTTGATGCCCGCACCAAACTCATCCTCGTCATCCGCTGCGGCGGTCGCACGCGCGTGGACGCTCAGCTGTTTGTGCATGAGGTCTGGTCACGGCTCGCGCCGGGTACGCCACCCGTGTTTACGACCGATGGCTTGCAGCAGTATTATTATGCGCTCACTGCCCACTTCGGTCATTGGCGGCAGAAGTTGGTAAGCGCGGGCCAGTATGGCAGGTTGACCCCCGCCTGTTGTACGGCCAATTCCACAAGATTAAGTCAGGATACACGCTCAAACATATGTACACCCAAGCATTATGTGGTACCCGGGCCGAGCTGCGCGATGCACTCCAGTCGCTGGATCTCACCGGAAAAATCATGACCGCCTACGTCGAGCGCGTCAATCTCACGCTGCGTGAACACATTGCTCCGCTCTCGCGCCGTACTTGGTCGCTGGCGCAAGATGAGCAAAGCTTGTGGATGCACATCGAATGGGGGCGCGCTTATTATCACTTTTGTCGCTATCATGAATCACTGCGGGTGCCTACAACCAGGCCAAGACGTTACCGATCGCGAACGCCTGCCATGGCGGCGGGTCTCGCCCGACGGCGGTGGCGCGTCAGTGACTTGTTACTGATGCCACTGCCGCCTGCCTGATAGCGAAAAACAGGCGCATTGCGCCTGACAAAAACACCGTGGTGTGCCTCACCGGGCCTACTTTGAGGTGAATCATGTCACTGGGGAGG
>JBBRMW010000074.1:0-22068 GCA_038230635.1 Aggregatilineales bacterium | reverse complement strand
GGCTCGAATGGCACGACCAATGGGACCGGGGGCGGTGCGGGCAACGGATCGGGGAATGGCGCGGGCAGATCGGGTAATCCATCGGCTACCGGATTGGCGAGCGCACCCCGCAGTGTCTTCGATATTCCCGCCGAACCCGTACAATCGCGCTCTGAACGGTTCGGCGGCCCGCAAAAGCCCGCGACGGGCAATGTCGCCTTCGCGCCCGCTGCGAGCACCACATCCAGTGCAGGGAACGCCACCACCACGAGTGCCCCATCACTGAGCACGTCGAATGGCGCGACGACGACGGCTGCAACGCCCCCCAATGGCGGCGCGAACCCTGAACCCGACGAAGACGATATGTATTCTGAGGCGGTGGCGTTGGTACGCGATATGAACAACAAAGTATCGGTATCGCTGCTGCAACGCAAATTGCGCATCGGCTATATGCGGGCGGCGCGTCTAATCGAACTGATGCGCGTGCGCGGCGTAATCGACGAGTCGAGCATCACGCCCGATCCCAAGCCAGCGGACGAAGACGAAGAAAAAGACTGAGGGTCAAACCAAGTTCAATCGAACAGGAACTAGTCGAAGATCGGATGTGGCGGGCCGCGTTCGCTCTATCCTTCTTCGGCCATACCCGCCACTCGTTCGGTCGATCGCTCTGCACGCACGATAAACGATCCGCTCGCCTCGCGCACCGATTGGCGATTCCAGCCGCCCCACATGCCGATCCCGATGAAACCCGCCGTCCGTAGCAGTGCCACGATCTCGGCGGGCATGAATAGGCGACGACTGCCCGAATCCTCAAAAGATTGTTCGCCATCGGGACGCCGGACCAGCACCTCCGCCGAATAGCTGAGTCGGCGCGTGGCCGGATCGTAACTCAGCGTCGAAACGCGCCGCGCGAAGAAACCCGGCGGCAGCGGTCGCAGCGGTCCACTCAGTGCGGTGGTCGGAACCGTCCCGGAGGCGGGCGCGAGCGGCAGCGTCAGGCCGAGCATCCCACCCGGTCGCAGGTGAAACAGCGCGTTGGTCAGCAGGCCAAGCACGGCTTCGTCGGTCGCGTACAGGCCAAGCGCGTTATCGCTGATCAGGATCGTATCGGCGGGGCCGGGCAGCGAGATCAAACGCGGTTCGCGTGCCAACCAAGTGATGATCAGCCCTGCTCCCGGATCGCTTGCCAGCAGCTTCCGTTCGCGCGCCTGGGCCACTTCGATCAGCGACGGCTCTGGATCGATACCGACCACCCGCAGTCCGCGCCCCGCCAAGCCGAGCGCCAGCTCACCGCCGCCGCAGTGCCAATTGACCAGCACACGCCCATAACCGCGCGCCAGTTCGCTCCAGAACGCGATCTCCGGTGTGCGTTCTGGCACGAACAGATCGGCCAACGCCGGATCGAGGCGCGGCGGCGGCAGCGTCGTCATGCGTCGGCGTTGTTGGCAGCGTCGATCGGTTGGGTTTGGGTGCGCATGAGTTCATCGAGGATCGCCTGCAAATCCGGCGCGAGCGGCGCGTGAATCGTCAGCGATTCGCCCGTCAGTGGCGAGGTCAAGGTGAGCGACTCAGCGTGCAAGAACTGGCGTTTGAGTCGTACCGTACTTTTCAGCCCGCTTTTGCGATAGCCGTACACGATGTCACCGACGACGGGCGTTTTGATAAAAGCCAGATGTACGCGCAGTTGATGGGTGCGCCCCGTCTTGGGGAACAGTTCGAGATAACTGAGATCGTCGAAGGTGTCCAGAACATGGTAAAGCGTGATCGACTCGCGGCCATCGCGCACGACGGCCATCCGTTTGCGCTGGCGTGGATCGCGGCCAATCGGCGCGTCGATCTCTCCGGTCGGCGTGGCCGGGACGCCGCGTACCAATGCCAGATAACGCTTTTGAATCTTGCGCGTCTTGAACTGTGCGACCAGTTTACGGCGCGCCGATTCGGTTTTGGCGATCAAAATGATGCCCGACGTATCTTTGTCGAGCCGATGGACGATCCCAGCCCGTCCCGGTTCGCCAACGTGCGCGGTTTGCGGCCAGCGACCCAGCACCGCATTGACCAGCGTGCCGCCTGCATGTCCGGCTGCCGGATGCACGACCATGCCCGACGGTTTGTTGATCGCTGCGATTTCGGCGTCTTCGTAGAGCACTTGGAGCGGAATCGCCTCCCCCAGATATTCGGGTTGGGCGGGTGGCGGTGGTGGCGGCTCAAAACTCAGGTGATCGCCCGTTTCGACGCGATACGAGGCTTTGCCCGGTTTGCCGTTGACCGTCACCCCACCCTCTTTGATCAATTGCTGGACTCGCCCGCGCGACGGGACATAGACACTGGGATCAGGCTGATCCGCGAGCAATGCGGTCAGCAGCTTATCGAGCCGTTCGCCCGGCTCGGTGATGATCAGTTCAATGATGGTCATGTTCGCTCAGGCGCTTGTTCGCCGTTTGAAATGCTGATCAACGAGATTGCAGCATGGTGGCGATGAGCCACACCGCGATCGTCAGATTGGCGATCACCAGCATTTGTACCTGCACCGCGCCGCTGCGATCGACCGCCACGCCGCCGCGCATATCGGTGGTGGGCGCGCGCGCAAACATCACGATCGGCGCGATAATCAGCGGCACGATCACGATCCAGAGCGGAATCACCTGCATGTAAAGCGCATATAGCATCAGCAGCAGCGCCACGCCAACCGACGAATACATCAGCAGTTGGGCGTTTTGTTTGCCGACGACAATCGCGGTATTGTTCAATCCGGCGGCCTTATCCATCTCGAAATCGCGCAGTTGGTTATACAACTGGCCGTAAGCCGAGATCAGCGTCGCCGCCAGCGCCACCAACCAGACTAAACCGGGGCTGGTGCTGTAGGCGAAATAACCGGACAAGAACAACAGTCCGCTCAACATCAGCGAGTGCGAAACAATATCGGTGACGGGCCACGCTTTGAGGCGCACCGGTTTCCACGAATACAAGTGGCAGAGCGCCAACGTCAACAATCCAATGATGAACGGCCAAATGCCGGCCAGCGCGAACATCACGAGCGTCACGACGGCTACGCCACCGGAGGCCATCCAACCTTGCACAGGAGTCAATTCGCCGGAGGCAACCGGGTTGCGAGCGGCGCGGTGTGCTTCGCGCGCATCATCCGGGGCGTCTTCGATGTCGTTGATCATGAAACCGTAGCCGACAGCCAGCGTGTTCGCCACCAACACGACCACCAAACGCCAATCGAGTGTGAGGCCGCTCTGCGACTGCACAGCCAGGATTGCGCCCAAGACCGTGACGGGAATCACAAACGGCACATATTCACGCCAGCGCGTCAGGCGGATCACGCCACGCATTTTTTCGCCAACTTGTTCGTAGAGCATCAAACACATTCTCCCAACGCGACATGAAATTATAGCGCATCGCATAGGAGAAACACCACACCGCGTCAAAGGCTACGCTGAACTTCAGCGACGGAAGCGCTTATCCTGCTCAATCGTGCGCTGCAAGCCCTCGTCGAGACCGATGCGCGGCGCAAAACCCAGCTTTTCCCGCGCGCGACCCAGCCCTGCCAACATCCGACCCGCGCCGGGGTCTTCGGTGGGCACATTCAGCGGCGACAAATTGCGACCGAGCGCGACACCGATTTTGTCGATCAGGCTGCTAATACTCGTATCGATCCCGCTGCCCACATTGATCACCAACCGATCGATGCCGTCAGCGGTTGAGGCCGTGACCAATGCCTCAACTACATCGTCGATGTACACGTAATCGCGCGTTTGACGACCATCGCCATGTACGACGATCGATGCGCCCTTGAGTGCCTGCCGCAGAAACGCCGGAATTACGGGCGGGTGCGCCGTCGGAAGCTGCTGCCCCGGCCCATAGGCATTGAAAATGCGCAGACTGACCGTTTCGATGCCCCACAGAATGCCCGTCGTGCGCACGTAATACTCGGAGGCCAGCTTGCTCACCGCGTAGGGCGAGCGCGGATCGGGCAGCATCATCTCGTGGAGCGGCTGCGAAGGCTGCTCACCATAGACCGCGCCCGACGACGTGAACACGATGCGTTTGACGCCCGCATCGCGCACCGCTTCCAGCACGCTGACGGTGCCGCCGACGTTGACCGTGTTGTAATCGTGCGGATAGAGGATGCTCTCCGAGACGCTGACGCGGGCAGCCAGATGATAGACGCAATCGACGCCTTGCAGCAGCGTCCACAGCTTCGGAATATCTGTAACGCTGCCGCGCGTGAACATGACCGTCGCGGGCAAACGTCCCGGATCGCCCGCGCTGAGATCATCGAGGACATAGACTTCATGACCGTCGGCGATCAACCGGGTTGCCAGGGCGCTGCCCACAAAGCCTGCCCCGCCTGTGATCAGATAGCGCATAATTCTCCTGTGTTAAATAGATTCGATAGCAGCGGCAGCGTTTGTGGATGAAATGTATGGCGTTTTTCTAAAGGACTATACCCGTTTTTTCGGGGATGTGCCGTTATATGAGGTGTAGAAGATGGGCACGTGCAAAGTCGCGGAATCCCACCCCCCTCCCCTCCCCACGCTGTGGAGAGGGGAGTCCGGAGGCAGTGATCCCCCCTCTCCACGTCAGTGGGGAGGGGGTTAGGGGGTGGGGTAATTGGGCGTCTTCATGGTTCTTGCCGATTTTGCACGTGCCCTGGGTGTGGAAGATGGGATGCCGTTGAATATGCGTAGTCTTTTGCAGCCATCTCACCAAAAAATATCGATTCCCAACGACAGAATCCGACTGCAGGCGTTTTTCAAGTTTGCTACTTGACTCGCTCCCCGATTTTCCATATGATAGTACGAAACGCAATATTGCGTGATGATATATTCCGAAATGAAGCAACGCTATGATCCAAACGCCGGTTGACCAACAAACCCGCGAGTTGACCACGCTCGAATACGTGATCCTCGGCTTCTTGGCGATTAAGCCGCAGTCGGGTTACGGCATTATCAGCAATTTCGAGATGGGTTTGTACCGCATGAGCGCTAGCACCGGATCGATCTACCCGGTGCTCAAACGACTCGAAAAACTCGAGCTAATTGCGAGCGAATTGGAAGCTGTCCACGAAACGCGCTCACGCAAGGTCTACACGTTGCTGCCGAAAGGCGGCGTGATACTCGATGGTTGGTTGCGCCGTCAGCCCTCAATGGCTGAAGTAATCGAAGAATACGACATCGCCATGCACAAGTTCATGATCGCCGAATACCGATTGAGCCGCGCCGAAGTGCTGGCTTGGCTTGGCGGCTACGAAAAAATCACGGAGTGGTCGCGCACAATGCGTACCGCGCTCGATGGTTTGCCGGATGCGCTGCCCATCGAATCGATCCATACCGAACTCGTGAATCTGTCGATCACGCTGGAGATTGAGGCGCGCTTGACCTGGATTCACGCCGCCCAAGACCGTCTGCGTGAACCTCACCCCCCGTCCCCCTCTCCGTAATCACAGAGAGGGGGCGACGGCCACTGATAAGATAATGGCGCTTGTGTCTGCTTTGATCATGAGGCGTGAAAGATGATGATGACCATGCAATCCCAAACCCCCGTCGTGGCGAGCGGCCTGTACTACCCGAACAAGATCGCGCGCATCTATTTCGAGGCGATCGAAAGCCTACTTGGCAAATCCGCGATGGCCGATATGCTGCGGAGGGGCGGCTTAGAACGTTATGCTGACGCCTTCCCGCCTGATAACCTGGAACGCCAATTTGATTTCGCCGACTTTTCAACGGTGACGGGGCTGCTCGAAGCGGAACAGCGGCGCGATCCTCAGCGCCCATCGCTGAGCGAACAGGCCGGCCGGCGCTGCTATCAGGGCGGCCTCAAGGCGACGGGCGGCTTGGCGGGCTTTGGGCGGGTTACGCTCAGCTTCCAGGTGCTGTCCGACACCGCGAAGATGAAGATGGGGCTGGGTGCAATGGCGCTGATTTTCAGCACGTTCAGCGATCAAAAAACCGAGGTGTCTGAAGCGCCCGATCACTTCGTTTACACGATCTTCAACTGCCCCATGTGTCAAGGTCGCCACGCCGATCGTGCGATTTGTGAGGGGGCGAGCGGGCTGCTGGCTGAGGGTATCCACTGGGTCACTGACCGCGAATATCCGGTGACCGAAACCACGTGCCGCGCCAAAGGTGACGCGACCTGTACGTTTGTCATCAGCAAAACGCCGATCGGCCAATAAGCGCTTGTGCCAAAAGCGGACGTGGCAGGCCACGTCCCTACATTCGACATGGAAGGAAACCATCTCATGAGCACATCAATCGATCTCCGCGCGCCGTCCGTTCGCCCCGGATCCAAGCTGCCGCCGGGGCCGCCGCATCCGTTGTTTGGGCTGGGCATGATGAATGCCGTGCAGCACGATTTCCTGGGTTTTCTGGATAACATGGCGAGCTATGGCGATTTGTCGTATACGCCGCTCGGCTATCTGCGCTGGTATCAAATCAATCACCCCGATCTGATCCATGAGGCGTTCATCACGCAGGCCGATAAGCTGCACAAGTGGCGCGTCCAAAAAAAGGTCATCGGACAGGTGATCGACAAGGGCACATTCAACATCGACGGCGAGCACTGGAAGCGTCAGCGAAAGCTGGTGCAGCCCGCCTTCCATTTCAAACGGATCGCGGCTTATCTGGAAACGATGGTCGAAGAAACCAGCCGTTTACTCGATTCGTGGCAGGTGGGACACGAATACAACATGTTGACGGAGATGCCCAAAGCCACGATGGCGATCATCTGCCGCACGATGTTTGGGGCGGAGGTGTATGGCAACGAGGATGTCCTGAGCCGCGAATTGGGCGTGTGTCTGCATACCGAGGCGGAGCAAATGCAGGCGTTGGTACGGCTGCCCGCGTGGCTGCCGACGACCAAACATCGCGCCTTCCAGCACGCGATCAAGACGCTCGATGATCTCATCTACGGATTCATTCAGGCGCGCCGGGCGAGCGGCGAAGACACGGGCGATCTGCTGTCGATGCTGCTGCTGGCTGCCGACGAGGATCACGGCGGCACGATGACCGATAAGGAAGTGCGCGACGAGGCGTTGACGATTTTCAGCGCGGGGCATGAGACGACGGCGACCGCGCTGACCTTTGCCTGGGCGCTGCTGGCACAAAATCCCGAAGTCGAGGCGAAGCTAACCGAGGAAGTGACGCGGGTGTTGGGCGATCGACCGCCGACGCTGGAAACGCTGCGGGCCATGCCGTACCTGGAAATGGTCGTCAAAGAAACGCTGCGGCTGCATCCGCCCGCGTTTGGGACGCTCCGCCAGCCGATCGAGGATATGGAACTTGGCGGCTACAAAATCCCCAAAGGCAGCTTGATCGGCATCAGCCAGCACACCATGCACCGCGATCCACGCTATTGGGAGCAGCCCAATCAGTTCATGCCGGAACGTTTCAGCCCCGAACGTGAAAAGTCGATCACGCGCTATACGTACTTCCCGTTCGGCGTCGGGCCGCATATCTGCACCGGTCAGGCGTTGGCGATGATGGAGGTACAGGTCATTCTGGCGCTGACCATCCAGCGCTATCGCCTAAGTCCGATAGCGGGGCAGGCGTTCCAGCCGGAGGTGGTCTTTTTGCAGCGACCAGTGGGCGGCGTGAGGATGGTGGTCGAGTCGCGGAGAAACTGAACAAGAACCTCACCCCCCAGCCCCCTCTCCGTCATCATGGAGAGGGGAGTCGGACGGCGCACACTTTGTGCATCAGTGATCAATCATCGTGCAAACAAACGGATCAGAGTGAATCGACATGGGACACAAACTCGCAATCGATTTCGGTACGACCAATTCGGTGGCTGCCCGCTGGAATGCGGAAACCAGCACGGCGGAGATCATCCCGCTGCGAGGCTACAGCATCAGCGACGCAGACGGACACCCGCCGCTCGTGCCTTCGCTGGTATATGCCTGGGATGCAGGATTGGCGCGGATTAGCATCGGGCAGGCCGTGCGTGATCAGGGGCTTGATATGCAATCGAGCCACCGCCTTTTTCGCAACTTCAAGCGCGGGATTCTCACCGCGACCACCGCCGAACCCCGGTCGATCGACGGCTTGCCCGTGACCGAAAAAGAAGTGGGCGGCGCTTTCATGAAGGCGCTGTTGGCCGCGCTGCCTTACGCCGAGTCGGAGATCGATCAGCTTGTCCTGACCGCGCCCGTCGTCTCGTTCGAGAGTTATGTGAGTTGGTTGGGCACGGTGGTTGAACACTTTGCACCGGAAAAAGTGCATATCGTGGATGAATCGACGGCGGCGGCGCTCGGCTATCTGGTCAAGGAGCCGGGCGCGCTGGTGTTGGTCTTCGATTTCGGCGGCGGCACACTCGATCTATCGCTGGTACAGCTTCCTGAGGGCCGCGAAAATACGGGCGGGCTGCTTCAGCGCTTGTTGAAACGCGGCGGCGGCAAACATACCGCGAAGGTGATCGCCAAATCGGGGCGGATCATCGGCGGCAGCGACATCGATCAATGGCTGCTGGCAGAGGTGCTGCGGCGCACAGGCGTTACCATCCAGGCGTTGGGTTTGAACTATGTGGCGCTGTTGACCGCCTGTGAAAGTGCTAAGATCAGCCTTTCGACGGTCGAGGCCGCCGATATTGCATTCACCGCGGAAGACCGACCGTATCAAGTTACTGTCACACGCGCCGAACTCGAAGATTTGCTCGGAGCGAACGGCTTTTCGGCGGCCATTCGGCGCATCGTGGATAAAGGGATGCACGTCGCCCGGCAGCGCGGCATTTTCAAAGAGGACATCACCTATGTGCTGCTGGTCGGCGGAACGTCGCTGATGCCCATCGTTCAACACACCCTGCGCGGATACTTCTCGGATATGGCCGTGCGAGCCGACAAACCGTTCACCGCCGTCGCCGAGGGCGCATTACAGGTGGCGGCGGGCTATGGTCTCGATGATTATCTGGCGCACGGTTATGGCATTCGTCACCTCGTCGGCGAGCAGCAGCAGTACGATGAAATCATCCCGATGGGCGCGCGTTACCCTTCGCCGAAGCCGTTGGAAGTCGTGCTCGGTGCGGCTCATGACGGCCAGGACGCGATCGAATTCGTGATCGGCGAGATCGACGGTGGATCGGTCGCCATGCTTGAAGTCATCTACGAGGATGGCGAGGCCGTTTTTGTCGCGCAGGGCGGCGACGATCAGCCAAAGATCGTCGCCCTCAATGAGGATCGAGTCGCAGCGACGTTAGCGCGACTTATGCCGCCGGGCACGCTCGGCGACGATCGTTTGAAAGTCTCGTTTCGGGTCGATGATCGCCGCCAACTGAGATTGTCTGTCCACGATCTGAAGACGAACGCCCAATTGCTCGATGATGTGACGCTGGCGACGCTGCGCTAACCAACCGGAGGAGGTCAATCGTGAGTCATTTGACCGGGCGTGAACCACGCCTTTCAAGCAGTTTTGGGACAGCCAGACGACGTGTACCACTTTTGAATCTGGCAATGACGTTGAATATGCTGCCCGCGCAATCGATCCCACTGCCCGTCCTGACCGAGGCGCTGCACAGCGATGCGTTTTACGTACGCTACGCCGCCGCTCAAAAGCTGGCCGAACGCGCTGACCGCGACGCCCGCTTGTTGGCGGACGCGCTGCTGAAGGACGAGTCCGCACCGACTCGCGCCAGTGTCGCGCGCAGCTTGCACGCCTTTTCGTGGTATTCAGCCGAACCGCTATTCCGAGTGGCGTTGGCAGATGCCGATCATCGAGTGCGCGAAGCCGCCGTCTATGCCCTGTGCGCGTTGAACGATTTGGCGGGGTTTCAGTTGTTGGCGCAACAGTTGTTGGCCGAAACGGACGAGGTGCGCATGGCCGCCGCGTGGGGACTGCGCGATTGTCAGGATGTCGCCGCGCTGCCGTGTCTGGAAGCAATCTTACGCGCGGACGACCCCGAAGTGCGCGTCAAGGGGTTGGAGGCGCTCGGTGGCTCGGAACTGGACGAGGCGCTGCCCATCGTCCGGCAGATGATGAACGACCGGGATCCGGCGGTGATTTACGCGGCCACGCTATCCCTCATCGAATTGGCGGGTGATAGCTGCTTTGAAGAACTATCTGCCGTAATCACGCGGACAAAAGGTGCAGCACTGCAAGAGATTATGCGCGGATTTTTCCATGCCACCAATTATCTCAAAATCGAGGTGGGTACGGCGAAAAGCATTAATACGCTGATCGATGCACTGGAAAATGCGCTGTGGGATGAGAGTGCGGCGGCGCGTTTGGCTGCGATTTGGCCGCTGGCGTGGATACGTCATCCGCGCGTGTCGGGGGTGATCCGTGAGGCATTCCGGCGCGAGCCAGACAGTGCGGCGAAGATTCAAATGCTGCGCGTGACCTTCGCGCTGGCGGCGACGGTGGCGGATGAACTTTTGGCCGAGGCGATCCGCAGTGCCGATGTCGGATTGCGCGCCGTCGCCGAAAAGATCGAACGGGTCAGCGCGCCGCAGGTTTCAGGGTAGAGGGAGAACCTCACCCCCCAGCCCCCTCTCCGTCATCACAGAGAGGGGGAGTCGATTCGGGGATGGGAACGGTTTATGCGCCTTGCGGAGCCGTTGTGACCGTGCCCTCGGCAGGCGCGGATTCGTCGGCTTCCAGGCGTTGGAACTGCGACATGTACAAGTCGTAGTACGCGCCCTTCTTGGCGATCAACTCGTCGTGCGTACCGCGTTCGACGATCTCGCCCGCCTTGAGCATCAACACCATATCGGCGTTGCGGATGGTGCTCAAACGGTGCGCGATCACGAAGCTGGTGCGCCCGGCGAGCAGCTTCTCGAACGCCTTCTGGATCAGCCGCTCAGTGCGGGTATCGACGCTGCTGGTCGCTTCGTCGAGGATCAAGATACGCGGATCGGCCAGTGCCGCACGCGCGATCGAGAGCAACTGGCGCTGACCTTGGCTCAGGCCGCTGCCGCGCTCGCCGAGGATCGTCTGATACTTTTCGGGCAGGCGCTCGATGAACGTATCGGCGGAGGCGAGTTTGGCCGCCGCGATCACTTCGTCGTCGGTAGCTTCCGGGCGTCCGTAGCGGATGTTGTTCATGACCGTATCCGAGAACAAGAACGAGTCCTGGAGCACCAAGCCGATTTGCTTGCGGAGCGTGGCGGCTTTTACGTCGCGCACATCGATGTCGTCGATCTTGACCGAGCCGCTGCTCACATCATAGAAGCGCGGCAGCAGGTTAATGATCGTCGTTTTGCCTGCGCCGGTGGGTCCGACGATGGCGATCGTCTGACCGGGTTTGGCGGAAAGGTTGATCCCGCGCAAAACGGGCACACCCTTCTGATATTCGCACTTCACATCGACCATCTCGACCTTGCCCTTGATCGTCGGCATATCGATCGCGTTTGGCTTATCCACGAGATCGGGCTGTGTATCGATCAGACCGAAAATGCGTTCCGCACCTGCGATCGCGCTCTGGATGTTCGCCCACAACGTCGCAATCTGTTGGATCGGCTGGCTGAAGCGCTGCACATATTGCAGAAAGGCGAATACCAACCCGATCGAGATCGAGCCGCCTAACAGGTCAACGAACGTTTTGTTGCCAAGCACGACCAAGCCACCGACACAAACTACGATCGCCAGCGCCAGATAGGTGAGCGCATCGAGCGTCGGGGCGAGCGCCGACGTATAGCTGACCGCGCGAATGTTCACGTCGCGGTTGCTGGCGTTTGTTTTGCGGAAGGTGTCGATGTTTTCCTGCTCACGGTTGAACGCCTGCACCTCACGCACGCCGGAAAGGCTTTCTTGCAGTTCGGCATTGACGTTACCCATCTCGGCACGGCTCTTGCGGAAGGCACGGCGTGCCAACGTCGAGAGCCACAACGTAGCACCGATCATCAATGGTAGCGCGATGAAACTGATCAGCGCATATACGAGGCTGGCCTGCAGCATCTTGATCACGATCCAGACCACCAGGATAGCACCGCCGACCACGCTGATCAGAGCAAAACTCATCGCTTGGTTGATGGTGTCGATGTCGCTGGTGACACGGCTCATGATGTTACCGGCCTCGTTCTCAGCATAGTAGCCGAGCGACAGCGTATGTATGCGCCGGATGATCTGTTCGCGCAGTTGGCGAATGACGTGCGCACCCGTCCATGAGAACAGGTAAAATGCGATACCGCCCGCGATCGCTGCGCCGATGTACAACGCCAACACGCGCAGCACAATACCCGCCAAGCCAGCCACCTTATCATCGAAGGACATGGCGACCATGTCTTTCGTATTCTCAGGAATCGCCGCGTAGGTGCAGGCCTTAGTTGGACTGAGATAGCAATCGACCGCCGCTTGCGTCAGATCGGGCTGCGTGACCTGCGCCCAGGTGCTTCCCAACAACAGCACGGCTACCATCAACATCAGCAGCCAGTAGGGACGGAAATACGTCGCCAACTGCGCCAATGTTGCAAAAATGTTTTTTGGTTTGGACACCGCCCCTCCAAAGAGGCGGCTCTGATCCATCATCATACCCATAGTTGAGTTACTCCAGTGTCGTTGATGTGACGTTCGTAGCGATACTTAGGCTTGCTGCGCATTGGGGGTAGCCGCGATCGGCGCATCGGATGCTTCGTGCGTATCACCCACCAACTGTGAATTGTAGATTTCGGCATAGATTGGGCTATCTTCCATCAGGTCTTTGTGGACGCCGCTCGCCACAACTTTGCCCTTGTCGAGTACCAGGATTTGATCGGCCTTGAGCACGGTCGTGATGCGCTGGGCGATCACGAAGCTGGTACGTCCCTTCATTAACCGATCGAGCGCTGCCTGAATCTTTGATTCGGTCGTCAGGTCAACGCTGCTCGTCGAGTCGTCCAAAATCAGGATGCGGGGATCGAGCAGCAGGGCACGCGCGATGGCGATGCGCTGCTTCTGACCGCCGCTGAGAGTCGTGCCGCGCTCGCCGACGGGCGTATCGTAGCCTTCGGGGAAGCCCGTAATGAACTCATGGGCTGCGGCTGCCGTAGCCGCGCTGATCACTTCTTCCATTGTGGCGTCGGGACGCCCAAAGGCGATGTTGTCGCGGATGCTGCCGCTGAATAGGTTCGTCTCTTGCAGGACGATGCCGATCTGCTGGCGCAAGCTGTCGATCGTCACATCGCGCACGTCGTGACCATCGATAAGTACGGACCCCTCGCTGACATCGTAGAAACGCGGCAGCAAGTTGATGATGGTCGTCTTGCCACTGCCCGTCGCACCCAACAGGGCGACAGTCTGACCGGGTTTGGCCTCAAACGTGACGCCGGCCAAGACCGGATCGGAATTGCCAAAGTAGCGGAAGGCCACATCCTTGAACTCGACGTGTCCCTGGACAGCGGGTAGCGCAACGGCGTTTGGCTTGTCGGCCACTTCGTTCTTGGTATCCAGAATTTGGAAAACCCGATTGGCCGATACAGCGGCCTGCGCCGCGATGTTGATGACGAAACCTAGCTGAGCAACGGGCAGGAAGATAAATATCAAATACAGACTGAACGTCTGGTACTGCGCCAGCAGCAAATCGCCTGACAAGATCTCACGCCCGCCAAAGTACAGAATGGCCGCCGCACCGACTTGCGCGATCAACTGCGTCAACGGAAACAACACGGTGAAGCGCTTCGTGATGGCGATCGATTGCTGCATCAGGTCGGTGGCGGCGATGTCGAATTTCTGCTGCTCTTGCGGCTCGCGCGCAAATGCCTTGACTACCTTGATTCCGGCCAAGTTTTCTTGCAGAACGGTGTTCAGCCGCCCCAATTTGATCTGCACTTTGGCGAACAGAGGGAAAGCCATCGCCCCAAAGCCCAGAAACAATACGAATGCAATGGGCAGAATTGGCAGGATGACCAATGTCAGCGCCACGTTGGAATTGAACGCCAAGAGCAGTGCGCCGACGATCAACACGATCGCCTGCAAAACGATCAACATGCCTTGACCGAGGAACAAGCGCACTTTTTCCACGTCATCGGTGGCGCGGATCATGAGTTGACCGGTCTGGTTCTGGTCGTAGTAGCTGAACGACAATCGTTGCAACTTGGCGAACAAGGCGTTGCGCAGGTCAAAGGCGATGCCCTGCGACATGGTTTCCGCCTGAAAGGTCTGCACGAAACTGAAGATGCCGCGCGTCGCCGCGAAGATCACGATGATCGCGCCCGCTGACAGCAGGATCGACTGAGCATTGTTGGCGTCGGTCGTTAACTGCGCCAGCGAGGTCTTCTGCACCGCGATCAGTGCATCGCGGAACTTGCCAGGAGCCATGGCGAGGAAACTCTGTGCCTTGACACCGTTAATTACGGCGGTGATGATATTTTGCAACAGCGTTGGAATCGCCAACTGTGCAAGCGTCGCAATGATGAGCGCACTGTACGCAAAAAACGCGGTACGCCGATGTTTTCCAATATAGCGGATGGCGCGCGGCAATCCACCGTTGGAGGGCTGTTTCGGACCCCCACGCCCAGGTCGTCCGCCTGGTCCCCCACGTCCCATAGTCCCTTGAGCTTGCAAGGTGTTTCCCTTTCCTGACAATCAAACACAGCGATAGTTCTACGTCGAACTATTTTATAGTGTAATATGAGATGGTCAGATGTCAAGTGGCAGTTGATCAAATTGAGAAAACTTCATAAAAAGTTAATGTTGGCTGACTGAAAGGCGATTTTTGGAACGTATGAGCGGAGAATCACGTATAGATTCTTTCAGCAAATACTACGCCGCCGAATGATCTGGACAAGGCGCAACCTATTCAAGGATCAGCCCCCAGCCAGAAATCAACAAAGGCGATTATGTCCTGGTGCGACTACATCTTAATTTGCGCCGGAAAACGGACGTGGCTTACCGCGTTCGCGTTCCTTGTAGCTGAGGACGCTTGTCGTCTACGGAACGGTCAGATAGACTCGTGCGCAAAATAGATTGATGGTTCACAAGGGATATTTCGATGACCAACCCCGAATCACGCACCATCGCATCGCCCGATCCGATCGCCCACATCGCGCATATTGCCGTCGTTGGTGCGGGCACGATGGGTAATGGGATCGCCCAGGTCTGCGCGACGAGCGGCTATCGCGTCACGCTGATCGATGTCAACGCGGAAGCACTCGATCGCGCCCAAAAGACGATCGCTGAATCGGTCGGTAAATTGCACGGTAAAGGCCGAATCGATGATGCCGCCCGCGATCGCGCGCTCAACGGGATCGCATCCGCCACTGATCTGGCCGCCGCCGCCCCCGCCGATCTGATCATCGAGGCCGCCACCGAAAATCCGGCGCTCAAAAAACGCATCTTCGCTGATCTCGACAAATTGGCGCGCCCCGGTGTGATCCTCGCCAGCAACACCAGCAGCATCAGCATCACCGAGATCGCGGCGGCGACGGCGCGCCCGGAACTGGTGTGCGGCGTCCATTTCATGAATCCTGTGCCTATCATGCAGTTAGTCGAGATCATTCGCGGCTATGACACCGCGCAGGCGACGCTGGCTGCCGTCACCGCGCTGGCCGTCAAGATGGGCAAGACGCCAGTCGAGGCGGCGGATTTTCCCGGCTTCATCAGCAATCGAATCTTATGCCCGATGATCAACGAGGCGATTTTCGCGGTGATGGAAGGCGTCGGCACCGTCGAGGCGATCGATAACGTGATGAAACTCGGCATGAACTTCCCGATGGGGCCGCTCACACTCGCCGATTTCGTGGGCTTGGATGTGGTGCTTGCCGTGATGGAAGTCTTGCAAGAAGGCCTGGGTGATCCGAAATATAGGCCATGTCCGCTGCTACGCAAGATGGTGGCGGCGGGGCATTTGGGGCGTAAAAGCGGTCGCGGCTTTTACGATTACCTGTAATGGTCAGCCGCCACGCAGCTTTTCCATGATGATACCGTCCTCGCCATCGCTGTAGTAGCGCGGCTCGATATGGCTGCGCACGTAACCCGTGACCTCATACAAATGAATCGCGGAGGCGTTGCTGGCGCGCACCGTCAGCCGGATTCGCGTCTGCGTCATGGCCGATTCTGCCGCCGCCAGCAAACGTCGCCCCAAGCCGTGATTTTGGTGATCGGGGTGTACGCCCAGCGTCACGATCCAATCGAGTTGGCGTCCCCAATCGGGCGTGGCCGACACAAAGCCGACCAAATCGTCATGTCCTGCAAGATGTGTAACCAGTGCCTTAAAATGCGCACCACCCGGCCACATCAGCAGACTCGACAAGTTCAGATACGAATACGCATCTTTGGGAAAGGTGATCACTTCCAGACGGCGGATAGCGTGGACATCGCGCAGCGTCGCGGGTTTGATCGAATAGACGGGTGCGGGCGGCGGTATGGGCTGCGAGACGGCGGCCATTAGCTGCTCTTACCACCGCTCTGCGTCCGCCCACTGCTTGCGGCGGCACTACTGGCGCTGCTCGTATCATCGGGCGCGGCCAGATTAGCGACGGCGGCACTGGTATCCCCGCCTGCATCATAGCCTTGCTTGTGATACACGTCATCCATCGCCGAGATCGTATCCGAGAGCGAGGCGATTTCTTCGCGGATACTGTCGCGCAGCCGTTGGGCGCGTCCGCTATCGAGGTCTTTGGCATCGATCAACTGCATCTGGGCGTAGACCGTGCCTAACTGCGCCAGTGTGTTATCCATCTGGATTTCGGCGCGTTTGGCAGTATTGGCGATGCTCTGCAAATTGTCCGACAGCCGCTGCCGAATCTGGATCGCCTCGTTGAGTTCAGCCTTGATGCCCGGATCGGTTTCGGCGTTCAAGCGACGTTTGAGATCGGCCAGTTCGGTCGGCACACTGCGTCGATCGCGGTCAATGATGCTGTTCGACTCGAAGGTATCAATGTTCTTGGCGAGTCGATAAATGCGCGCGATCCAATCGTTGATCTCGCCCGCCGTTTGCTCCAGGCTGACCTTGAGGGCGCCCCCTTGCGCGGCCACGAATTTGTCGATCAGCGTCTTGTATTCGATCGCTTTTTGCATTCGTTGACGGGCACTGAGGTTGTGAATGGTACTGGGATTGAACTTTTCGGTGAGCATTTGTGCTACGGCACGTCGCCCCGCTTCGGGATCGGTGACGGTCGCCACCAAGTATGCGGCCTCGGCCAATAACCCGGCGGCCAGCCACATCCACGACTGCCAAAAGGCGAACGGCAGTGGCACCAGAAAGTACATCACCAGGAAAAACGCGATATTGACCGCGCTCGGCCAGGTGAAGAAAGCGTTACTCAGCATCGCACCAAGCGCGCGCTGATCGATATTGCGCCGATTCACATCATTTGGCATGGATATTCCAACTGCTTTGGCTTGTACTGGTCACCGAAACATAATTTACCTGCAAATGCCCGGGGCTGAAGCCGCCGGGCTGAAACCAAGTTTTTGAGAGGGCGGTAGATGGCAATGAAATCGCTCAATTACCCCCTCGCAAACTTACCGCTTCACAAGTCTCTCCAAATTTGTTTTCAGCCCGGCGGCTTCAGCCCCGGGCGAAAAAACACACCCAAGAATCGACTAGTTGCTCAGATTGCCGCTCTGCTTTTCGGTGCGGGCCGCGCCGCCGCCATCGCCGCTCGCACCACTCATGCCGAGCCGCTTACGACGCTCCTCCAACTGGTTATCGACGGTGCTGCTGGCGATCGCGTCATCGACTTGGCTCGCCAAACGCTGCGACGAGTATTCCAACTGCGCATCTTCGCGGTCGAGCCGTGCGCGGATCGCGTCACCCAGGCGGCGCACGTCTTCATCGCCCACGCCCGATACATCGTTCAGGCTCTTGATCGTCTTGGTGGCGACCTTCTTGGTCTCCGCCAGTTCCAGTAGCGCCTTCAGGTGTTCGCGCTCTTGCTTGGTAGTGACGAGCTTCGCCTCAATTTTGAGCTTGGCGTCCATCATCTTTTTATATTCGCCGTCTTGCGACTGCCACTGCTCGTAATATTCCTGCGCCTGCTGCTGTTTAGCATTGAGCGATTGCTGCTGCTGCGAGGCGAGATCGTTGCGCCCTTGTTGCAGGAGCGTATCGACGCTGCGATCGAGCCGTTCGGCGTCGGCGGAGAACTCGTCGTACTTGCGCTTGAGTGTCTTGACACTGCCGCCCAGCGTGACGATGCTCTCTTCGAGCTGTTCGAGGTTGCGCTCCGCTTGTCGCACGTATTCGTCCATCACCTTGACGGAATTAGATTCCAACGCCTGATCAACCAGGCCATGCAGGTTAGCGGAGATCAGCGTATTGATTTTTTCCAGAATCGATTGTGCCATTGGGCGTGCCCTTTCTAAGCCGTCGATCAGAATACCGCAGGTTATAAGTGCCGGGAGGCCGACTCGTTATCACGTTGTAGTATAGCACAGCGCGCGCACAAAGATTCAGCATTGACCCAATCCACTTGGGGACAGATATGGATTAAGCTCAGCTTTTGAGCAGCGCACGCAAATCACGGGTGGCCTTTACGATCATTTCGCGCACACCAGAACCCCGTACAGTCTTTACTTTTACTACTACGGCAGCGTCGCCATTTGGGCAGTTTCGGCGGTCGCGCCCATCGCGGTGAAGATCGCGCGCGCCTCCTGCCATTTAGCTTCGCCGCCGGTCTGATCGCCTTCGGCCAGTTCGTAGCGCGCCCATGCCCGCAGCGCCCAGGCTTTTTCCATCTTCAAGCCCGTCACCTCGCAGATTTTTATCCCCTCGGCAAAACACGCCGCCGCACCATAGGCTGTGTGTGTCCCGTTCGGATCATCGATCACGATCGGCAGACCCGACTCGGAGGAGATGATGCCCAGCACGCGCCACGCTTCCGCGATGTGCTCGGGCACGCCCAACTGTGTCCCCAATATCCACGCTTGCTGCGCGGCAGTCGTAGCTTCCACCAACCGCCCCTGACCGAGATGCGCTTCGGCCAGGAGGCGGTACGTTTCGGACAGCGCGTTAAATTTGCTGGTTTCGGATAGGCTGATGACGGTGCGCAATTTGCTTTCGGCGCCCGGATACTCGCCGAGGCGAACCAGCGCGCCGCCTATGTTATTTAGAAACAGCTTCTCGGCATCCCGGCGACCGGACTGGGTGGCACGCTTCAGTGCATCCTCGTAATGTGCCAGCGCCGCTCGGTAGTTGCCGCGCTTATCTTCGATCATGCCCAGGTTTCCCACTTGAAACAGCGCTTGCCCACGATCGCCGATTTCCTCGAAAATGGTAAGCGAGCGCTGACATTCTTGCGCGGCTCGATCATATAAGCCCAGCGTACCATGAATCGCCGTCATCAAATTCAGGCTTTGCGCCAACTGTGTCTGGTTGCCGATTTGTTCGCTGAGCACCAGGGCTTGCTCGCCGAGAATGCGCGCGTTGTCCAATTCGCCCAGGTAAAACAGACTCCAGCCGCGCATCCACAACACCTTCGCCAATTCGAGATTGGCCGAAAGCGTGCGGGCAGCCGTCTCAGAGCGGCTAATATGATCCAGCGCGCCGCGAAAATCGCCCTGGTACATGCGCAGTGCCGCCAGACCCCGCGCGGCGCTCGATTGTCCCAGCAGATCGCCATTCGCCTCGGTAATTTCGCTCATCGTCGCATAGTGTTCTTGCGCCTCATCGTAGCGGGTCTGCCAGTTCAGCATTTCGCCGAGGCCGCTGTAAACATCGCGCAGTTCTCCGTTGCGCGCCGGGGGAAAGTTACCCTCTAGTTCCCAATAGGCCAGCGCTTTGCGAAAATAGATGATCGCGTTGTCGGGCGCGTAATGGAGTTTCGCATGATTCCCAGCGCGGGCATACCAATCGGCGGCGCGTGCGGGTTCATCGCTGTGCTCGTAGTGGTCGGCAATGATAGCGGCGTAAGTGTCCAAATCGGCGGCATGAACCGACTCGATCGTACCCGCGATCTGGCGGTTGAGCGCGATGCGGTCGGCGGTCGGCAGATTATCGAGCAGCCCTTCACGGAATTTGTCGTGCGTGAAGCGCCACTCTTCGTTCGCCACGGCGATGAGGCCGGCGTTGGAGCAGTCGGCCAGCCAGTTTTCGAGATCGATGTTTTTGTCCATCGCACGCAGTACAGCCAGATCGAGCTGCCGTCCGGCCTGTGCCGCCACGCGCAGCAGCGGTACCGATTTCGGCGGAACGCGATTCAAACGTCGCTGCACAATCTGCCGGATACCGCCCGCGAACACATGGCGCGGCAATGTGACCCGCCCAATATCGCTCAAACTGCCCACTTCTTCCGCCAGCGCGCGCACCACTTCCACCAAAAAGAAAACGTTGCCTTCGGTCTCCCGTTTCAGCAGTTCCAGAACATTTTCCTGGCTGCCCACTGCGCCCAACATCGAGATGCTGAGTTTGGAGATGGCCTCATCGGAAAGGCGTTCCAGCACGATCGACTGGACGCCGGGCAGTTCAGTGGGCAGATCAGGTCGCTCGTCGATACGATAGTCGCCGATGATCAACAGTGGCATCGTTTGCGACAGCGGCACCAACTGCTTCAGCACGTCCAAGCCTTCATCCGCCAAATGCACGTCCTCCAAAAACAGGACGACAGGCTGCCGCTGTGCGCGGAACATATCCAAAATGACATTGATCAAACGCTGTTGACCGGGCTTACCTTCGAGTTCCGGCGCGTCAGGCACGGATCGCCCCACCAGATCGCCAATATCTGGCACGATTTGCTTGGCGACACTAGCACTCAGATCGGAAAGCTGCGTCGAGAGGACGAGGCGGCGCAGCGGATTGCGCCAAACCTCGTAGGTAAGTCCGCCTTCGGCCAGCCCTTGCCCGTTCAACACGAGCGCGCCCTGCACCATCGCCTGCGTGCGTACCTCTTGCAAAAGCCGCGATTTACCCACGCCGCTTTCGCCGCCCACCAGCCAGGTCGAGCCGTTACCTTGCAACGTCTGGGTGAGCGCGGTGGTCAACTGCGCCAGTTCTTTTTCGCGCCCAATAAATTGCGCGGCCTGCAAAAAGCTCTCGCGCACGGCGGATGTTTCGACTGGCAGCGCCCGATCCAGCGCTTCGTTCAGCAGCATGATCGCATCTTCTGCACTTTGGCAGCGCGCTTCCGGCAGTTTTTTCAGCAGCCGTTGGAGCACATACGTGAGCGAAGGGCCGAGCGTGAGTGCGGCAAAATCGATCTCTTCAAAGAGAACTTGTTGAATCAGCTTCGAGGGGTTATCCAGCTCGAACGGATGGCGTCCGGCGAACAGTTCATAGGCGATCACACCCGCCGCATACACGTCGGCGGTTTCGCTGGCCGGGCGGCTCTGCAAGACTTCTGGGGCCATGTAGGCGAGCGTACCCGCGATAAAATCTTCGGAATCGTCTTTGAGCAGTTCGCGCTTGATCGAAATGCCGAAATCCAGCACCTTGACCTGTTCCTCGGCAGTCACCAGCGCGTTATCCGGTTTGAGGTCACGATGCACGATACCGCGCCGATGCAGATAGACCAACGCCTGCAACATATCGATCAGCAGCTCGACTCTGGCCTCGATCGATTTGTCGCGCGCAGCCAGTGTGATCGGACGTGCCCCTTCGAGCAGGTTCATCGTGAAATACGCCTGCCGCTCCTCGTCGAAGCCGTAGTCGAGGACGCTGATGATATGCGGATGGCGGAGCGAGGCCAGCGTTTCGAATTCGTGCGCAAGTGCCAATTGGGTGAAAGTGGTGGTCGCGCCGACTGAATCGGTGACAGCCTCATCGTCGGTGGGCTTGAGCACCCGTTTCAGTGCCACGTTCTGGCGCTGGAGGCGATCAAAAGCACGGTACACGACACCCATGCCACCCGTGCCCAGTTTGTCGAGCAGGTGATAGCGGTTTTTAATGACGAACGCGGTCGAATCGGTCATCAACGACACCCCTCGAACACCCAGTACGCGATGTGGATAGCACTACGCTGCACAAATAGTACACCATGTTGGGCGAACCCGTCACAAGTTAGCGGATGCGGCTTCGGGAGGCATCTCGTTCTACAACCGAAATTATGCAGCGATAGCCGCCGTGGGTATGGGCTGGCTTCCCCCTCTCCGTGAAGACGGAGAGGGGTTGGGGATGAGGAAAATGTGCGAACTTTATCTGTTAAGGCCATTCCAGAGAAAAGAGAGCTCCAAGATGCTATAATAAAGACGAAGTAAGGAGCAATTAGCCGTGCCATTGGATGAAGCCGCAAAACAGGTGTAT
>JBBRMW010000073.1:0-22567 GCA_038230635.1 Aggregatilineales bacterium | reverse complement strand
GTCCGCGACGGAGTCAATGTATACCGCAAGGTTGGCGTGTATGATGGCGTGAAACTGACCGTCGGCGTCAAAGTGGCGGGTGGCTGCTGCAATTTGTTCCCAATCACGACCGCCGCAAGCACGATAACGAGACTCACCGCGACCATCGCCAGGATAATCAGTATCAGTGAATTTTTCGGCGACTCCGATTCATTAAGTGGCGCGGCAGCGATGGGTGACGGCGGCGGCGGAGCGCTACCTACCAACCGTACCAGCGCTGACCGTGCCGTCTCGTTATTCGGATTGATGGTCAATGCACGTCGCAAATAATCGGCGCGTTCATCGACTTCATCGGTGACGCTGCCCAACCACAACCAAGCCAATTCTAAATCAGGCTGTTGAGCCGTCAATTCCAACAGCAAAGCGCGTGCCTCTGCACGTTTCCCGCCCTTTGCCAGGGTGATCGCCTCGCTCAATCTGGCGAGTGGGTCCGTTTGCGCCATGTTCCATCACCTGTTTCATAGTGTCGATTCAAAAACCGCAGACGCGATCTAACATCCGTTGGTTGATATTAACAAAAAACGGGTCGTTTGACCCGTTTCTCGATTAGCCCTGACGCTGCTTGTGTTTGGGAGTCTTGGAGCAGATCACATAAAGATAGCCACGACGCCGGACGAAGCTGCACCCGGAGCACATCTTACGGACAGATGCACGGACTTTCATAGGTCACACCTCTTGCTACAAACGCCGCCCGATTATACCGCAGGCTGGAGCCATTGGCTATGGTGACTTTTGGAGGGGTGCATTCAACGTTGGGGGCGAGATTGGGGAATGGACAAACCCCTCTATCCCCAGCCCTTTCCCCCACGCAGGCGGTGGGAAAGGGAGCCGAAGCGCCGCCGATCGCTGGGGCGCACCCAGCGGCTGAGGGTCGCCTGGCAATCTCGGTCAGCGGTCGGCTGTGACTCCCCTTTCCCCCCGCCTGCGTGGGGGATAAGGGGTGGGGATAGAGGGGTTCTATGATCTGCCCCAACCGTTGAATGCACCCGCAGGCCGCATCCCTACATCGGGATCGCCAACGTGGTGCAGTCGGTATTATGCAGCGCGTTCAAAATACTGTTGCCGTTCGGAACATCTGTCGATGGCAGCGGCGCAAACTTACCATTGACGATGCCCAACGTGTTCGCACTCAGAAACCCCAACACATAGCAGCCAGAAAACGCGGTGTAGCTGCCATCGGTGTGCTGACTAATCAATACGGCGGGGATGAAGCCATCCAGATAGCTGTGCCCGGCGGATGCGCCTGATTCGTTGAATGTACCCAGGAATGTGTGAACATAGACCGTATCCGCGTAACCCGCCGCAAACTGTGCGTAGGGCAGTCGATAGTCAGATGCCGGTGCGCCGTTTGGTTTCGGGCCATCGATCGGCTGTAACCATTGTGCATAGGCGTTCGTGTAATCGCGGGCGTTGATCAGTCGATAGTAGTTCGCCAACGCCACTTGTCCCCGATCGGGATAGCCCGCGCCAAAAGTCGGCGGAGTGGGCGTGCTGGTCGCGTTGTAACAGTCCAGCGCGAGATAGGCATACAGGGTGGTCGCGTCGGGAAACGCATTGGCGATTAGCGTGAAATTTGCGTTGACGATGCGCCATGCGGCACCGCTTTGCCCAATGAAAAAGCAGCCGCGATAGGCGACCACGCTGCCATCCGTGTGGTAGCCGAATAGCACCGCCGGAATCCGTCCGACTTCTGCCGCGCCGACCGGGGCTGGTTGATAGTTGCCGAGGTACGGCTCGACGCGCTCGGTGGTCAAATAGCCGTTGACGAAATCTGTGTACGTTTGCGACGGTGTGAGCCAATAAGCATAGGCCAGCGGATAGTTGCGCAGACCAACGGCGCTGTAATAGGCGAAGACCATCGCGGCGGGCGTGCTAAAAGTTTGAATGGTGCTGACTTCAGGCGTCGCAGCTTGTGCCTGAGCGGGAGTTGCATTGTGCAGCGCGGCCAAGCTCAAAAGACTGACGGCCAGAAGAATGCTCAGGCCGAATTTTGTGTGCATCGGAAAACCCTCGGTTTCATTTCATGTTCGCAGACGATCTTACATCAAACTGGGCGATTTGGACGGCAAAGTGAGCCGAGCGTCAATCAAGCGCCCACCGATCGTAGGGAAGATTTAGTTGGCACATGTTTGGCAGCCGGCAGGTGATTTTCCTACAATTGACGGTGAGCGTACTGCGACCTACATCTGAGGAGATTATTCAATGGCTGAACGTAAGAAGACGATTCGTTCGATGCTGCCCATGCGCGACGGCGTGACCGAGGAAAATCGCAAAAAGGTGATTGAGCGGCTGCATCAGCAGCTTGCCGATCACTATGTGTTGGTCACGAAGACCAGATTCTATCACTGGAATGTCGAAGGGCCGGAGTTTCACGATTTGCATGAACTACTCGACGCCCACTATGCGATCATCGCCGAGCAAGTCGATGAAATCGCGGAACAGGCGCTAAAAAGCGGCGGTCAAGCGCCGGGTACACTGGCCTATTTCGCCAAGCATGCCCGCCTTGCCGAAGATGGTGGCGATTCGATCCCGGACACACTGAGCATGATCAAAAACCTCCTCAACGATCACGAAACGATCATGGAAGCACTGCATACGGACATCAAAGACATCGACGAAAAATTCGACGATGCGGTGACCTCGAACCTGCTCCAAGACATCAGCGCCGAACACCATAAAATGGCTTGGATGCTGCGCATGATTTTGCAGCCTACAACCCTTGATGCGGAAGCGGCTGCGACGACTTCTAAGAAAAGCTAAACGTCGGCAGCAGCGTGGCAACCATCAGGAGATCAGGAGCGGAGGGCGAGTCGCAACCGCCATATTCGCTCCTGATGATCTTTAGTTTGTGGCGACGTTGCGGCGCGATCGACGACGTCCCACATTTCCAGTGTCCAGGCGCAGCAGAGTCACGCCGCCGCGCCTATCGCCCACTGCCAATGTCGTGCCGTCCGGCGTCAATGCGCCGCTCGTGGGTGCCTCTGGCGTATGATAGGCGGCGGTGGCGGACTTGGTATAGGTATCCCAAAGCCGCACCACGCCGTCGGAGGCTGCCGTAAAAAAGGCGGAAGCGTCACTATTGAAGCCGATTTGCGCGATGCGGCCAGTGAGCGGCTGATCGAACATATCGTCAAGCGCGCCGCTGGCAAGATCGAAGGTTTGGATACGCCCAACTTCTGATCCGAGGAGCACTTGGCGGCTGTCGGGACTGATGGCCAGCGCCGAAAATGCACCGTGCTCACTGATGACGGTATGGACGGCGATGGGTGAATCGAGCGCCCACACCCGCAGGGAGCGATCTTTGCTGAGCGAAGCGATCCACCGACCATCCGGGCTGAACCCCAATGCCGTCACCATGTCGCCATGCCCCTTGAGCGTAAACAGCAGCGCGCCTGCCTCCGCATCCCACACCCGCAGATTGCGATCCGCGCCGCCTGATACGGCCAACCAACGCTGTCCATTCGCGGTGCGCAGCGGACGGGGGCTGAATGCGCAAGCCATCACTGCGCCGCTGTGTCCGGTCAACATGCGTTGCAGCGTACCCGCCGCCAAATCCCACAGTCGCACGGTGCCGTCCGTGCCCGCCGAAATCGCGGCGCGTCCGTCGGTACGGATCGCGCAGCAGCCGACGCCGCCCATATGTCCCTTGAGCACGCGCCGCGTTCGCCCAGATTCGACTTCCCACAAACGCAAATCGCGGTCGAGCGAGGCGGTCAGCAGCCAAGCCGCATCGGCTGTGAACGCACACGCGGTTACTTCGGCGCTGTGCGATTCGAGGGTAGGCGTGACGGAAAGCTCGGTCAGTCGCACAGAACCATCGAGCGAGCCAGACAAAATCCTCCCGCCGCTCAACGTGCCGCCCGTAATCGCCCGCGTGTGCGGTTCAATGCGCGCGAGCGATTCACCCGTATGCAAGTGCCAGACGCGCACCGTCCGATCCTCGGAACTGCTCACAATAACGGGTGCGCCATTCAGTCGGCCCATGCTCAATGACGTGACGCGCGCCGAATGTCCGGTCAACCTTTGCACGAGCGCGCCCGAATTCACATTCCACGTATGGATTTGCCCATCCGCCGCTGCCGAAACCATGATCCCCGGCGTTTCGGGGTCGGCAGTACACGTTGTCACGGCGTCGCGGTGTCCGCGCAAGGTATGGATCAACTGGTTGGCGGCGACATCCCAAACCCATACGGTGCCATCCGCCACACCCGATACCGCGATCAGTTTTTTGCCGTCATGGGCGAAGGCACAGCATGTCACCGCCGCTGGATGCTCGTAAAAGGCTTGCAGCAGCTTGCCACTGGGAAGGTCCCAGAGCCGCAAGAGTCCATCATCGGAGGCAGTCAGCGCGCGCTGATTATCGGGGCTGATCGCGCAGCCTAATACGCGGTGCGCACTTGGCGCGAGTTTCGTCAGAAGCACCGCGTCCGCCAAACGCCAGATATGTGCCATGCCATCGACACTGCCCGTCATACCCAGCGAGCCATCGGGGCTGATCACACACGCCCGCACGATGCCCGCCGTGCCGCTTGACCACTCCCGAACAAGCGCATCGCCGTCGCCGAGTCGCAGAGAGCCATCATCGCAAGCCGCTAACCAACATACTCCGGTCGCCATGTGCGTCGTCACCAATTTGTGGATCGCCGCGCCGCGCCAAATCAGGTGCGAGACGGGCGACTCCCCGCCAGCCAGCGGCCAATCCTTGCGCAGCCAAACACCGCGCCGCGCTTCCCGTGCTTTGGCAAGCGACTCGGCCAGCGCTGGATCGCCAACCAGCCGATTATAAAGCAGGCCAAAGGTGTTCTCAGGCTCGGCCACGATCCTCGCGGCGAGGTTTTGGATCGTGTGAAAGACCCGATCGAGCGGCGCGCGCGCTTCGGGATCGGACGCCAGCGAGCGCACAAAATCAAAATCAGCGACCAGTTCGCCCAGGCCAGCGCGGGTGAGTTTGGCCTCCAGAAAATTGAGATCGAGCAGCAGCGCTCGCGCGTGTTCCGGCTGACCTGCCGCCGCAAAATGCACGGTCAAGTGCAGCAGCGCATAGACGGGCATCTGCGCGGGATGCTTATCCGCGAAGGCCGTGACGATCTGAGTATGAGCGCTCGCCAGATCGGTCGTTCCCGCGCTATCCTGATTAATCAGCCAATGGCGCAGTGCGGGGTGATCTAGGCCCCAACCCAGATCGCTGTGGCTGACCCAGGGTCGTATGCCTTCCATGCGTTCGCGCATGGTCACGAGCGGCGCATCGAAGATTTCGGCCAGCAATTCATTCGAGAGCGGCGCGCGGGCGACCGCCATCACATCCAGGATCGGGCGATCATGCACGAACGGTTCGATCAAGTAGGCATAAAGCGCGTCCAGGCCAATGGGCAGATCGGCAAGCTGCGCGGGCGTTAACTGCTTGTAGACCAGATGATCGAAGACGGTGTTCAAGTAGAGCGGATTGCCTTCGGCTTTGTCATGGAGCGCGCCTAGATCGATCGCACTTTTGCCCAGATCAGGCATCAAGGTGGCGAAGCGCGTGCTCAACGTGGCGAGCATATCGGCGCGATCGGCATCATCGTTCGGACGCAATTCGATCCGCGTGGCGTCCGCGAACAGCCGATCGAGGCGCGCATTTGGGGCCGCATCAATGATCAAACGGAGTGCGTCGGGCGGGTCTGCGAGCGCCAATCCGAGCAGATCGACGATCGTTTTGCCGGGGTGATCGAAGGCTAGTTCGAGCCGATCGATCAGCAAATAAATCGGCTCTTCTTCGTCGAACAGCGGCTCCAAAATCCGTGAATCGAAGCCGTCAGCGGGATCGTCGAAGGCGCGCAGCAACAGATTCTGGGTTGCTTTCAGTTCAGTCACGGCCAGCAGTTCACTCAATTGCAGCGTCAGCGACTCGACGAACACGCGCGGATCGAGTGAACGGGCCTGCGCGCCATCCAATTCGTAACGCAGCACGCGCTCGCCCACCATGTCGGCACAGCGCCGCGCGATCTCGCTCTTGCCAATGCCATTCGGTCCGGTCACGAAAAACACTTGGCCGCGATTATCTTCACGCCATTCTTGGAACGCTTCGAGCACCCACCGCCGTCGCGTCCCCATGCCTGTTGGCAAATTGAGCGTGACCGGCGCAAAGTTTGCAGGCGCGAGCGTCGGATTGTCCTCACCCGCCAAATTTGGATGCGGGATTGGAGCATGCGTAAGCGATTCTGAAAGTGGGGCGGTCGATCGGCTGCTGGCGGGATGCAATGCGGCGGTGAGTCGATCGGCGAGGATGCTCGCCGAAGCGAATCGATCGGCGGGTGATTTTGCCATTGCGCCATTGATGACCGAATCGATCGCCGCTGGCAAGTTCGGTCGGATGGCGGTAACGCGCGGCGTCGACTCGTGCAGATGCTTATACATCAGTGTCAGCACGTTGTCAGCCACGAACGGCAGCTTGCCCGTCAGCAGTTCATACAACATCACGCCCAGCGCATACATATCAGCCCGGTGATCGACGGTTGCGCCTTGCCATTGTTCAGGCGGCATATGGCTGGGTGTGCCGACGGCGATGCCTTCCTGGGTCAAGGAATGCTGTTCGGCGGTGTGGCGAGCGATCCCAAAATCGGCAAGATAGGCGTTGCCCTGCAGGTCGAGCAAAACGTTTTCGGCTTTCAAATCGCGGTGGATCACGTCGCGCCCATGCGCATAATCGAGCGCTTCCGCGATTTGGCGGATCAATCGCTCGATCTCAATCAGATCGAGCGGTTTTTGACGAATACGCCCCGCCAGACTGCCGCCATCGAGGTAACGCATCACAAGATAGAGCGATCCCTCCTCCTGGCCGTAATCATAGATCGGCAAAATATGAATATGTTCCAATGAGGCAATGATCTGCACCTCGCGGCGGAAGCGCGCCACGAAATCAGCGTCGGTGGCCGCCCGATCGATCAGCTTGATCGCCACATCGCGTCCAATGCTCGTCTGCTGTGCGCGATAAACGGTGGACATGCCGCCGCGTCCGACAATGCCCGTGATCTGATAATTGCCGAGCGTGCGTCCGATCCAATCACTCATGGCTGCCCCTTCGCTCTATTCAAGAACCTCACCCCCCAGCCCCCTCTCCGCACGCAGCGAGGGGGAGCACACCGCGTTTGCTCCACTTCCCCGCTGAGTGGCGAGGGCTGGGGGATGAGGGGTTCGACTTTGCAAACGCCCCAGTCAATCATAACATGTGCCCCACGAAAAACGGCACACACGCTATAATCGAGCGCAAGTCATAAGTTTTTGAAATGGGACATGTACGCTATGATGCGATCCATTCGGTTTCGACACATATTTGGAATGCTGACTTTGCTACTCACGGTGACGATCGGTTTGACAGCGGTTGTCAGTTTCAGAGTCGCGCAGGGGCAAGCGGCGACACCAGCAGCGACCGCCAGCGCAATCGCCATAACGCCCGGTTATTTAGGAATCTTAACCAATAACACCAATCAGGGCATCGTTGTGAGTGAGGTTGTGCCCGGCTCCCCAGCAGATGTGGCGGGCTTCCGCGCGGGCGATGTGATCGCGTCGGTGAACGGCGCAACTTTGCCTTCCGGTCAGCCGCTCAGTGCCGCGCTCGCCGGGTATCCAGTGGGAACACAGCTCACGATCGTCGTCACACACGGCGATAGCTGGCGCGCGCTCAAAGTCACACTTGGCGCACGTCCCAGTGCCGCGACCGTTATCCCGACGACATCGAGCAACGCGGTCGGGAGCGGTGCATTTCTCGGCGTCGGCTTGATCGAGGCGGATAACGGCATCCAGATCGCGCAGGTTGCACCCGGATCGGCGGCAGCGACAGCGGGTTTGCAGGTGAACGATATTTTGACCAGCATTGACGGTCAGGCGATCAAATCGGTTGCACAGGTACGCGCGATCCTATCGGTCAAAGCGCCCGGTCAGTCGATCTCGATCGTGTTGCAGCGGGGCGGCCAACCTTTGACAGTCACGGTGACGCTGACGGCCCTGAGCACGCCGCCCGTGTTTGCAACAAGCGCCGCGCCGAACAACCTGACGCCTCAGCCGTATTCGCCGAGCGCATCGCGTACCGAGTTAGGCGTCGCCTATGAAGTCGTCACAGAAGCGCTGGCCGCCACGCAAAAGCTGACGGTCAAGGCAGGTGCGCTGATCATCGAAGTGCAGCCGAACAGCCCGGCGGATTTCGCGGGAATTAAAGTGGGCGACGTGATCACCGAAGTCGATGGCGACAAGGTAGACGCCAAACACACGCTGGCAATCCGCATGATCGCCTACGGGAGCGGTGATACGCTGGTACTGACAGTCGTGCGCGGTGCGACGACTCTGCATCTGAGCGTGACGTTGGCGGCGCGCGGCGTGGCGTAAAGACAAAACAATAGTTGACCTAATCAGGGCAAACGAGACAAATTGTGACGACCTCCGCCAATCTGCAAACTTTAGTCGATCAAGCGCTGATCATTGTGCGCGCTCACCCACAACATCAATTAGATTGGCAACTGCGGCGGGCGATGTATACGGCTTTCGGAGAGTACACCGATTTGTCAGTCACGCGCGCCCGTGGACGATTGGCAATTCTGAGTGCTCAAAAGGTGTATCCGATCTTTCATGCTGCCTATTTGGATGATGACCTTCCAGAGAGCTTGTTGCGAGCAGCGGTCGGGTTGCTGGATGGCACGGTTACTCAAGATGAGGCCGCAGAAATTCAAGATATTGGCTATCACATATTTGGCAACGACTTATACGATGAACTGAATGTTCAGGCTGCTGGTTATTCTGCATACAAAGCGCTCATGGAAGTACGCGGCTGGCGAGACCCATTTGAGCAAGTCGTTCATGGCGGAGTATTGAATCAAAGTGGCGAGCGCGTACCATTCACCGATCAAGAATTAGCCTCTTTAGAGGCTGGCGATACGGCAGGCACAGCGGCCATTGCGTTTGCGGGCAATGCAGAATCTGACGCACTCAATGTTGAAAAATTGCTCTCTTTTTGGGAGTGGTGGTTGATCGAAGCGATCCCTTTAGCCTGGGATTTTGACGTGCAGATAGTTGCTATCTCCGCGCAGAAGCCGATCCAATCGCGGGATCCGCAGGTATATTTTGCCGCCGGATTGCGAGCGGCTCAAAAATCAAGCTATCGGAAGGCTCTTACTGCATTCAATGAAGCGATCCGGTTAGATCCGGAACAAGCCAAATTTTACATGGAACGTGGAAGCGTGCGTGGCAACAAAAGTGACTATGAAGGCGCAATTTCAGATCTTGATCGGGCACTCACACTTGATCCCAGCTTAGCGGACGGCTATTTTAGGCGCGGTGAGGTTAATAACTGGCGCAATAACTATCAAGCCGCCATCGCCGATCTGAGCCAGTTCATCAACTTAAAACCGGATGAATTCCTAGGCTTTTCCGAACGTGGGTCTGTCCACTGGAAAATCGGTGATCATAAATCCGCTTTCTCAGACTTCAATGAAGCGATCAGGCTCAATCCAACTCGTTGGTTTAGCTATGTACAACGTGGGCGGGAACGACATGAACTTGGCGATCCAAATGGTGCGATATCAGACTACATTACTGCTTTGCGAAATGGACATCGCCTTTTTGGAAATGAGGTGCGCAATCTCCAATTAGATGCCATTATTGCGGCGCACCCAGAGTATTCAGAAGCGTATACGTTGCGGGCGCTAATGGGTGATGTGCGTAACCGTGAAGTTCAGGTGTTGGCTGATTACAGCGCCGCGATTATGTTGTCGCCAAATGATCCCAGGGCATATCTCGATCGCGCCTATTTTTACGAATTTTCTTTTGCGCGGGAACGGATCGAAAACAAATTTACGGCACTCTATTCACGTCGAGATATGGCGAATGATTACAGACAAGCGCTTGAACTTGATCCGAATTTACCCGACGCAGTTAAATTGCGTGAACGGTTAGCTCAAATCGAGCACAAATTGGCAGACGACGAGTGAAATTATCGATTAATGTGGGAATATAAGCCGGAGGGGGAGTTGCACGCAAGGTAGCGCTAATCTAACCGATTACTGCTGTAGTCATGCAAGACGCTGTGCTTTCACCGTTTCCAGGGACCGCGGTGAATTGAACCCGTTCAAAAACTTATGCAAAAAATATCCTGTAGACACGGAAATGCAAGCCGATATCCGAGGTAGCCATCCTATGCAGCTTTGGATTCGATCAGGGTTGATGATGTCGTTTACGATACCCATTCCAACCAGTATAAGCCGCGTGCGCCACCCGCTACAATATGTGCGTTATCGGGATGCCATGTTAGGGAGTATAGTCCGCCGTCAGCATGGAAGGTATGCACGCAGCGCCCTCTTACGCCGTCCCACACTTTGAGTGTGCGATCGCTCGAGACGGATGCAATAAAGTGGCCGTCCGCCGAGTAGGCGGCATTGTTAACAGGCCCTTGATGCCCTTTCATGGTATGAACCACATCCGTTTCCGGTGACCATACGATAATTGATCCATCTGCTGCCGATGCGATTATAGTAAGGCCATCGGGGCTGTACGCCGCATGGTTGAAAACGACTCCATTTGGCACCTGCCAGGAGCGAATGAGTGTCAAATCATTCGCAGCTCGAATTTGCAATGTCGAGGTACCTGATGTCGTCACCAGTGTTTGTTCATCGGGGCTGTAGGCTGCCGTATGTAAGACCGCGCCCTCCTCGGCAACTAAGAATCCCGATCGTTTACCCGTTCGGGCATCCCAGCGCTTTACTGATGCGCCTCCCGGTAAGCCTAGAATCCAACTTCCGTGGGGGCTGCATACGATGAATTTGCTGTCATTGCGAAATCCACTCAATGTTTGGGCGTGGTCGATTCGGGTGGGATCAATTGCAAGTACGTGCCCGGATTTTCCCAAAGCAATCAAACGTCCATCCTGAGCATAGGCAACCCCATAATATGTCGTCCGTGGGATATCGTCCGTGCTGCTATCGATAATACGGCTCGTATTCGGTTTCCAAATTTTGATAGCCCGATCGCTCGCGCCCGTTGCCACATAGTCGCTGTCTGCGTTCCAGGCGATGGTGCGGACAATGCCCGAATGATCAGCCCAGACGTCTTGTACCTCCCAGGTATCCGTTTGCCACAGTACGATAGTACGATCGGAGGATCCACTCACCAAATGTCCACCGCGCGGGCTAAAGGCGACACCGCGAATGTCTCCAGTCTGCGCATTTAGCACCCGTTGCTGGTTAGTTTGAAACTCCCAGAGTGTAATCCGACCCGCATTGCCACCTATTGCAATGTGTTTGTTATCCGGACTGAAGGCAACGCTAAAACAGTGGCCGCCTGGGAGCGCCAATCGATGTCGCTCTTCACCTGAGCCTGCATCCCAGACTAAGACCAGACCCAATTGATCACACGAGACAAGCAGATTTCCATCATTGCTAAAAGCGACTGCCTCGACCGAACTGCCATGCCCGTTGAGCGTCCGCAGGAGCAGCCCCCCTCGATCCCACACCTTTACTGTCCGATCCCGCGATACGCTCACGATCTGTTGACTATCTGGCCGAATCGCTATGCCGCGCACTTGATGGTTGTGGGCTGTCCAGTGCGCTTTTTCGGTCCAGGAATCAGGGTCATAAAGCACGACCTTTCCATCCTTGAAGGCAACTGCGATGAACGTACCGTCCGCACTCCAGGCAATGCTGCGTCCCTCACTCGCCACTGGCAATGGCTCCCGCTCCGATTGCCCGCTTTTCAGGTTCCATAGCCGCAATGTCCGATCGTCGCCAACGCTGACAAGTTGCTTGCCATTTGGGCTGAAAGCGATGCCTTTTACCGAGTCGCGGTGCCCATCCAAAGTGCGAAACAGCGCAGACGGTGGTAGATCAGGTAGAGGACGCTCCGCGCGCAGCAAGGGAGGAGGTAGCGCCTCGCCCATTTATCGTGCAATGGAGACGGCTTATCAATATCGATACGATTCCAGATCACAGCCGCAGCGTCTTGCGCAGTCTGACAACGCGCGAGGATGTGTGTAATTCGCGTAAATTGCAGACGCAATGCTTGAGAGGCCGGTTCATACGCCTCTCCTCTTGATACTTGTACCAATCCCGCCAAATCGTTTTCAGCTTCAAACGGGTTAAGGATCATTGATTTTTTTGCCAGGAAGTTAATATCAGTCGCCGTGTCCATAAACTCGCCGACCCTGAAAGCATGGATCAGATGCCAGGACAGGTACTTCCACATGTAGCAATCGGTTGCGGCGAGATCAGACCAGCGTTTCAGTCGGTAGGAATCGAGCAGTTTGTTATGAGGTGCTTCCTCCGCCATCTGAGATTCGAGAATTGGATGTATCAATTCGCCCTGATTCAAATCGGGCATAGTCCCTTGATATGCGGACGGTCGCTTGAGAAAGTCACGAACGATGTCATGTAAGCGGAGTGTGCTGGTTTCCAAATTGTATTCCAGTAGCAGGGACATGTTGAAAAGACGCCCACATAATTTGCGGGTAAACACGGCTGAAATTCCCCACAGACGGCCTATCACGTCCAGTGGAATGTTGATGTCTTCTGGGAAAATAAGAAGTGACTCAAATCGCTCTTTTTCCTCGGTGGAGAGACGGCTGAGGCTCACTTCAATGGTCAGTCTGACGGCTTTACTGCGATCGGTTGTGTTATCCAGATCAAAGACGGTCAACCCGCCTTCGTTAAGCCCCTGATCCATATCTGCGAGAGCGGCTCCCAGTGGCTGCCGAAAGTCCAAAACAGCATCCCGAAGCGCACCGTTTACCAGCTTAATCAGCAGCGGCCAATAGCCGAGGCGACTTGAGAGCCGCTCAAATGTCGCGTTTTCACCGGGGGGTAGCCCGTGTCGCAACAACATGACCGCTTCGCCACGAGCCATCTCATCCACGGCTATTTTCTGAGTGCCGGGCGGGAGCGTCCCCGCATCTCGCGTGGTAATCAGGCGCGCACAACGTGGGCCACCTTGCAAAAATGGCATCAGATCAGAGGCATTCCATACATCGTCCAATACCAACAGGAGATCCCGTTCAGCCAGTGCATTGGAGAGTTCAGAGACAACCGTTTCCAGTGTGTTCGCGTTCGAGTGTCGTCCAGTGAGCGTGTAAACTAAATCGTCAACTTTTCCAGTAAGATTAACCACTTTTTCGCCAAAGGTAACCCACAGAATACCATCATCGAAGGCTGTTTGAATGCGTTCATCGGCACAAACTGCCCGTGCCAGTGTCGTTTTTCCGTAGCCGCCCGCTCCTTTAAGCGCGACGATGCCAGCACGGGGTTCTTGGCGATCTACATCGATAAACTGAGTGATGATCTGAGTCTGCTCTGCCGCACGCGGTACGTAGTCAATGGGCAGGTCCTCCACCATAAATGGCACGCGCTTGCGTTGGTATGGAGCGCGCAGTTGGCCGAGCAGTTTCTCCCACAATAGTTGTTGATCGGCGTCTTGTTCGCGTTGGCGAAAGTCGTACCAATCACGCTTTCCCATCCAGCGTGGGGCACGCTCTGGTAGAAAAGAGTCTGCAATGATGGGGATTACGCGTGTGCCAACTTGACGAGCATAGCGCCATTCTTTGCTGACAATTTTGGACGCCAGTGCTGCCTCACTCAGGAGCAGAATCATCGTATCGACGCCACGAATCGCCTCTTCGATCTGTTGCCACCAATTCTCGCCACCCTCCATATCGCTGCGATCTCGCCAGAGCGTAAAGCCAAGATCAGTCAGCGTTTCCGCAAGTGTGCGCGCATAGGCGACATCGGCGCGGGAATAGGAAATGAATATCTCTTTGGCATCACTGGGGCGAAGGGTAGGCATAGGCTACACACGATCCTAGGCTAAATAAGTGCGGCTCATTTTTTCAACGATCCGATTTGGCTGGGCGCGGTGCGTACAATCCTGCCCTCCAGTTGCGCCGGATTTCCACGATCTCGCCGATCACGCCGATCGAGTCGTTGATCAGTCGCATTTTGCTTTCTGGATCATAATACCAGTTGATCGGCACTTGTGCGATCTGATAGCCGCGCCGCTGCGCCACAAACAGCAGCTCGACATCGAAGCCAACGCCGTGGATCTGTTGCACCGTGAACAGGTCTTCGGCGGCAGCACGGCTGAACGCTTTGAAGCCGCATTGGGTATCCTCGAAGCCGCGCACCGCCAACAGTTTGATCAGAAAGTTCGCCACACGCCCCAAGACGTGACGGCGCGTCGGCTCACCGAAACGGTGCGATCCCTTGCCTTCGCGCGAGCCGATCGCCACCTCGAAATTTTCGAGCTGGGGCGGTAAAAACTTGGCGATCTCCTCGATCGGCATCGACAGATCGGCATCACAGATGAATCGGTAATCGCCATCCGCGGCCAACATCCCACGCTTGACGGCGCGCCCTTTGCCGCGTGGCTCACCCGCCAGGATTTTGACATAAGGATGATCGACCGCAAAACGCTGGACAACGCCGACCGTATCATCACTACTGCCATTCTCGACGACAATCACCTCGGCGTGATACGGCTGCGTGCGCAAGAAAGCGTCGATCTTGGGCAGATTCAGAGTTAACCGTCGTTGTTCGTTGAGCGCTGGAATGATGATCGACAGAAACGGCTTCTCAGCCGGGGTAATGGACGACACTCAGGGTTCTCCTGTGACCGGAGTCAATATCGACTCCAACGATTCGATGGATATGCGGCGCGTGCGCTGGACGCGCCGACGTTTGCCGAGCAAAATCGGAATATGGACGAGTCCCGCGATGATACCGCGTAAGCGCGCGCGTGCTGCCGCTCCCCGCCACGCTCGGAGCGCCGCCCACGCGATGTGCCCTTGCGCCCGCAGGATCGCGCCTCCGTGTCGCCGCCAGAGCGCCGCCGGGTAATCCTTGATCAACACATATATGAAGTTGCGTCCGTCATAAAAGCTGGCCGTTGTGCCACCGCCCGTCGCCGCCAACCGATGATAAACGATGGCGCGCGGCGCATATACGCACTGCCAATTCGCCAATTGTAACCGCCAGCCCAGATCGACATCTTCGCACGAGAAGAAGAATGCGTCGTCGAGCAGCCCCACCTGATCGAGTGCCGTCCGCCGATAGGCCGCCGAGCCGCCGCACGCGCTGAATACATCCATTTCGTCGTTGAATTGACCCTCGTCGCGCTGCCAGACGCCGCGATTGACCGGGACGCCATCCACGCGGTACAGATCGCCCGCCGTATGAAAATGATCGCGCCGATCAAACAACAGCATTTTCGAGGCGATCGCGCCCGCCGCCGGATGACGCTCAAAAGCCGCCACCACTTCCGCGATCCAACCTGCATCAACTTCGGTATCGTTGTTGAGCAGTGCCACATAGACGCCGCGCGCCGCCATTAGACCCGCGTTGCACGCACCCGTAAAGCCGCGATTGGTTGGTAGCCCGATCCAGCGCACTTCGGGATACTGTTCCGCCACCAGCACCGCCGAGCCATCGACCGAGGCATTGTCGGCAATAATAATCTCGATGGCTGGATACGTCTGCTTGCATAGCGCATCCAGACAAATCGTCAGGTGTGCGAGACCATTCCAGTTAGGAATGATCACGGAAAAGAGCGGGCAAGTTAAATCTGTCACAATTTTGGGTCAGGTGCCTTCAGAAGGAGATTTCACGTTCCCGCACGAAGAAGGCGGCAACTGCTTCTTGCCAGGGACGCAGGGTGATCCCAAGCTGGCGGGCAGCAAAATTGCGCAGAACGCTGTACGTTGGTGGGCGCGAGGGGCGCGGACGCTGTGCCCCAATGATCGGCTTAATCGGCAGATCGGCATAACCCGCGCAATCGAGGATGAAGCGCGCGAACTCGTAGCGGCTGGCGCTGCCCTCGTTCACCAAGTGATAAATGCCGAAGCGTTCGGTTTCGATTAATTTGCCGATCGCTTCGGCTACATCGATCGTATAGGTTGGCGTCGCCACCTCGTTGGTCACGACTTGCAGCGTACTGTTTTGATCAGCGACCGCGATGATGCGCTGCAAAAAATTTTCGCCGCCGTGCGCAAACAACCACGATGTGCGGATGATGTAGTGGCGCGGCAGCAGATCGCGGGTGGTCTGCTCGCCCACCCATTTGCTGTAGCCATAGGCGTTGATCGGGCGCGGGGCGTCGTATTCCAGGTACGGGATCGCGCGCTCACCATCAAACACCTCGTTGGTACTCAGGGTGGCAAGTGCCGCACCCTGGCGCGCGCAGGCCAGGGCCAGCGATTGCGTGCCAAAGCCGTTGATGCGGAGCGCCTCGTCCGGGTATTCGGCACAGCGATCGACATTGGTCATGGCGGCGCAGTTGATGACGAGCTCGGGCGCGATCGCGGCCAAATAAGCGTTCAAGGCGGCGGTGTCGGTAATATCGAGATCGACATGAGACACACCTGTGATCGCGTGCCCGCGATTGCCCAACACGGCCAACAACTGCCGCCCCAACAAGCCGCCCGCCCCCGTAACGATAATCCGCATAAACTGCTCCCACCCGATCGATTTCAAGCGCGGTGCATTATACCGGATCGAGCGACGGGCGTAAACCGCGGACTGTCTTTTTGCAGGGCGGTTGCATCTAGAGCATTTTCCCGAAAGGATGAGCTATTAGCGGTGCTGCGAGGGCGACTCCCCCTCTCCGTGAGGACGGAGAGGGGGTCGGGGGTGAGGTTAATAGCTCAACCTGTCAGGAATTTGCTGTAAGTTGTGCGATAGTTAGCGGATGCGGCTTTGGATTTCCTGCACGCTTCAATATGCGCCGTCGGCGAACAGCACGCGCGGCATCGTTTTGAGGATAATCTGAATATCGAGCGTGAGCGACCAGTTTTCGATGTAATAAATATCGAGCAGACACATCTCCTCGAATGGAACATCGCTGCGTCCGCTGACCTGCCACAAGCCCGTGATACCAGGGCGTGTGTTCAGCCGTTGGCGCTGCCAGGGTTCGTACAGGGTGACCTCGGTCGGAGTTGGCGCGCGCGGCCCAACGAGGCTCATTTCGCCGCGTATCACGTTGATCATGTTCGGAAGTTCGTCGAGGCTCAACCGTCGCAGCCACTTGCCGACTCGTGTGCGGCGCGGATCGTCCTTCATCTTAAAGTGGCGTGGATCGGAACCCGTTTCGCGGATCAAGTCGTGGTGACGTTTGTCGGCGTCCAAGTGCATCGAGCGGAACTTGAATAGATCGAACTCCGCGCCGTTCTCACCCACGCGCCGATGCCGAAACAGGACTGGACCCGGCGAGTCGAGCCTGATCAGGAGGGCGATCAGCAGCGCAGGCACGATCACAAAGGGCGCGACCAGGACGATCAAGCCAATGTCGATGGCGCGTTTGAGCAGTTGTTTGGCGCGGCTCAGTGTCGGCTCGGCGGCCATGCCCAGCAGCGGAATCCCTGCCAAGTTTTCGACGCGGACGCGACTTAGATTCAGTTGGAAGGTATCGGGGACGATGCGCGCCTGAAGGTGGCGAGTCTCACACAATCCGACGATTTCAAGGATTTTGTCGTGCTCCGTCCAGGGCAAAGTGACGATCACGAGGTCGATTCCATTCGCCTCCAGCACAGTCGATAACTGGCTGAGATCGCCGAGTCCGCGCAACCGTCCCAGATCGACACTGCCGCGCTGCGGGTCATCATCCAAATAGCCGACGATTCGGTAGCCGAGGTCGGGGCGCGCGACGATCCCGCGCAGCACCGCGTGCCCGACTTCGCCGACTCCCACCAGCAGCACGCGCTCGACGCCGATACCGCGGCGTTGCAATGCGCTCTGCAAGGTGCGCTGGATCAGCCGTGTGATCGCCATCAGGATCACGGTGATCGCGGTCGCCTCAACAATCATCAGGCGCGAAAAAACGAGTGGTTGCAGCAAAAAACTGATCGCCATGACGATCACGGTGGCGTTCGTCGCGCCATTGATGATCGCCGATGCTTCTTCCAGCCAGGATCGCCCACGCGCCCGCCGATAAAGACCGGAAACGGGCGGCGTGAGCACCAGCCAGGCCGCGTAGATCAGCGCGTAAGGCAGATATGGCTCGAACGGCGCAAAATTGAATTCGTCGAGCGGGCGAATGAACTGGATCGCATAACGCAGTGAATAGGCCAACCGAAATGCGATCAGCACGAACGCCACATCGATCAGCGGCATCAGACGGTGTAAGGTTTTTGACCAATCATTCATAAATATATTGCAGACATTACAATTCAGGTTTTATCACGAGATAACGCTTTTCGATAACTCGCTACGGTTTGCTCGGCGGTACGCGCCCAGGTGAACTGCGTCGCGCGCTCAATTCCACGCGCGGAAGCCGTTGCACGCCATAGCGGATCACCGATGCAGCGTGCGATCGCGTCCGTCCAGGCGGATTCGGCGTCGGGTGGAAGTTGTATGCCCGCATCGCCTGCGGCTTCGGGCAGCGACGACACATTCGACACGATCACCGGGAGTCCGCAAGCCATCGCCTCGGTGACGGGCAAACCCCAGCCTTCGAACACCGACGGATACACAAACCCCGCTGCCGCATTGTACCACATTGGCAGATCGGAGTCCGCCACGAAGCCGGGTAAATGGACAGTATCCTGTAAGCCCCGACGCTCGATGGTGGCGGCGATCTCGTCGGACAGCCACCCTTTGCCGCCCGCCAAGATGAGGTGAGTCGCCGCCCGATCCGCTGCCGGGAGCGCTGCATACGCACGCAGCAGCATGGGCAGATTCTTGCGCGGTTCCAGCGTTCCAACAAACAGCAAAAAGCGCGCCGGCAGCCCCTGCGCGGCGCGGAATCTCTCGACTTCGGCGCGTGACAGTGGTCGGAAGCGCGGCTCAATACCCGGCATAGCGAGATCGATCCGCTCGCGCGGGACGCCAAGTAACGTCGCCAAATCGTCGGCAGTGCTCTGCGAAATGGCGATCACGCGGCGCGCGTGCATACATGAGAGCTTCGTGAACAGCCGCAGGTAGAGCCGCCGGGAGGCTGTCAGACGGTCAGGATAACGCAAAAAGGTCAGATCGTAGACGGTCACGACGAACGGGCGCGGCATGATCAGTGGCGCGACGAACGCCATTTCGTGAACCAGGTCGAGGCCGCCGACCTGCATCGGTTGTCTAAACTGCTCCCAGGCGATACGGCGCAGGGGTCGATCGTTTTCCCAGGGTGCGCGCCGCACCGTGAACTGCGGGTGATTCGGCGGATCACCCGCGCCGACGAATACCGTGAAGGTAGAATCGGGCGCGGCGGCGGGCAGGTGATCGAGCAGTTGGTACATGTAACCATGGATGCCCGCCCGTCGATAACCCGCCGCGCTTGCCAGCAAGTGCGCATTCAGGCCGATCCGCAAGCGAAAACCCCTACTTCTTCTTCGGGAAGCGGCTCAGCACCGTCGCCGCGTCCGGGATTGTCGCCTTGTCGCCAGGGCGCAGATCGACGAGCGCTTTGCCATCCTTGATCCGTGCCGCACCGCTGAAGATCAAGAGCGGCGTGCCTTCTTCGGCGACTTCCGTTTTTAGATACGCCTGACCGAGTTGATAGCCATCGCTGGACAGGCTGCACGAGGTCACGACCCCGACGACGCGCCCACGTTTATCGAGCACCGGATCGTGCGGCTGCGGCGGTTTGACTCCGCGTGCGTCCATGCGGAAGCGTGCCACTACCGAGTCACGCTGCGCTTCACGGTCGAGATAGGCGCGCTTGCCGATGAAGAACGGCTTCCACAGCTTGACGTAGCTGGCGAAGCCTGCATCGCCCGGCGTATAGTCCGACTCGCTTCCCAATTCGTGACCATACAGTGGCAGTCCGGCCTCGATGCGTGTACTGTCGCGGCTGGCGAGTCCGCAGGGCGTCGCGCCGGATGAGATCAAATCGCGGAACAGTGCGGGCGCGTGATCGGGGTGGATGAATAACTCGAAGGCGACCCGCTCCCCCGTGTAGCCGGTCCGCGAGACGATCAAGTCGTAACCACCGAGCGTAACGTGTGTCACACCGCCCCAGGCCAGCGCCTTGATCTTTGCCCTGTCCGCGTCCGAGCCGTGCAGACTGAGCAGCATATCGCGGCTTTTCGGGCCTTGCAGCGCTACATCGACACGGCGATCCGCGCCCGTTGCCGGATCACGCAGATCACGCAAGATGACTTGCTCAGGATGTGCCAATAGCGTCGCCCCTAGCCGATCGGGATCGATCTGGACGCGGCCTGCGTGTACCGCCGTGATCCACGCCCAATCTTTGGCGTTGTTGCCCGCATTGACGACGATCATGAACTTGGCGGCTTCGAGCCGATACACGTAAATGTCGTCGAGCGGCACACCGTCGATGCCCAACAAGTAACTGTAGTGCGATTCGCCGGGTGCGAGCGTACTCACGTCGTTGGTCGTCAGCTCATTCAGAAATTCCTCGCCCGCCGCGCCGCTCACTTCCCAGACGCCCATATGCGTCACATCGAACACGCCCGCGCTGCTGCGGACGGCGGCGTGTTCCTCGCCCACCGAGGTGTACCAAACGGGCATATCGTAGCCCGCGAACGGCGTCATCTTCGCGCCGATCTCGCGGTGGAGCGCGTGCGAACTCGTCTTGAGCAGCGGTGGATCGGTCGGTTCTGTCCAGACGAAGGCGGACAGCGGATCGCGGCGTGGGCCGCCATATAACGCGCCGCGTGCGCCGACAAAATACGGCTTGCCAAGATCGTAGAGCGATTCATCGATCGACAGATCGGCTAAGCGTGAGGCGATTTCCAATGGCACAGGTGCAGATGACAAGCTGATCGTCACCGGACCCGGTAACTTGCCATGTAGATCGATCGGATCGTAGACGACGAAGCCATCTGACAGCGCACGCAACCACGTCGCCGATCGCGCACCCTCCCGTGCCACGTACAGCAGATATTGATCGTATGAGGCACGGATCAGCAGCGCAGGCGTCAGGATTTCGCCATCCGCTTTCAGCAGCAGCGTGGTTTGCTGCTCATTATCGTGCAGTGCCTCGACATCGCTGGTTAGCGCCGCCGATAAGAATGCGCCCGCCTTTTCGCCGAAGATCGCAATTGTCGCAGGTTCGCGCGGATCGCCTTCACCGATCCAGGTGGTGAGATGACCGCGCCCAGTTTCCGGCATCCGATCGCCGACGACAGGCAACGTATAATCGAGTCCGGCCTCGCGGCACAATTGCGCGACATCGCACTGCGCCTGCACGAATGTATCGAAGTCGATCTTGGCGCGCCAATCGGCCTTGCCACCTTTGCCATCGTAGCTGAACGGCTGGCACGCCTTGAGCACCGAGGCGATGATCGCGGCCAAGCGATCGATCTCTGGCTCGCGGAAACCGCGCTGCGTGATCCAGGGCGTGCCGAGTCGAATACCCGTCGGGCGACCTGCGCTGACATCACCCGGAATCGTGTTGCGATTGCAGGTGATCCCGATCAGATCGAGCAGGCGCGCGGCCATATCGCCACCGAGCGGCGTGCCATCGGCGCCCGTGACGGCCTTCGTATCGACCAGCAGCAGGTGCGTATCGGTGCCGCCATGCGGAATGCGCAGGCCATGTTTTTCGAGTTGTTCGGCCAGCCGCGCCGCGTTGCGCACGGTCTGCACTTGCAATTCTTTGAATTTGGGCGTCGTCGCCAGTTTGAGCGCGACAGCCAACGCCGCGATCGTGTTGACGTGCGGGCCGCCCTGTTCGCCAGGGAACACGCCGCGATCGAGCTTTTTGGCGAGATCGGCCTTGTGCGTGATCATGACCGCGCCGCGCGGGCCGCCCAGCGTCTTGTGCGTGGTGAACGTCACGATGTCCGCGATGCCGACAGGCGATGGATAAACGCCTGCAATGATCAAGCCGGAGACGTGCGACACATCGGCCAATAAATACGCGCCCACTTCGTCGGCGATGGCGCGCAGCTTCGCCCAATCCGGCGACCAGGGGTACGACGTGAAACCGCCGATGATGACCTTCGGCTTGTGTTCGAGTGCGAGCGCCCGCGCACCCTCGTAATCGATCAGATCGGTCTTTGGATCGACCGTGTAATGAATCGCCTTGTACTGCTTGCCAGAGCGCGCTGCTGGGCTGCCGTGCGAAAGGTGGCCGCCATGCAGCAAATCGAGTCCCATAATTACGTCGCCGGGCTGGATCAAGGCGGTGTAGACGGCACTGTTGACGGGCGCACCCGACAGTGGCTGCACGTTGACGAACAGCTTTTCGGCGCTCAAGGTGGGCGTGGCAAACAACTTGGCGCAGCGCCGCCGTGCCAGCGATTCGATCAGGTTGGCGAATTCCGTGCCCTTGTAATAACGCGGATCGCCATAGCGCCGATATTCAGCGAGGCGCGTGTCGAAATCCAGCAGATCGGCTTCGGTCATGGCGCGCATCTCGTCGGGCGGATAGCCTTCGGCGTAAATGTTGTGGAAGGGCGAGGTCAGGGCTTCGCGCACCGCCCAGGGAATCGTCGATTCGGAGGGGATCATGATGAGGCGAAGCGCCTGCCGTTCGGCTTCGAGGTTGATCAGATCGGTCACGTCGGGGTCTAGATCGGCCAGATCGCCGCGAAATAGAAAATCCTGCATGGGCATATGCTCCTGAAAGTTTG